>JBBIUI010000004.1:0-68401 GCA_037440385.1 Rhodocyclales bacterium | reverse complement strand
GGCCAGGTGCGCCAGCTCGATCGCCAGCAGCGCGACGAGCACCGCGAGCATCCCCGCGAGCAGCCGGTTCTGCCGCTTCTGGCCCGATGCGATCCGGGCGAGCGCCTCGTCGCGCATCGGCGCGCGCGGCTGCGCGAGCGCATGGTGCAGCAGCCGCGGGATCTCCGGCACGATCGCGGCCCAGTTCGGCGCTTCCGTTTCCACGTTCTTCAGAAAGCCTTGCAGGCCGATGCGCGCGTTCATCCAGCGCTCGAGGAACGGCTTGGCGGTCGTCCACAGATCGAGCTCGGGGTCGAGCTGGCGGCCCAGCCCCTCGATGTTGAGCAGCGTCTTTTGCAGCATCACGAGCTGCGGCTGGATCTCGATGTTGAACCGGCGCGAGGTCTGGAACAGCCGCAGCAGCGTGCGGCCGAATTCGATCTCCTTCAGCGGCTTGTCGAAGATCGGCTCGCACACCGCGCGGATCGCGCCCTCGAACTCGTCCGCGCGTGTGTCGCGCGGCGCCCAGCCGGCGTCGATGTGCGCCTGCGCGACCTTGCGGTAGTCGCGCTGGAAGAAGGCGAGGAAGTTCTGCGCGAGGAAGTTCGTGTCGGCCTCGGTCAGCGTGCCCATGATGCCGAAATCGAGCGCGACATACTGGCCGGTCGAGGTCACGAAGATGTTGCCCGGATGCATGTCGGCATGGAAGAAACCGTCGCGGAACACCTGCGTGAAGAAGATCTCGACGCCGGCCCGCGCGAGCTTGGGGATGTCGACTCCCTGCGCGCGCAGCCGCTCGACCTGGCTGACCGGCGTGCCGTACATGCGCTGCATCACCATCACCGAGTGGCCGCAGTAGTCCCAGTACACCTCGGGCACGGCGAGCAGCGGGGAGTCGAGGAAATTGCGCCGCAGTTGCGAGCAGTTCGCCGCCTCGCGCATCAGGTCGAGCTCGTCATCGAGATGTCGCGCGAATTCGGCGACGACCTGCCGCGGCTTCAGCCGCCTGCCGTCGGGCCACAGCCGCTCCAGCAGCCACGCGGCACTGTCCTGCAGCGCGATGTCGTTGGCGATCACGGCCTCGATGCCCGGACGCAGGATCTTGACGGCGACCTCGGTGCCGTCGTGCAGCACCGCGAGGTGCACCTGCGCCACCGAGGCGCTTGCGACCGGTTCGCGCTGGAAGGACTTGAACACCTGGTCGATCGGCCTGCCGTAGCAGCGCTCGAGCTGGGCGACCGCGAGCTCCGAGGCAAACGGCGGAACGCGATCCTGCAGCCTGGCCAGCTCGTCGGCGAATTCCGGCGGAAGCAGGTCGCGGCGGGTCGAGAGCACCTGGCCGAACTTGACGAAGATCGGCCCGAGCGCCTCGAGCGCGAGGCGCAGGCGCACCGCGGGCGACTCGTCGAGACGGCGCCAGAAGAACGCGAGGCGCGAGGCCCGCAGCAGCAAGCCGCTCGGCTCGAGCTCGAACACGAGTTCGTCGAGCCCGAAACGCAGGCTCACCGCGATGATCCTGATCAGCCGGAAGAAGCGCACGGTGGGCAGGGGCCTCAGCAGCGAATGCGCGAATGTACCCCATCGCGCCCCGCCGGGAAGGGCCGTGCCGAAAAAAGCCCTCGTCGCGCTCCGGTATAATGCGCTGCCCTGTCCGGCGATCCCCGATGGCAGCCGATCCGAAAACCGAAATCACCGCGGCTTTGCGCCGCGCGCTCGCCAGCGTGGCGCCGGGCGCGCGCGATCTGCCGATCGTGCTCGAGCGTCCCAGGCAGGCCGCGCACGGCGACTATGCGGCCGGCCTCGCGATGCCGCTCGCCCGCACGCTGCGCAAGTCGCCGCGCCAGCTCGCCGCAATGATCGCGGCGGAGATCGCGCCCTCGCCGCTCATCGAGCGGGTCGAAGTCGCCGGCGCGGGGTTCGTGAATTTCTTCCTGAGCGCCGCGGCGAAACGCGAGGTCGTCCGCCGAGTGGGCGAGCTCGGCCCCGATTACGGCCGCGTGGATGTCGGTCGCAGCGCGCGCGTGCTGGTCGAATTCGTTTCCGCCAATCCGACCGGGCCGCTGCACGTGGGCCACGGACGCGGTGCGGCGTACGGCGCGAGCCTCGCGAACGTGCTCGAATTCGCGGGCTATCGCGTGGTGCGGGAGTTCTACGTCAATGATGCCGGCCGCCAGATGGACATCCTGGCGCTGTCGACCTGGCTGCGCTATCTCGCGCTGCGCGGCGTGGAAATCGAGTTTCCGCCCAACGCCTACCGGGGCGGATATGTCCGCGACATGGCCGCGCGGATCGGCGAGGCGCACGGTGCGCGCTTCGTTCGCAGCGCCGCGCAGATCTGCGCCGGCACGCCCGGACTGCCCGATGCGCAGCGCGACGATCCCGATGCGCAGGCCCGGCGCGAGGCGCATCTCGACGCGCTGATCGACAATGCGAAGCGGCTGCTGGGCGACGACTATGCCTACATCCACCAGTTCGCCCTCACCGAACAGCTCGGGGACACGCGCGAGGATCTGGCCGAGTTCGGCGTGCACTTCGACGAGTGGTTCTCGGAGCGTTCGCTGTTCGACACCGGCCTGGTCGAGCGCGCGCTCGCGACGCTGGACCGGAACGGCCACCTCTACGTGCAGGACGGGGCCAGATGGTTTCGCGCCGCGAGCTTCGGCGACGAGAAGGACCGGGTGGTCCAGCGGGAGAACGGCCAGTACACCTATTTCGCCTCCGACATCGCCTATCACCTGAACAAGTACGAGCGCGGCTTCGACCGGATCATCGACGTGTGGGGAGCGGATCACCACGGCTACGTCGCGCGCATGAAGGCGGCGATCGGCGCGCTCGGGCTCGATCCCGGCCGGCTCGACGTCGCGCTGGTGCAGTTCGCGGTGCTGTATCGCAACGGCCAGAAGACCTCGATGAGCACGCGCGCCGGACAGTTCGTCACGCTGCGGGAGCTGCGCGAGGAAGTGGGCAACGACGCCGCGCGTTTCTTTTACATGCTGCGCAAGTCCGATCAACACCTGGACTTCGATCTCGATCTCGCCAAGCGCCGCAGCAGCGACAATCCGGTGTATTACGTGCAGTACGCCCATGCGCGCGTGTGCTCGGTACTGGCGCAATGGGGCGGCGATCCGCGCAGCCTGCGCGAGGCCGATCCCGCGGCGCTTTCCTCGGAGCGCGAACTGGCGCTCGCGCGCCGGCTCGGCGATTTTCCGCAGGTCGTGGAGGACGCGGCGCGCGAGTACGCGCCCCACGCGATCGCGTTTTATCTGCGCGAGCTCGCTGCGGATTTCCACGCGTACTACAATGCCGAACGCATTCTGGTCGAGGACGAGGGCGAGCGGTGCGCCCGGCTCGCGCTCGCGGCGGCGGTGCGCACCGTGCTGGCGAACGGCCTGCGCCTGCTCGGCGTCGGCGCACCCGAATCGATGTAGCGCGGGGCGACGGCGATGCGGGTCCACGATCGATCGCAGGGCATTCCGGGACGCGCCCGCGGAGGCATGCTCGCCGGCCTGTTCCTCGGTCTGGTCATCGGCGTGCTCGTCGCATTCGGCATCGCGTGGTACATCAACAAGACGCCGGTGCCATTCCAGGAACGGCTGTTCGGTCCGGAGGCCGAGAAGGAGAAGCGCTCGGAGCCCAAGCCGGCGCCGCCGGCGAGCCCGTCCGCGCAGGAACCGATCGCGCTGCCCGGCAAGCCGGGCGACAAGCCGATCGAGAAGCCGCGCTTCGATTTCTACAAGATCCTGCCCGGCGGCGAGGACGCGGTTCCAGCTCCGGCCGGCGAACCCAAGCCCGCGCCGGCGCCCGAGCTGTTCCTGCAGCTGGGCGCGTTCCAGGACCCCGCCGATGCGGACAACCTGAAGGCGCGTCTGGCGTTGATGGGGATCGAGGCGAGTGTCCAGCAGGTGATCCTGCCCGATCGCGGAACCCTGCACCGGGTGCGCCTCGGGCCGTTCGCCAAACCCGAGGACATGAACCATGTGCGTGCCACGCTGTCTGCGAACGGAATCGAGGCCAGCGTGGTCAAGGTAGGCAACTGAGGAGACGGTAACGATGACGAATCGCAGGCATTTCCTGGCGGTGTGCACGGCATCGAGCCTGCTCGCCGCGACGGGCCGGCTCGCGCATGCGGCGCTGGTGCCCACGCGCGACTACGTGCGGCTCGCCCAGCCGCTCGCCACCGAGTCGGGCGCGAAGATCGAAGTGCTCGAGTTCTTCTGGTACGGCTGCCCGCACTGCTTCGACCTCGAGCCCCTGCTCGCCCGCTGGCTCGCGAAGCTGCCCGCCGACGCGGCGTACCGTCGCGTGCCGGCGATCTTCCGCGCCGAATGGGAACCGGGCGCGAAGCTGTTCTACTCGCTCGATGCGCTCGGCCAGCTCGAGCGGCTGCACCGTGCGGTGTTCGATGCCGTCCACAAGGAGCGCGTGCCGCTGCACAGCGACGAGAAGGTGATGGCCGCCTGGCTGGAGAAGCACGGCGTCGATCGCAGGAAGTTCCAGGAGACCTACGCGTCGTTCGCGGTGCGTGGAAAGCTCGAACGCGCCAAGCAGCTCACCCGCGCCTCGCGCATCGAGGGCGTTCCGTCGCTGATCGTCGACGGCAGGTATCTCGCCACCGGCAGCCTGGCCGGCACGCACGAGGCGATGATGGCAGTCGTCGACCAGCTCATCGTACAGGTGCGCGCGGAGCGCGGCAGGAAGTAGGCGGGCGCCCGCGACGGTGCGCCTCGCCGGCCGATGGCGCAGAAGGTCTTCCTGACCGGCGCGTCCGGCGGACTGGGCCGCGCGCTCGCCGATCATTACGCCGGCCGGGGAGCGATCCTCGGTCTGGTCGCCCGGCATGCCGGCCCGCTGCGCGAGCTGGCCGCGAGGCTGCCCGGCCGGACGCTCGTCTATCCCGCCGACGTGTGCGATGCCGCCGCCATGCAGCGGGCGGGGCGCGACTTCCTCGAGCGCGCAGGGGCTCCGGATCTCGTCATCGCCAATGCCGGGGTGTCGGTTGGCACGCTGACCGGGCAGCCGGAAGACCTCGCGGCATTCGCCCGCGTGATGCACACCAACGTCCTCGGGCTCGTACACAGCTTCCATCCCTTCGTCGCTGCGATGTGTGAGGCGCGCCGCGGCACGCTGGCAGGCATCGCCTCGGTGGCGGGCATTCGCGGGCTCGCCGGAGCAGGCGCTTACTGCGCTTCGAAGTCCGCCGCGATCACCTACCTCGAAAGCCTGCGGCTGGAATTGCGGCCGGCGGGCGTGCGCGTGGTCACGGTCGTGCCGGGTTACATCGCCACGCCGATGACCGCGGGCAACCCCTATCCGATGCCCTTCCTGCTGTCGGCCGGCGAGGCCGCGAGGCGCATCGCGAGGGTGATCGCGCGCGCGGACCGCTACGCGGTCGTGCCCTGGCAGATGGCGATCGTCGCGAAGCTGCTGCGGATGCTGCCCGACGCGATCTTCGATCCGCTGTTCGAACGCGCGGGCCGCAAGCCGCGCGGCCTGCCGCCGTGACGCACCGCCTGCCGGGGCGCGCATCACCCGAATCGCCGCTCGTCGATGCGGCCGGTACGCGGCATGCGCCCGCCACCGGCCGCGTGCGCATCGTCAGCCTGGTGCCGAGCCTGACGGAGCTCGTGTGCGAGCTGGGGCTGGGCGCAAAGCTCGTCGGGCGTACCGGCTTCTGCGTGCATCCGCGCGAGGCGCTGCGGCACGTTCCCAAGGTCGGCGGGACCAAGGACGTGAAGATCGATCGGGTGCGCGCGCTCTCGCCCACGCACCTGATCGTCAACATCGACGAGAACCGGCGCGAGGACGTGGCGCAGATGGCCACGTTCGTGCCGCATGTGATCGTCACGCATCCGCTGCGACCCGAGGACAACCTGGCGCTGTATGCGCTGTTCGGCGCCATCTTCGGCTGCGAGCGGCAGGCGTTGCGGCTCGCCGCCCTCGCGCGCGAATCGCTCGGCGCGCTGCACGAGGTGGCGGCGAGGCTCGCGCGCCAGCGGGTGCTCTACCTCGTGTGGCGCGATCCCTGGATCGGCATCGCGCGCGATACCTACATCTCGGCCACGATGGCCGCCGCCGGCTGGGACAGCCTGCCGGAGGCGGCCGATGCGCGCTATCCGGTGCTGCGGCTCGACGAGCCGTGGCTCGGGCAGGTCGAGCGTGTGCTGCTGCCGAGCGAGCCTTATCGCTTCCGCGCGCGCGACGTGGCAGACATCGCGAGGATGGACCGGCTCGCCGGCAAGCCGGTCGAGCTCATCGACGGCGAAATGACGTCGTGGTACGGCAGCCGCGCCATCGCCGGGCTGCGCGACCTCGCGCGGTTGCGCGAGCGGCTCGCCATCGGCTGAGCCTCGCACACCGCGCCGCCCGCCGGCGGGACTTCGCTTCGGTCCGAGCGACGCGAGCGTGCCCCGCGCCGAGAGCGTGATCGACGGCGCGAACGTGACCTGCTTCGCGTGCGCGCACCGGAGCCCGGTCTAGACTTCCCACGATGTCACCCGTACATCCCATGAGCACAAGTCCCCGCCGGCTCCTGATCGCGGCGCTGCTGGCTGGCGCGCTGCTGCCGTTCGACGCCGGAGCCGAAGCCGACAAGGCCGCGCGCTTCTACGAGGACGCCCTCGTTCGTTTCGAGAAGAACGACACCGCGGGCGCGATCATCCAGCTCAAGAACGCCCTGCAGCAGGACGCCAGGCTGCTGCCCGCCTACGTACTGCTGGGCCGCGGCCATCTGCGCCAGGGCGAGCCGGGGCCGGCCGAGGTCGCCTTCAACCAGGCGATCCGGCTCGGCGTCGACCGTTCCGTCGTGGCCGTGCCGCTCGCGCAGGCGTGGTTCGACCAGGGCAAGTACCAGCACCTGCTGGAGAACGCTACCGGCGAGGGGCTGGCGGCGCCGCAACGACTCGAAATCCTGTTGCTGCGCGCGGGGGCGTACTCCGAGCTGGGCAGATCGAAGGAGGCCCTCGAAATCCTGGACGAAGCCCGCCGGCTCGATCCCCGCTCGGGCCCGGTCGCGACATCGCACGCGATGCTGATGCTGCATGCGGGCAACCTGCAGGCTGCCGTCAAGTCCGCCGACGAAGCGATCAGGCTGGCGCCCGGCCATGCTCCGGCCTGGTACGCGAGCGGCTCGGTCCAGCATGTGGCCGGGAATGCGCGGGCGGCCCACGAAGCGTACTCGGCCGCGCTGAAGCTCGATCCCGGCTACCTGGACGCACGCATCGCGCGGGCCGGTTTGCTGCTCGATCTCGCACGCGAGGCGGAGGCGGCCGTCGACCTCGCCGAACTGCGCAAGCTCCATCCGCTGGAGCCGCGCGCCAATTACCTTTCCGCAGTGCTCGCTTCCAAACAGGGCAGGGTCAAGGAATCCCGTGCGCTGCTCGTCGAAGTGACGAAATTCATCGATCCCCTGCCGCCGGAGCTGCTCAACCGCAAGCCGCAGCTCCTGCTGCTGGGCGGGCTCGCCCATCACGGCCTGAATCAGCCGGAGAAGGCCAAGGGGCACTTCGAGAGCTACGTCAGGCAGAACCCCCGCCACGCCGGCGCGCGCAAGCTGCTGGCGTCCATCCTGCTGGCCGAGGGCAATACCGCGCAGGCGATCTCGATGCTGGAGCCGGCGGAGAAGCTCTCCGCGAACGACCCCCAGATCCTGTCGATGCTTGCTGCCGCCTACACCGCCCGGGGCAATCACAACCGTGCCACCGCCTACCTGGAGCGCGCGACGCAGGCGGGCAATGCCCCACCCGCACTGGAGAGCTCGCTCGGGTTCAGCCTGATGAGCGCCGGTCGCACCGATGCCGCGATGGAGCAGCTCGAACGCGTCTACCGGAAAAACCCGGGGCAGGGCCGCGCGGGCTATGCGCTGGCGATCCTGTACATGAAAAAGGGGGAGCCGGACAAGGCGGTCGAGATCGCGCAGCAGATGGCGAAGCGCGAGCCGCGAACGGCCGCCGTGTACAACCTGCTGGCGGTGGCGCGCGCCGCCGCCGGAGACCGCAAGGGCGCCCGAACCGCCTACGAGCGGACGATCTCGCTCGAGCCCAACTTCGTCGCCGCGCGGCTCAACCTCGGCAAGCTGGATCTCGCCGAGGGCAGGCCGCAGGCCGCGCGCGAGCGCTTCCAGGCGATCCTGCGCGAGCAGCCGAAGAACACGCAGGCGATGTTCGAGCTCGCCGGCGTGGAGGACGCGACCGGCCGTCGCGCACAGGCGATGGAATGGCTGGAAAAGATCCGGGCGCTCGATCGCAAGGACGTGCGCGCAGGCATCGCTGCGGTGGATCTGCACCTGCGCGCGGGCAGCACCGACAAGGCGCTCGCACTCGCCAAGGAGCTCGACGGGCTGAATCCGGACAACCTCGCGGTGCTCTCCGCGCTGGGCCGGGCCAGCGTCGCCGCGGGGCTGCCGAAATCCGCACGCAGCGTGTTCGACCGCATGACGGTGCTGGCCGAATACGACGCGCCCGCGCAGGTGCGCATCGCCCGGCTGCAACGTTCGGCCGGAAATACCGCAGGGGCCGCCTACAGCCTGGAGAAGGCGCTGTCGGCCAAGCCGGACTACGTGCCGGCCCAGGTCGAACTGGCCGAGATCGAGCTCGCGCGCGGCGATACCGGCAAGGCCGAGCAGCGGGCGAGGAACCTCGCCGGCCAGCACCCGAATCTCGATGTCGGACCGCGCCTGCTGGGCGACGTCGCCCTCGCGAAGAAGCAGTATGCGGAGGCGATCGCCGACTACCGGGCCGCGCTGGCGAAGCGCGCCGACCACGAAACCGCTGCGCGCCTGTTCCACGCGTGGGCGCTGTCGGGCAATGTGTCCAAGGGCATCGAATTCCTCGAGGGCTGGGTACGGGCGAACCCGCAGCAGCCGATGGGACTGCGCATCCTCGCCACCGCCTACCTGCGCGCGGGCAATTTCAAGGCGGCGCGCTCGGTGCTGGAGAAGGCGATCCGGCAGCAGGGAGAGGATGCCGGGTTGCTCAACAACCTCGCGTGGGCGATGAACGAGCTCGGCGATGCGGGCGCACTGGCCATCGCGGAAAAGGCCTTCCGGATGAACCCGAACGAGCCGGATTTCATCGACACCTATGGATGGACGCTGCTCGCGCAGGGCAAGGTCGACGCGGGGCTGCGCCAGCTGCGCGAGGCCAGCTTGCGCAGTCCGAACAACGGCGAAATCCGTTATCACCTGGCGGTTGCGCTGGCGAAAGCCGGCCGGCGCGAGGAGGCCCGGCAGGAACTCGCCGAAGCGCTCAAGCCCGGCCGAACGATGCAACACGCGGACGAAGCACGCAGGCTGATGCAGCAGCTCGCGGGATCATGACGCCCGGCGAATGTCGGGAATTTTTACGCTCAGGCCGTACGTCCTGCCGTAGCATGTTGCAACTCGTTGTTTTGAATGGACCGAATATTGATGGACCGGGATTTGCTTGGATTGAACCGACAAGTGTTGCGACGCGCGCGACGCGAGTATTGACGAGGACCTGACCATGAAACGGAACATGCTCTGTGCGGCGATACTGGGAATCGGTGCCTGGCTGGCGGGCGCTCCGGCGCAGGCGACGACCTATTCGTATTCCTGGGATTTCACCTGCTCGTCCGGTTGTACGTCCTCGGGCAGCGGCAACGGGAACACCCGCTCGACCACGGATTCGAGTTCGGTGCCATCGGGCGGCCCGTCGGTCACTGCGACCGCTTCGGCATGGAGCGACACCTCGTCGAGCAGTCCACGTTCCATCGAGACCGCATACCTGGGCAGCTACAGCGGAGGCCTGGGCGTCACCAACCGTGATGCGGCCTCCGGGGAGGATCCGGGTGAAGGCGGCAGCCCCGAGCATTCGATGGACAACAACGGGCGCTACGATGCGATCCTGTTCGATTTCGGCACCTCGATCGCGCTCGGCAGCATCAGGCTGGGCTGGACCAGCAATGATTCCGACATCAGCCTGCTCGCCTACACCAGCACCACGCAGCCGTACGCAGCCCCCGGCGGCTTCACGTTTGCCCAACTCGACGACAACGACGGTGCTGGCAAGGGCTGGGAGGTCATCGGCAACTACGCCGATCTGAGCACCAGCACGAGAGCCGTCAATGCGTCGAACAAGGAGTCGCGCTACTGGCTGATCACCGCGTACAACTCGACTTTCTCGTCGGCCGGGTGCACCGACTTCAGCGGATCGACGAACTCGAACGGTTGTACGAACGGTTCGAGCTCGAGCAACCACGACTACGTCAAGATCGCGACGCTGGGCGGCACGCACAGCCCCGGCACGCCGCCGCCCCCGCCGCCGCCGGGCGTTCCGGAGCCGGGCTCGCTCGCGCTGGTCGGTGTCGCGATGCTGGGCGTCCTGGCGGCTCGCCGGCGGCGCGGCTGACCGGCGCGGCAGCCTCGAGACCGCCTTCACGGGCGGTCTCGTCGTCTGCGCCGCGGCCCGTTCGCCGGGTTCGGGAACCCCGGCGTCGCGTTTCGCTCGCGGCGCCGACGCTTGACAGGGAGGACGGATGTCCGGCTACGCACGCAACCTCGCCACGGCCCTGCTCGCGGCCGCGCTGGCGGCCTGGGGTAGCACCGCGCTCGCGTCGATGCGCGGGCTCGTCGCCGGCGGCCCGTCGGCGAACCGCGTCGATGTCGTGTTCCTCGGCGACGGCTACACGAGCAGCGACATCGCGAACGGCGTCTACGCGGCCGACGTCGCGTCCTATGTCGATTACATGTTTGCGCCCGGCCGCGATCCGTTCTACCGTTACCGCGGCTACTTCAACGTGTTCCGGGCCGATGTCGTCTCGAACGAGTCGGGGGCCGACGTGCCGCCGCTGGGAATCTTCCGCGATACCGCACTGGATGCGACCTACTACGGCGACGGCGTCACCGAGCGGCTGCTGACGATAGATGGCACGAAGGCCGGAGCGGCGCTCGATGCGGCGCTCGCGGGCACCGGTCTCATCGCGCAGATGAAATTCGTGACGGTCAATGACAGCCGCTACGGCGGCTCCGGGGGTCCTCTCGCGGTGTACGCGGGCGGCAATGCCGCGAGCCACGAGATCGCGCTGCACGAGACCGGACATTCCTTCAGCGGACTGGCCGATGAATACGGCGGCATTCCCGGCCCCTATGCCGGCCTGGAACCGGACGAGGTCAACGTGACCGCCGATCCCACCGGTGCGAAGTGGTCGCGCTGGCTCGGCTACGATCAGCCCGGCATCGGCGTCATCGGCGCCTACCAGGGCGCGCGTTATTACGACAGCGGCCTGTATCGCCCGTCGTCGAACTCCGCGATGCGCACGTTGGGGCAGCCCTTCGACGCGGTGGCGCGCGAGAAGATCGTCCTCGACCTGTATGCGCTGGTCGACCCGCTCGATGCGTGGCTGGACAATGCGGCACCGGTGCCGGATACCGCGACGCTGTGGGTCGATCAGATCGACCCCGCGGTGATCGAGCTTGAGTGGTATGTCGATGGCGCGCGGGTCGCGGGAGCGAATGCGGCCACTTTCCGGCTGGCCGATCTCGGCTATGCGCCCGGCACCCATACGGTCAGCGTGCGCGCGTTCGATCCGACCGGTTTCGATCCGGTCGCGGGATGGGTGCGCGCGGACAGTTCCAGCCTGGAGCAGACGGTGAGCTGGACCGTGCAGGCCGTACCCGAGCCGGCCGATGCACTGCTGCTCGCGGCCGGGCTCGCGGTGCTGGCCGCCGCCCGCGCAACGCAGGCTAGCGGAACACGACGGTCTTCGCGCCGTTGAGCATGACGCGGTGTTCGCTGTACCACTTGACGGCGCGCGCGAGCACCATGCATTCGGCATCCCGCCCGATCGCCGCCAGATCCTCCGGGCTCATCGTGTGATCGACGCGCGCGGCGTCCTGCTCGATGATCGGTCCCTCATCGAGGTTCGCGGTGACGAAATGCGCGGTGGCGCCGATCAGCTTGACCCCGCGCCGATGTGCCTGATGGTAGGGCCGGGCGCCCTTGAAGCTGGGCAGGAAGGAGTGATGGATGTTGATCGCGCGGCCGGCCAGTTGCGCGCACAGGCCGGGTGACAGGATCTGCATGTAGCGCGCCAGCACGACCAGATCGATGCCCTTGTCGCGCACCAGCTCCATCAGCTTCGCCTCCTGCCGTTCCCGGTTGCCGTCCTCGACCGGCAGATGGAAGAACGGGATGTCGTAGGACGCCGCGAGCCGGTAGAAATCCATGTGATTGGACACGATGGCCGGGATCTCCACCCGCAGCCAGCCGGTGCGGTAGCGGTAGAGCAGGTCGTTCAGGCAATGGCCGTGGCGCGACACGAGGATCAGCAGCTTCGGCGCGACCGCGTTGTCGTGGATGCGCCACGCGATCGAGAAACGCCCGGCCAGTTCGCCGAATTCCCGTTCGAGCCGCGCGTGATCGAACTCGGCGCGGGCGATCGAGAAGCGCACCCGCATGAAGAACAGGCCGGTCTCGGGGTCCGAGAACTGGTCGGCCTCGAGGATGTTGCCGCCGCGATCGAGCAGAAAGCCGCAGACGTGGAACACGATCCCCGGACGGTCCGGGCAGGACAGCGTCAGCACGTGGCTCGGCAAGGCTGCGGTCATGCCGGCCGCACTCGCGCGCACGCGCTCATCGCTTCGCGTCGAGGCGGAACCTGGCGTACGAGCCGGGCGCATCCTCGATCGCCTCGAGCCGGCCGCGGGCCGGATCGCGCGCGGGGACGCGATCCGCGCCATCGAGCGCGGCGATCCATCGCTGCCAGTCGTTCCACCACGATCCGGGCTGCTGGCTGGCGCCCTCGAACCATCGCTCGGGTGTGTCGGGCAGCTTCGCGGCCGGGTGGATCCAGTAGCCGTACTTGTTCGCCGCGGGCGGATTGACGATGCCGGCAATGTGTCCCGAGCCGCCGAGCACGAAGCGCACCGGGCCCGATAGCCGCGCCGCGCCGAGATAAGTGCTCTTCCACGGCGCGATGTGGTCCTCGATCGTCGAGATGAAGTATGCGGGCACCTCGATCTTCGCCAGATCGATCGGCACCCCATCGAGCTCGATGCCGCCGGGCTCCCGCAGCAGGTTCTTCATGTACATGTTGCGCAGATAGAAACTGTGCATCCGGTAGGGCATGCGCGTGGAATCCGAATTCCAGTACAGCAGGTCGAACGGGAACGGATCCTTGCCCATCAGGTAGTTGTTGACGACGAACGACCAGATCAGGTCATTCGCGCGCAGCAGGTTGAAGGTGGAGGCCATCTCCGAGCCTTCGAGGTAGCCTCGGCTCGACATCTTCTTCTCGAGGTTCGCGACCTGCTGCTCGTCGATGAACACGCCGAGCTCGCCGGGGATCGAGAAGTCGAGCAGCGACACGAAGAAGGTTGCCGATGCGATGCGCGGGTCGCCTTTCGCGGCATTGTAGGCAGCGGTCGCCCCGAGCAGCGTGCCGCCCAGGCAGTAGCCGATCAGGTTCACGCGGTCCTCGCCGGTTTGCCGGCACACGGCATCGAGCGCGGCGAGCGCACCTTCGGTGAGGTAATCGTCGAAGCCCTTCTCGGCGAGCCGCTCATCCGGATTGACCCACGAGATCACGAAGACGCTGTGGCCCTGGTCGGTCGCCCACTTGATGAACGAGTTGCTCTGGCGCAGATCGAGGATGTAGTACTTGTTGATCCACGGCGGAATGATCAGCAGCGGCCGGCGGTACTGCTGCTGCGTCGTCGGATTGAACTGCAGCAGCTGGATCAGCTCGTTCTGGAACACCACCTTGCCCGGCGTGACCGCGACGTTCCTGCCCAGCTCGAAGGCGGCCGGATCGGTCATCTTCACGCGCAGCTGGCCGTCGCCCTCCTCGATGTCGCGCAGCAGGTTGTTGAAACCCTTGAGCAGGTTGCGGCCGTGGCTCTTGACCGTCTCGCGGAAGACTTCCGGGTTGGTCAGCACGAAATTCGTCGGCGAGAGCGCATCGACATACTGCCGCGTGAAGAAATCGACCTTTTTCCTGGTGTTCTCGTCCAGCCCATCGACGCTGCTGACGACGTTGTGGATATTGCGGGCGGTGATCAGGTAGGACTGCTTGATGAAGTCGAACAGGAAGTGCCCCTCCCACTGCTCGTCGCGGAAGCGCGCGTCGCCCTTCTTCGGCGCGGCCACCGGGCTGGTGCGAAGGCCCATCAGCCGCGACATCGAATGCTGCCACAGCGAGAAATAATCCCAGACGAGGTTCATCTGCGCCTGGGCCAGCTTGTAGGGGTTGGCGAGCAGCTTCGTCATCATGTCCAGGAAGGCCTGCGCGATGCCCAGCTCGTCGGCGGGCGGGGTCATGCCGCGCGCGATCTGCCGGCGTACATGATCGTGGATCAGCCGCGAGGCCCGCTGGGCGACCTCCGCGTAGGTCCTGGCGATGTCGTTCGGGTCGGGCAGCGCGGAAGGCGCCGGTTGCGGGGTCGGGCTGTTCATCGGTTCGATTTCCTCTTCGGGTCGGTCGGATCGAGCCTACCGTGGACGCGGCGCGGCAGCGTGCGACACGCTTCTCGCGGCCGTGCCGAAACCGCCGCGTGCGCTGCCGCGATCATCTCGATGGCCGCAGATAGCGGACCATGCCGGCGGCATCTTCCCGGCGGACGAGCTTCCCGGCATGTTCCAGGTAGTTCAGGTGCGCGAGCGCCTCGCCCATCGCGAACATGACCTGATGGGTGTCGAGCGAGCGCGAAAAGAGCACCGGCAGCAGCTCGGCGGCGCTTGCCGGTTCGCTGCACGCCGCCTCGAGCGCGGCGCAGCGTTCGCGGTGATGCTCGCGCAACTGGGCGATGCGCGTGCGCAAGGCGCGGAACGGCCGCCCGTGCGAGGGCAGCACCAGCGTGTCGGCGCTCAGCGGATCGAAGCGCGACAGCGAGGCGAGATAGCGGCGCAGCGGGTCGTCGTGCGGCGTCGAGGCCAGTACGCTGACATTGGTCGTGATGCGCGGCAGCACCATGTCGCCTGCGATCAGCACGCCGAGCCCGGCGCAGGAAAGCGAGGCATGCTCGGGCGAGTGCCCGTAGCCGGTGATGACCCGCCACGCATGGCCGCCGATTTCGAGCGTGTCGCCGTCGAGGAGCCGCCGGTAGGTTCCGGGCAGTTCGGGCACGCGCCGGCGATAGGCGGGGCCGCGCTCCGTGAGCGCATCGCACCGCGCGGCATCCAGCCCGTGGCGGCGGAACAGCTCGACCATCGCCGCGACATTGTGACCGGGCAGCTGGTGCCACCACGCCTGCGCGGTGAGCATCTCGGCCTCGGTCAGGTACAGCGGCGCACCGGTGCGTGCCATCAGCCATTGCGCCAGACCGAGGTGGTCGGGGTGGCAATGGGTCACGACGATGCGCGTGATCGGGCGGTCGAGCCCGGCGAGCAGCGCGGTCCAGGTTTCCTGCACCTCGGGCATGCCGATTCCGGTATCGACGAGCGCCCAGCCGTTGCCGTCCTCGAGCAGCCACAGGTTGATGTGATCGAGCACGAATGGCAGCGGCATACGCAGCCAGCGCACGCCCGGTGCGAGCTGCGGCATCTCGCCGGGCTGCGGGTGTGCGGCCGCCGCATAGGCCAGTTCCGGCGAATGCCCGGCGCGTTGCGCGGGAGCGGTATTCACGTCGATTCCTCCCTTCGACCTCGATTATCCGGCTGCCGCCCCTGCGCGACCACGCGCTGCGGCGGGCGCTTCGCGGCATCCCGCCGTCCGCACTGCCCGCCCGCGGGCACCGGCGCCGGCTCGCAGCCCTCGTGCCGATCCGCCCGCAAATCGATTCGCCATCCTCGCGCGTCCTCGTGGATAATCCGGTTTCGAGACCGAGCGATTGCGGGCCGACCGGACGCGGCACCTTCCAAGCATCAAATGTTGATTTTACCGCACCTGCTGCGTTGCAGCATCCCTTTCGGCGTCACCGACGCCCGCTTCACCCGACAACCGTGAGCGCCGAACACACGCATTCGATCTCCGAGCTGGCGCGCGAATTCGGCATCACGCCGCGCACCATACGCCACTACGAGGATCAGGGCCTGCTCGCCCCGCGGCGGGTGGGCCAGGCACGCATCTACTCCAAGCGCGATCGCACGCGGCTCAAGCTCACCTTGCGCGGCAAGCGGCTCGGGCTGTCGCTCGCCGAGATCCGCGAGATGATCGACCTGTACGACAACGCCCCGGACGAGACCGCGCAGCTGTACAAGTTTCTGGCGGCCCTGACGCGACGCAAGGCGCAGCTCGAGCAGCAGCGCGAGGACATCCGCGAGATCCTCGCCGAGATCGACGCCTTCGAGCGCCAGTGCCGGGAGCTGCTCGACAAACGCGGCAAGGGGGCATCGACCCGGGCCGCGCGACGCGGCACGCGCGAATCGAGTGCGGCGTGATGCTCGGGATTGGCGCCGTCGGATCGGGGCCGTCTCAGCGCACCCGTCGGGATGGCCCGTCGCGCGGCGGCCGTCGCGACGGGGCTTGACGTTAACGTTAACGTCAACCACAATCCAGGCTGCCGGGACTGTTCCCGCCGGCGCGAACCCCGCGAACTCCAGGAGGAAATCGGTGAGGCATCCGCCCGAACGCTTTCAGGCATCCGATCCGGATTATGCGCAACGGGTGCGGGCGAGTTTCGCCCGGCAGAAGGTCATGGCCTTCCTCGGCGCCGAGCTCGGCCAGCTTGCGCCCGGCTGGTGCGAGATCCGGCTGCCCTACCGCGAGGAGCTCACGCAGCAGCACGGCTATTTTCAGGCGGGCATCGTCGGTGCGATCATCGACAACGCCGGAGGTTATGCCGGTTATACGCTGATGCCGGCGCACGCCTCGGTGCTGACCGTCGAGTACAAGCTCAACCTGCTCGCACCGGCGGATGGCCAGATGCTGATCGCCCAGGGTGAGGTGATCAAGCCGGGACGCACGCTGGTGATCACGCGCGGCGAAGTCTATGTGATCCGCGATTCGCGCACGATACACTGCGCGAGCATGCAGCAGACGCTGATCACGCTGCACGGCAGGCCCGACGACCGCGACATCCGGCGCAAGGAGAATCCGTCATGAACCATCCGACGCTAGACTTCGACCTCGGCGAGACGATCGACATGCTGCGCGAGTCCGTGCGCGGCTTTGCCGCCACCGAGATCGCACCGCGCGCGGCCCAGATCGACCGTGACAACCGGTTTCCGATGGACCTGTGGCGCAAGCTCGGCGGACTCGGACTGCTGGGCATCTCGGTGGAGGAGGACTGGGGCGGCGCCGGCATGGGCTACCTGGCGCACGTCGTCGCGATGGAGGAGGTCTCGCGCGCCTCGGCCGCGGTCGGCCTGTCCTACGGGGCGCACTCGAACCTGTGCGTGAACCAGATCCGGCGCAACGGCAGCGAAGCGCAGAAACGCAAGTATCTGCCCTCGCTGATCTCCGGGGAGCATGTGGGCGCGCTCGCGATGTCCGAACCCGGTTCCGGCTCCGACGTCGTGTCGATGCGCACGCGCGCCGAGCGGCGCGGCGATCGCTATGTGCTCAACGGCAACAAGATGTGGATCACCAACGGTCCGGACGCGGACACGCTGGTGGTCTATGCGAAGACCGATCCGCAGGCCGGTGCGCGCGGCATCACCGCTTTCGTGATCGAGAAGGGATTCGAGGGGTTCTCGACGGCGCAGAAACTCGACAAGCTCGGCATGCGCGGCTCCAATACCTGCGAGCTGGTGTTCCGGGACTGCGAGGTTCCGGAGGACAACGTGCTGGGCCGGCCCGGCGAGGGCGTGCGCGTGCTGATGAGCGGGCTCGACTACGAGCGCACGGTGCTCGCGGGCGGACCGCTCGGCATCATGGCGGCATGCCTCGACGTGGTGATCCCCTACGTGCATGAGCGAAAGCAGTTCGGCCAGCCGATCGGAGAATTCCAGCTCATGCAGGCCAAGCTCGCCGACATGTACACGACCTTCAACGCGTGCCGCGCCTACGTCTATGCGGTGGCGCGTGCGTGCGACCGCAGCGCTCACGCGCGCACGCTGCGCAAGGACGCCGCCGGCGCGATCCTGTACGCGGCCGAGAAGGCCACCTGGATGGCCGGCGAGGCGATCCAGGCGCTGGGCGGCAATGGCTACATCAACGAGTATCCGACCGGCAGGCTGTGGCGCGATGCGAAGCTCTACGAGATCGGCGCGGGGACCTCGGAGATCCGCCGCATGCTGATCGGCCGCGAGCTGTTCTCGGAGACGCTGTGATGGTCGAGACCGCGCGAGGCACGCTACATGAGTGGCAGCGCGATCACATGGGCCACATCAACGTGCGCGCGTACTGCGAGCTGTTCGAGCAGGCCTGCTGGCAGTTCTATGCGATGCTCGGGCTGACCGCCACCGTATTGCGCAGCGGCGCCGTCCATCTGGCGGCCGTGCAGCAGAACATCGGCTACCTGAAGGAGCTGTACCCCGGCGATACCGTCGCGGTTCGCAGCCACATGCTGGAGCTGCGCGAGAAGGTGCTGCGCTTTCGCCACGAGCTGTGGAACACGGACACGGGCGAGGTCTGCGCGACGTGCGAGTTCACGGTCGTGTGCCTGGACCCGCAAGCGCGCAAGTCGCGAGCCTTCCCGCCCGAGGTGGCCGAAAAGGCGCGGGCGCTGTTCGCGCAGAAGCGATGATGGACGCCCTCGTCGAGAGCTATCGCGGCACGGTCTATCCCTGGCACTGCGATCACATGGGCCACATGAACGTCATGTGGTACGTCGGCAAGTTCGACGAGGGAACCTGGAACTTCTTTTCGATGCTCGGCATGACGCCGGGCTATCTGCGCGAGAACCGCCGCGGCATGGCCGCGGTCGATCAGCGCATCGCATACCGGCGCGAGCTGCATGCCGGTGACATCGTGACGGTGCGCTCCGGCATCCTCGGCACCAGCGGCAGGTCCGTGCGTTTCGTGCATGAGATGCGCAATGCCGCGACCGACGAGATCGCGGCGCTGACGCTGCTCACCGGCGTGTTCATCGATACCGGCGCGCGCAAGGCATGCGCGCTGCCGCAGCCGCTGCGCGATCGCTGCGAACGATTCAAGGTAGTCTATGACCTGCCCTGGCAGGATTGTCAAACCTGAACGGAGTCCCTCAGATGAGCAACGATCCCGTAGTCATCGTTTCCGCCGCCCGCACACCGCTGGGAGGTTTCCAGGGCGTGTTCGGCAGCCTGACCTGCGCCCAGCTCGGCTCGGCCGCGATCCGCGCCGCCGTCGAGCGCGCGGGCATTCGCCCCGAACAGGTCGATGAAGTGATCATGGGCTGCGTGCTGCCCGCCGGACAGGGGCAGGCGCCTGCGCGTCAGGCCTCGCTCGGCGCGGGACTGCCGCTCGCGGCCGGCTGCACCACCGTAAACAAGATGTGCGGCTCGGGCATGCGTGCGACGATGTTCGCCCACGACATGCTGCTCGCCGGCACCAACCGCATCATGGTGGCCGGGGGCATGGAGTCGATGACCAATGCACCCTACCTGCTGCCGAAGGCGCGCGGGGGCTACCGCATGGGGCACGGCCAGATCCTCGATCACATGTTCCTCGACGGGCTCGAGGATGCCTACGACAAGGGCCGCCTGATGGGCACCTTCGCCGAGGACTGCGCGTCGAAATACGCGTTCACGCGCGCCCAGCAGGACGAGTTCTCGATCACCTCGACGATGCGCGCGCGGAAGGCGAATACCGACGGCTCGTTCGCGTGGGAGACCGTGCCGGTCACCGTCACCGGCAGGAAGGGCGACACCGTCGTCGAGCACGACGAGCTGCCGTTCAAGGCGCAGATCGACAAGATCCCCACGCTCAAGCCCGCCTTCAGGAAGGACGGCAGCGTGACGGCCGCCAACTCCAGCTCGATCTCCGACGGCGCGGCCGCGATGGTGCTGATGCGCCGCTCGACCGCGGACGAGCTGGGATTGGCCCCGCTGGCGAGGATCGTCGCGCACAGCACCTTCGCGCAGGAACCGGCGTGGTTTACCACCGCACCGGTGGGCGCGATCCGCAAGCTGTACGAGCGTACCGGATGGAGCGCTTCGGGCGTCGATCTGTACGAGATCAACGAGGCGTTCGCGGTGGTGACGATGGCCGCGATGCGCGAGCACGGCCTGCCGCACGACCAGGTCAATGTGCACGGGGGCGCCTGCGCGCTGGGGCACCCGATCGGCGCGTCGGGCGCGCGGATCGTCGTCACGCTGATCGGTGCGCTGCGAAAGCTCGGCGGCAAGCGCGGCATCGCCAGCCTGTGCATCGGCGGCGGCGAGGCCACCGCACTGGCGATCGAGCTGGCTTGACGTGCATCGACGTAGATCGCGGGCATGACGACATGCTGCTGACGCAGGAACAACGGATGGTCCGCGATGCGATGCGCGAGTTTGCGCGCGAGCGTCTCGCACCGTTTGCCGCCCAGTGGGACAAGCGCGCCAGCTTCCCGCGCGAGGCGCTCGCGGAGCTCGCGGCGCTGGGCGCCTTCGGCATGGTGGTGCCGGAACGCTGGGGCGGCGCAGGCATGGACTACGTGTCGCTCGCGCTCGCACTGGAGGAGATCGCCGCGGGCGACGGAGCCACCTCGACGATTCTGAGCGTCAACAATTCGGTGGTGTGCGGACCGCTGCTCGCCTTCGGCACGGACGAACAGAAGGAGCGATACCTCAGGCCGCTGGCGCGCGGCGAACGACTCGGCTGTTTCTGCCTGACCGAGCCCCATGTCGGCTCGGACGCCGCGGCGATCCGGACCACGGCGGTCAGGGACGGCGACGAATGGGTGCTCGATGGCGTCAAGCAGTTCATCACTTCGGGCAAGAACGCCGACGTGGCGATCGTCTTCGCGGTCACCGACCGCGAGCTGGGCAAGAAGGGCATCTCGTGCTTCATCGTTGAGACCCGCACACCGGGCTATGTCGTCGCACGCGTCGAGGAGAAGATGGGCCAGCACGCCTCGGACACCGCGCAGATCCTGTTCGAGCACTGCCGCATCCCGGCCGGAAACCTGCTCGGGGCGCGGGGCGAGGGTTACCGGATCGCGCTTGCCAACCTCGAGGCGGGCCGCATCGGCATCGCCGCGCAATCGGTGGGCATGGCGCGCTCGGCCTTCGATGCCGCGCTCGCCTACGCGAAACAGCGCGAAGCCTTCGGCAAGCCGATCATCGAGCACCAGGCGGTGAATTTCCGGCTCGCCGACATGGCGACCCGGATCGAGGCGGCGCGCCAGCTCACGCTGCATGCGGCGGCGCTGCGCGACGCGGGCCGGCCGTGCCTGAAGGAGGCCTCGATGGCCAAGCTGTTCGCCTCCGAGATCGCGGAGAAGACCTGTTCGGATGCGATCCAGATCCACGGCGGCTACGGCTATGTCGCGGACTTCCCCGTCGAGCGCATCTATCGCGACGTGCGCGTGACGCAGATCTACGAGGGCGCGAGCGACATCCAGCGGCTGGTCATCGGCCGCGCGCTCGTGTGAGCCGCGGGACTCGCACCGTACGGGCCGGCGCCATGGGTCGAACGACGGGCTTCGGGCGGCCGGCGCATGCCGGCGCGTGCGCATGAGCGTGCTGACGACGCGGATCGATCCGCGATCGGCGGATTTCCGTGCGAATGCCGCCGCGATGCGCGCGCTGGTCGAGGACCTGCGCGAGAAGACCGCGCAGGTCGCGCCGGGCGGCCCCGAGGCGGCGCGCCGCAAGCATGTCGCGCGCGGCAAGCTGCTTGCGCGCGATCGCATCGACGCGCTGCTCGATCCGGGCGCCGCGTTCCTCGAACTGTCCCCGCTGGCCGCGTGGGGGATGTACCGCAACGAGGTCGCCTGCGCCGGGGTGATCACCGGCATCGGGCGCGTATGCGGCCTCGAGTGCATGATCGTCGCCAACGATGCCACGGTCAAAGGCGGCAGCTACTTCCCGATGACGGTCAAGAAGCACCTGCGCGCGCAGGAGATCGCCGCCCAGAACCGGCTGCCGTGCATCTACCTGGTCGACTCGGGCGGTGCGAACCTGCCCACGCAGGACGAGGTGTTTCCCGACCGCGATCACTTCGGCCGCATCTTCTACAACCAGGCGAACCTGTCGGCGGCCGGCATCGCGCAGATCGCCGTGGTGATGGGCTCGTGCACCGCAGGCGGCGCCTACGTGCCGGCGATGTCCGACGAGGCGGTCATCGTGCGCAACCAGGGCACGATCTTCCTCGGCGGGCCGCCGCTGGTGCGGGCCGCCACCGGCGAGGTGGTCAGCGCGGAAGACCTCGGCGGTGCCGACGTGCACACGCGCATCTCCGGCGTGGCCGACCATTTCGCCGAGAACGACCTGCACGCGCTGCACCTGTGCCGGCGCATCGTCGCGAACCTGAATCTGCGCAAGCGCGTATCGATCGACGTCGCCGTGCCCGAGGAGCCGGCCTGCGATCCCTGCGAGCTCTACGGCGTCGTTCCCGCCGATGCGCGCAAGACCTACGACGTGCGCGAGGTCATCGCCCGCATCGTCGACGGCTCGCGGCTCGACGAATTCAAGCCGCGCTACGGCGCGACGCTGGTCAGCGGCTTCGCGCGCATCCACGGATATCCCGTCGGCATTCTCGCCAACAACGGGATCCTGTTCTCCGAGTCCGCGCAGAAGGGCGCGCATTTCGTCGAGCTGGCCGCGCAGCGCGGCATCCCGCTGCTGTTCCTGCAGAACATCACCGGCTTCATGGTCGGCAGGAAATACGAGAACGGCGGCATCGCGAAGGACGGCGCCAAGATGGTGACCGCGGTGGCCTGCGCACGCGTGCCGAAATTCACCGTGATCCTCGGCGGCTCCTACGGCGCGGGCAACTACGGCATGTGCGGGCGCGCCTACGCCCCGCGCTTCCTGTGGATGTGGCCGAACGCGCGCATCTCGGTGATGGGCGGAGAGCAGGCCGCGAGCGTGCTCGCGCAGGTTCGCCGCGATGCGATGGAGGCATCGGGAAAGGCCTGGCCGAAGGAAGAGGAAGCGGCCTTCAAGGCGCCGATCCGCGCGCAGTACGAAACCCAGGGCCATCCCTATTACGCGACGGCGCGCCTGTGGGATGACGGCATCATCGACCCGGCGCAGACCCGGCGCGTGCTCGCGCTGGCGCTATCGGCCGCGCTCGGCGCGCCGGTCGAGGCCAGCCGGTTCGGCGTGTTCCGCATGTGAGGAGCGAGGTGATGAGCGAGACCATCCTGACGGAGATCGACGCGGGCGTGGGACTGATCACGCTGAACCGGCCCGAACGGCACAATGCCTTCGACGACGTGCTGATCCGCGAGCTGACCGCGGCGCTCTCGGACATGGACGCCGATGCCGCCGTGCGCGTCGTGGTCCTGGGCTCGCGGGGCAGGAGCTTCTGCGCGGGCGCCGACCTCAACTGGATGAAACGCGCCGCAGGCTACGGCGCCGAACAGGCCCGGCGCGACACCCTCGATCTGGCCCGGTTGCTGCGCACGCTCGACGAGCTCGGCAAGCCGACGCTCGCGCGGGTGCAGGGGCCGGCCTACGGTGGCGGCGTGGGCCTGATCGCGGCCTGCGACATCGCGATCGCGACCTATGATGCGCAGTTCGCGCTCACCGAAGTGAAGCTCGGCATCATCCCCGCCGTCATCAGCCCCTATGTCCTCGCGGCGATCGGTGCGCGCAAGGCGCGCCGCTACCTGCTCACCGCCGAGCGGCTGTCCGCCGCCGAGGCGTACCGGATCGGCCTGCTGCACGAGATCGTTCCGGGCGAGGCCGAGCTCGACGAGGCGCTCGGCGAACTCGTCGATGCGCTGCTCGCCAACGGCCCGCGGGCGCTCGGCGAGTGCAAGGCGCTGATCCGTGCGGTGGCCGGTCGGCCGGTCACCGACGAGCTCGTCGAGGACACGGCGGCGCGCATCGCACGCGTGCGAGCCAGTGACGAGGGCAGGGAGGGCATGTCCGCGTTCCTCGACAAGCGCAAGCCGTCCTGGCTGGCACGCGACTGAATGTTCGACAAGATCCTGATCGCCAATCGCGGCGAGATCGCCTGCCGGATCCTGCGCAGCGCGCGCCGGCTCGGCGTGCGCTGCGTCGCCGTCTATTCCGATGCCGACGCGTCGGCGCGCCACGTGCGGCTCGCCGACGAGGGCGTGCGCATCGGTGCGGCGAGCGCGCGCGAGAGCTATCTCGTCGCGCAGCGCATCCTCGACGCGGCCGAGGCGACCGGCGCCCAGGCCATCCATCCGGGCTATGGCTTCCTGTCCGAGAACGCGGACTTCGCGCAGGCGTGCGCCGAAGCGGGACTCGCCTTCATCGGCCCGCCGGCCGCCGCGATGCGTGCGATGGGTTCCAAGAGCGCCGCCAAGGCGCTGATGGAGCGCGCGGGCGTGCCGGTGGTGCCGGGCTATCACGGCGAAAACCAGGATGCGGACTTCCTCGCCGAGCAGGCCGGGCGCATCGGTTATCCGCTGCTGATCAAAGCCGTGGCAGGCGGCGGCGGCAAGGGCATGCGCGTCGTTCGGGAACCGGCGGCGTTCGACGCGGCGCTCGCATCGTGCCGGCGCGAGGCGGCTTCGAGCTTCGGCGACGACCGCGTGCTGATCGAGCGCCATGTCGAGCGAGCGCGCCACATCGAGGTCCAGATCTTCGCCGACAGCCGCGGCAACTGCGTGCACCTGTTCGAGCGCGACTGCTCGGTGCAGCGCCGCCATCAGAAAGTGCTCGAGGAAGCGCCCGCGCCCGGCATGACGGCGCAGCGGCGCGCCGCGATGGGAAGGGCCGCGGTCGAGGCGGCGAAGGCGGTCGGCTATGTCGGCGCGGGCACCGTCGAGTTCATCGTCCAGCGGGACGGCTCGTTCTTCTTCATGGAAATGAACACCAGGCTGCAGGTCGAGCATCCGGTCACCGAGATGATCACCGGGCTCGATCTCGTCGAGTGGCAGTTGCGCATCGCCTCGGGAGAACCGCTGCCGCTCGCGCAGGAGCAGCTCGCGATCCACGGCCATGCGATCGAGGCGCGCGTCTATGCCGAGGATCCGTCCAGGGATTTCCTGCCCTCCACCGGACGGCTGATCCACTTCGCGCAGCCGGCCGAATCGATCAACGTGCGCATCGACACCGGCGTCGAACAGGGCGACGAGATCACGCCGCACTACGATCCGATGATCGCCAAGCTGATCGTCTGGGACGGCGGTGCGGAAGACGCCCGCGAACGCGCCTGCGCCCGCATGCTGCAGTCGCTCGCGCAGGTTCGCGTGGTCGGCGTGGCGACCAACGTCGATTTCCTGTCGCGGCTGGTGGCCTGTCCGGCGTTCGCCGGTGCCGATCTGGACACCGGGCTCATCGAGCGCGAGCGGCCGTACCTGTTTCCGCAAGACGGCGGCGCACCGTCCGAGGTCTATCTCGTCGCGGCGCTCGCCGAGCTGCTGCGCGAGGAAGAATCCGCACGCGAGGCCGCCGCGGCGCACGCCGACCCGCATTCGCCCTGGCATCTGCGCGACGGCTGGCGGCTGAACGCGTCGCTGCGCCGCACGCTGGTCTTCCGCCATGCCGCGGTGGAAACGGCGGTCGCGGTCGGCTATTCGAACGATGCGAACCGCGCAAACGGCGCGACCGGCGGCTACGAGCTCGAGCTCGACGGCCGTCGCACGTCCGCGCACGGCACCCGCACCGGCAACAGCACGCTGCGCGCCGAACTGGGCGGCATGCGATTTCCGGCGACGGTCATCGCGGTCGGCGACAAGCGCCATGTGTTCCTGCATGGGCGCGCCTGGCAACTGACGCGCGTCGATCCGCTGCACCATGCCGGCGCGAGCGAAGGCGCAGCCGCAGGCCTGGTCGCGCCGATGCCCGGCAAGATCATCGAGCTGCTGGCCCGACCGGGCGCGGTGCTGGAGAAAGGCGCGCCGCTGCTCGTGCTCGAAGCGATGAAGATGGAACACACCCTCAGCGCGCCTGCCAAAGGAAAGGTCAGGTCGTTTCGCTACGCAGCCGGCGACTCGGTGGCGGAAGGCACCGAGCTGGTCGATTTCGAGCCCGAACAGCCATGAATCACGCCACAGCACGCAAGCGCCGACGTCTCCCCGGTGCCGTCGCGACGAGGCCGTCGTGAGGCTGCCCCGGCGCGTCCGTATCGTCGAGGTCGGCCCTCGGGACGGCCTGCAGAACGAGCCGCGCGAGGTCGCGGCGGCGGTCAAGATCGAGCTGATCCGGCGGCTCGGCGATGCCGGACTCGAGGCGATCGAGGCGACCGCCTTCGTGTCGCCGAAGTGGGTGCCGCAGATGGCCGATGCGGCGCAGGTGATGGCCGGCATCGAACGGCGGCCCGGGGTGAGTTATCCGGTGCTGGTGCCCAACCTGAAGGGCTTCGAACAGGCGCTCGCCGCGGGTGCCACGGAGATCGCGGTGTTCGCCGCGGCCTCGGAGGCGTTCTCGCGCAGGAACATCAACTGCTCGATCGCGGAGTCGATCGAGCGCTTCCGCCCGGTCGCCGGGGCGGCGGCACGAGCCGGCGTGCGCGTGCGCGGCTACGTGTCGTGCGCGCTCGGCTGCCCGTATCAGGGCGACGTCGCGCCGGAGGCGGTGGCCGATGTCGCCGCCAGGCTGCACGAGCTGGGCTGTCACGAACTGTCGCTCGGAGACACGATAGGCGTGGGCACGCCCGGCAGGACGCAGCGCATGCTCGAAGCCGTCATGGCCCGTGTGCCGCAGGCGCGACTCGCCGGTCATTTCCACGACACCTACGGCCAGGCGCTCGCCAACATCTACGCCTCGCTCGAACTGGGCGTTTCGGTGTTCGATGCGAGCGTCGCCGGACTGGGCGGCTGCCCCTACGCGCCGGGAGCCTCGGGCAACGTGGCCACCGAGGACGTGGTCTATCTGATGGACGGGCTGGGCATCGCGACCGGCGTCGACCTCGTTCGGCTCGCGCACGCGGGCGCCTACATCTGCGCGCAACTGGGCCGGGAGTCCGGCTCCAGGGCCGGCCGGGCGATCGCGGCGAAGCGCCGCACCCCATGCGCACGCTGACCGGCGAGGCGGGCGGCGCGATCGCCTCGCCGTGCGTGGACGTATGCCGCATGGAAGGCGGCCTGTGCGCGGGCTGCCTGCGCACGCTGGAGGAGATCGCGGCGTGGTCACAGGCGAGCGATGCGTACAAGCGCGCGGTCCTCGAGCGCATCGCGTTGCGCCGTGCACGGAAAGAACATGCCGCTGCCGCCGACGATACGGGTCCTTGAGCGCGGCTGGCTGTCGTCGAACAGCGTTCTCGCGCTGGAAGGCGACCGGGCGACCGTGGTCGATTCGGGCTATGTGACCCACGCGCCGCACACGCTCGCGCTGCTCGGGCGCGCGCTGGAGGGACGGCGTCTCGCGCGGCTCGTCAACACGCATTCGCATTCCGATCACATCGGCGGCAACGCCGCGATCGCCCGCGCGCACGGCTGCCGCATCAGCGTGCCCGAGGGGATCGCGCAGGCGATCCGCGGCTGGGACGAGGACGCGCTGCTGCTCGCGCCCGCCCGCCAGCAGGCCGAACCGTTCGCGTTCGACGACACGATCGCCGCCGGCGACGAGATCGAGATGGGTGGCCTCGTCTGGCACGCGCTCGCGGCGCCCGGCCACGACATGCATGCGCTGGTGTTCCACTCGCCGCGCTCGCGTGTGCTGATCTCCGGGGATGCGCTGTGGGAAAACGGCTTCGGCGTGATGTTCGCCGAGCTGGCGGGCGAGGCTTCCGGCCTCGCCTCGACGCGGCGCACGCTGGAGAGGCTCGCGGAGCTCGACGTCGACACCGTCATCCCCGGTCACGGCGCGCCGTTCGCGGATTTCCGCGGGGCGCTCGATCGTGCGTTGCGGCGCGTGGCGGCGTTCGAGGACAGCCCCGAGCGCATGGCGCGCAGCGCGCTGAAGGCGCTGTTCACCTTCACGCTGCTGGAGAAGCGCCGCATGCCGCGCGCGGAGGTGGCCGGATATTTCGGCGAGGTCGCGATCTTCCGCGAGATCTCGGCGCGCTTCTTCGACCGCGAACCGGCGGCCGTCGCCGCCCAGGTCATCGACGAACTGCTGCGCGCCGGCGTGCTCGTCGAGCGCGACGCGCAACTGCTCGCGCCGGGCCCGGCCTGAACCCCGCCCGCGCTCGCCGCTGCGCGATCGCGCGGCGGGTTCGATCAGCCTCGTCGGCGCGGCGCGTCGCGTGCGAGCCGACGAGCACGGGGCCAGCGCCGGATGTCGGCGCGAAGCGGCGCTGCCGACGGCGCCGTTCAGCCTTCCCCCGGCAGGCAGCGCGCGGCGAGAAATTCGGCCAGGACGCGCCCGGTCTGGCTGCCGCATCGCGCCACGTGTTCCGGCGGCCCCTCGGCCGCGATGCACCCGCCCGCGTCACCCGCCTCCGGCCCGAGGTCGACGATCCAGTCGGCCTCGGCGATGACATCCAGATCGTGCTCGATCACGACGGCCGTATGGCCCGCATCGACCAGCCGGTGCAGCACGCGGATGAGCCGCTCGACGTCGGCCATGTGCAGCCCGACCGTCGGCTCGTCGAGCACGTAGAGCGTCGAGCGCGCGCCGGCAGCCGATCGCACCTTGGCCAGTTCGGCGACCAGCTTGATGCGCTGTGCCTCGCCGCCGGACAGCGTCGGGCTGTGCTGGCCGATGCCGAGGTAGCCGAGCCCCACCTCCCGCAGCAGCGTCAGCGCCCGGTGGATGCCCGCGTGCGCGCTGAAGAAATCGGCCGCCTCGTCGACGCTCATCGCGAGCACCTCGGCGATCGTGCGCCCTCTCCAGCGCACCTCCAGCGTCGCGGCGTCGAAGCGCGCGCCGCCGCACGCCTCGCAGCTCACCTTGACGTCGGGCAGGAAGCTCATCGCGACGGTCTGCATGCCCAGGCCGCCGCACGCCTCGCAGCGCCCGCCGGCGGTGTTGAAGGAGAAACGGCTCGCCGCGAATCCTCGCATGCGCGCGTCGGCCGTTTGCGCGAACAGCGATCGGATCGGATCCCAGAACCCGACATAGGTCGCCGGACACGAGCGCGGCGTCTTGCCGATCGGGGTCTGGTCGACCTCCAGCACGCGGCCGATGCCCTCCCAGCCGAGGAGCTCCCGGCAGCCGACGGTCCCCGCGGTGTGGCCCGCGAGCAGCCGCCGGAGATTCGAGTACAACACGTCGCGCGCGAGCGTCGACTTGCCCGAGCCGGACACGCCGGTCAGCACCACGAGGCGGCCCAGCGGCACGCGCACGTCGATGTCCCGCAGGTTGTGGAGGCTGGCGCCGCGTATCGTCAATGCGGCGGCTCCCGAATCGACCGGCCTGCGCGCGGCGAACGGATGCCGCAACGGCCTGGCGAGGAAGCGACCGGTGACCGAGGCCGCATCGCGCTCGAGTGCCTGCGCGCTGCCTTGCGCCACGACCTGTCCGCCGCGCGCGCCCGCGCCGGGGCCCAGATCGATCACGTGATCGGCGCGCCGTATCGTCTCCTCGTCGTGCTCGACGACCACCAGCGTGTTGCCCGCATCGCGCAGCCGCTCCAGCACGCCGAGCAGCACGCGGTGGTCACGCGGATGCAAGCCGATCGTAGGCTCGTCGAGGATGTAGCACACGCCGCGCAGCCTGGAGCCCAGTTGCGCCGCGAGCCGGATGCGCTGCGCCTCGCCGCCGGCGAGCGTCGGCGCGGCGCGATCCAGGCACAGATAACCGAGTCCGACCCGTTCGAGGAACGCCAGCCGGGAGCCGATCTCGTCGACGACGTCGCGGCCGATCGGCACCTCGCGCCCCTCGAGCCGCAATCCGGCGAAGAACTCCCGCGCCGCGCGCACCGGCAGCGCGCACAGATCGGCGATCGAGTGCCCGCGAAAGCGCATCGCCAGCGCGGTCGGGTTCAGCCGCCTGCCGCCGCACGCGGGACACACCGGCGGCTCGCCCGCGAACCAGTCGTTCCAGACGATCTCCTCGCCGGTCTGTTCGGCGTCGAAACCGGGAAGCAGCACGCCGGTTCCGTAGCAGCGCTCGCACCAGCCGTGCCTGGAGTTGTAGGAGAACAAGCGCGGATCGGGTTCCGGAAAGCTCGCAGCGCAGCTCGGGCACGCTCGCCGCGTCGAGAAGATCTGTCGCTCGAGCGCCGCGCCGGCGCCTGCCGCATCGCCCGTCTCGATCGCCTGCCGGAGCGCTTCCAGCGGCGCGACGAGACAAACGACACCGTGGCCCGGCCCGAGCGCGCGCGCGAGCGCCTCGCGCAGCTCGCCCTCGGCCTGCGGCGTGACGACGAGATCGGCGACCGGAAGCTCGATCGTGTGTTCGTGAAACCGCTCGAGCCGCGGCCACTTCGCGGTGGGTACGAACCGGCCGTCTACGCGCAGGTGCGTGTAGCCCTTGCTCGCGGCCCAGCGGGCGAGCTCGGTGTAGTAGCCCTTGCGGCCCGAGACCAGCGGCGCGAGCAGGCCCACGCGCTCGCCGCGCCACTCCCGCAGGATGCGCGCGGCGATCGCCTCCGGGGTCTGCGGCTCGATCGGCTCGCCGCACTTCGGGCAGTGCTGCACGCCGAGCTTTACGTAGAGCAGGCGCAGGAAGTGGTAGATCTCGGTCAGCGTCGCGAGCGTGCTCTTGCGCCCGCCGCGGCTCGTGCGCTGCTCGATCGCCACCGTCGGCGCAATGCCGGTCACCGCCTCGACCTGCGCGCGCGCGGCCGGCTGCACGAACTGGCGCGCGTAGGCGTTGAGCGATTCGAGATAGCGCCGCTGCCCTTCGGCGAACAGGATGTCGAAGGCGAGCGTCGACTTGCCCGAGCCGGACACGCCGGTGATGACGGTGAAGCGATCGCGCGGGATCTCGACGTCGATGTTCCTGAGGTTGTGCTCGCGCGCGTGATGCACGCGGATCGCCTGCGGGGGTGCAACCGGCCCCGGCGCCGCGGCCGGTTGCGCGCGAAGCCCGAAGCCGGCGAACTGCTTCTCGTACTCGCGCAGCGCCGCCGCGGTCGCCGAGTTCGCAAAGCGTGCGATCGTCTCGGGCGTGCCCTCGCAGAGGATTTCGCCGCCCGCCTCGCCGCCCTCGGGACCGAGGTCGATGATCCAGTCGGATGCCCGGATCACGTCGAGGTTGTGTTCGATGACGACCAGCGAGTGGCCTTCGGCGAGCAGCCGTCGCAGCGCCCGCAGCAGCTTCGCGATGTCGTCGAAGTGCAATCCGGTGGTAGGCTCGTCGAACAGGAACAGCGTCGGGCGGTGCGCCTCGCGCGCCCGGGCAGCCTCCGCCAGGTGGCCGGCGAGCTTGAGCCGCTGCGCCTCGCCGCCCGAGAGCGTGGGCACGCTTTGCCCCAGGCACAGGTATTCGAGCCCCACGTCCGAGAGCGGTCGCAGCCGCGACAGTACCTGCGGGCAGCCTTCGAAGAATTCCAGCGCCTCGGCCACGGTCAGCTCGAGCACCTGTGCGATCGACTTGCCGCGCCAGGCGACCTCCAGCACTTCCGGCCGGTAGCGGCGGCCGTTGCAGTCGGGACAGCGCAGATAGACGTCGGCGAGGAACTGCATCTCGACGCGCTCGAAGCCGTTGCCGCCGCAACCCGGACAGCGCCCGCTGCCGGCATTGAAGCTGAAGGTGCCCGGGCCGTAGCCGCGGCGCTTCGCTTCGGGCTCGCGGGCGAACAGCGCGCGGATCGCGTCGAACGCGCCGACGTGGCTGGCCGGAATCGAACGCGTCGTCCGGCCGATCGGCGACTGGTCGACCAGCACGGCACCCGCGAGCCGCTCGTGGCCGCGCAGCTCCCGCAGCCGCCCCGCCGCCTCGCACGGCAGGCCCTTCGCCTTGCACAGCGCGCCGTAGAGCACGTCGTGGACCAGCGTCGATTTGCCCGAGCCGGACACGCCGGTCACGCACACCAGCCGGCCGAGCGGGATCGACACGTCGATCCCCTTGAGATTGTGCTCGGCGGCACCGATCACTTCGAGCCGCGGCGTGTCCGCGTCGGGCGGATTCGGTGCGAGGCCGGCATCGACCCGCCTGCGCCCCGCGAGGTAGTCCGCGGTCAGCGAACCGCGCGCGTGCACGGCCTGCGCCGGTGTGCCGAAGAACACGACCCGTCCGCCCGCGCGGCCGGGTCCCGGCCCCAGATCGAGGATGCGGTCGGCGGCCGACATGATCTGCGGATCGTGTTCGACGACGACCACCGAATTGCCCGCATCGCGCAGCCGGTGCATGACCCCGATCACTCGCGCCATGTCGCGCGGGTGCAGCCCGATCGAGGGCTCGTCGAGCACGAACAGCGTGTTGACCAGCGAGGTGCCCAGCGCGGTGGTGAGGTTGATGCGCTGGACTTCGCCTCCGGACAGCGTGCGCGACTGGCGATCCAGCGTCAGGTAGCCCAGGCCCACGTCGCACAGGCAGGTGAGCCGGGATCGGATCTCGCGCAGCAGCGTCGATGCCGCCTCGTCGAGCGGTGCCGGCAGATGCAGCGTTTCGAAGAACCGCCGCGTCCGCGAGGCCGGCAGCAGCATCAGGTCGTGGATCGAAAGCCCCGGCGGCGCGGCCCGCTCGCCGTCGCTCCAGTGCGCGCCGCGCGGCCGGAAGCGCGCGGCGGCACCGAGCACGGCATCGGCATCCTCGCGCGTGCCCAGCCGCCATGCGAGCGCGGCGGGCTTGAGCCGCGCACCGCCGCAGTCCGGGCAGGGCGTGTAGGCGCGGTAGCGCGACAGCAGCACGCGGATGTGCATCTTGTAGCTCTTGGTCTCGAGCCACTCGAAGAAGCGGCGCACGCCGTACCAGGTGCCGGGCCAGGACTTGCGCCAGCCCTTCCATCCGGTCTCGCCCTCGAGCACCCATGCGCGCTCGCCGGCGGCGAGATCCCGCCAGGGCACGTCGGTCGGAATGCCGCGACGGCGGGCGTACGTCATCAGGTCGTCCTGGCTTTCGCGATAGCTCCCGGTCTGCCACGGACGGATCGCACCGCCGGCGAGCGTCTTCGATTCGTCGGGCACGACCAGGCCGAAGTCGATGCCGATCACGCGGCCGAAGCCGCGACAGGTCTCGCAGGCTCCGATCGGAGAATTGAACGAGAACAGGCCGGGGGTGGGTGCCGCATAGTGGATGTCGCAGTCCGGGCAGTGCAGGTCGGCGCTGAATCGCCATGCCACGTCCGGCGCATCCTCGCGATAGACATTCACCCGGCCGCGGCCCACGCGCAGCGCCGCCTCGAGCGCCTCGATCACCCGCGCCGCGCCCGCCTCGCCGATGCGCAGCCGGTCCTGCACGACCTCGATCCGCGCCGTGCGCCGCGCGTGGATGCGCGTGTAGCCCTGCTGCGCAAGCAGCCGCAGCACCTCTTCGTGGGAGAAGTCGGGCGCGACCGCGACCGGAAAGGTGATCGCGAGCCTGGGTTCGCCGGCCTCGCGCGCGCGTGCGGCGAGCTCGGCGCAGATGCCCTGCGCCGTGTCGCGCCTGACCTCGCGCGCGCAGCCGCTGCAGTAGAGCACCGCGGCGCGCGCGAACAACAGCTTCAGATGATCGGCGAGCTCCGTCATCGTGCCGACCGTGGAGCGCGAGCCGCGTACCGGGTTGGTCTGATCGATCGCGATGGCCGGGGCGATGCCCTCGATCGAGTCGAGCTGCGGGCGGTCCTGGCGGTCGAGGAACTGGCGGGCGTAGGGGCTGAAGGTCTCGACGTAGCGGCGCTGGCCTTCGGCATACAGCGTGTCGAAGACGAGCGAGGACTTGCCCGAACCCGACACGCCGGTCACGACGACGAGCTCGTTCCGGGGAAGGTCGAGGTCGAGGTTCCGGAGATTGTTCTGGCGGGCACCGCGAATGCGGATCACGCCCGCTGTGTCGCGCGCGGACAAGCCTCTAGCGGGCGAGCCGGCTGCGCAGGGCCTGCGCGACCTGCTGCGGATTGGCCTTGCCGCCGGAGGCCTTCATGACCTGGCCGACCAGCGCGTTGAGTGCCTTCTGTTTTCCCGCGCGGAACTCCTCGACCGATTTCGGGTTGGCCGCGAGCACCTCGTCGGCGAGCCGCCCGAGCTCGCCTTCGTCGCTGATCTGGCGCAGCCCGCGCGCGTCGATGACCGAGTCGGCATCGGTCGCTTCGGCCTTCCACAGCGCGTCGAACACCTCCTTGGCGATCGTTCCGGAGATCGTGCCGTCGGCGATGCGACGCACCAGCCCGGCGAGCTGCGCGGGCGTGACGGGCGCGCGCGCGATCTCGATCTCCTCGCGGTTCAGGCGCGCCGCGAGCTCGCCCAGCATCCAGTTCGCGCACGGCTTGGCGAGCGCCGCATCGCCGGCATCCCGAACGGCAGCCTCGAAATAGCGCGCGGTGTCGAGCGAGGCGGTCAAGGCCGCGGCATCCGCATCGCCGAGGCCGTAGCGCTGCGCCAGCCGCGCGCGCATCGCGGCGGGCAGCTCCGGCATCGACGAGCGAACCTGCTCGATCCAGGTGTCCGAAATCGCGAGCGGCAGCAGGTCGGGATCGGGGAAGTAGCGGTAATCGTGCGCCTGTTCCTTGGTGCGCATCGGGCGCGTCTCGTCGCGTTGCGCGTCATACAGCCGCGTCTGCTGCACGACGCGACCGCCGTCGCCGAGCACCTCGATCTGGCGGCGCGCCTCGTACTCGATGGCCCGCTCCAGAAACCGGAACGAGTTCAGGTTCTTGATCTCGCAGCGCGTTCCCAGCTGCGTCGTCCCGGCCGGACGCACCGACACGTTGGCGTCGCAGCGAAACGATCCCTCCTGCATGTTGCCGTCGCAGATGTCGATCCAGCGCACCAGCGCCCGCAGCGCCTTCGCGTATGCCACCGCTTCGGCCGCCGAGCGCAGCTCGGGCTCGGAGACGATCTCCAGCAGCGGCACGCCGGCCCGGTTCAGATCGATGCCGGTCCTGCCGTCGATGTCCTCGTGCAGCGACTTGCCCGCGTCCTCCTCTAGATGGGCGCGGGTGAGCCGCACCGTCTTTTCGCGATCCCCGACGCGGATCGCGATGACACCGCCCGAGATCACCGGCAGCTCGTACTGGCTGATCTGGTAGCCCTTTGGCATATCGGGATAGAAGAAGTTCTTGCGCGCGAATACCGACTCGCGCGCGATGCGCCCATCGACCGCCAGCCCGAACCGGATCGCACGCTCGACCGCGCCGCGGTTCAGCACCGGCAGCACACCGGGCAGCGCGATGTCGACCGCGCACGCCTGCGCGTTCGGCGCCGCGCCGAAGGCGGTGCTCGCGCCCGAAAAGATCTTCGAGCGCGTGTTGAGCTGGGCGTGCGTCTCCAGCCCGATGACGATTTCCCAGTTCATGCCGGATGCGGCTCCGCAGGCATCCGCGTATGCCAGTCGGTTGCCTGCTGGTAACGGTGGGCCGCGCCGAGCAGCCGCGGCTCGTCGAAATGCCGGCCGATGAGCTGGGCGCCGACCGGCAGGCCGGCCTCGCCGAAGCCGCACGGAATCGACAGCGCGGGCAGGCCCGCCAGGTTGGCCGGGATCGTGTACAGATCGTTCAGGTACATCTGCACCGGGTCCGTGCGCTTCGCGCCCAGCGCGAACGCCACCGTCGGCGCGGTCGGGCCCAGGATCACGTCGCAATGCGTGAAGGCCTCGTCGAACTCGTTGCGGATCAATCTGCGGATCTTCTGGGCGCGCAGGTAATAGGCGTCGTAGTAGCCGTGCGACAGGACATAGGTTCCGATCAGGATGCGGCGGCGGACCTCGGCGCCGAAACCCTCGGCGCGCGTGCGGCAGTACATCTCGTTGAGATCGCGGTAGCGCTGCGTGCGATAGCCGTAGCGCACGCCGTCGAAGCGGCTCAGGTTCGAGGAGGCCTCGGCCGGGGCGAGCACGTAATACACCGGGATCGCCAGGCGCATGGCGGGAAGATGGACCTCGACGGTGCGCGCGCCGAGCCGGCGAAACTCGGCGATCGCTTCCTCGACCGCGGCCGCGACATCCGCGGACAGGCCCTGCGCGAAGAACTCCGCGGGCACGCCGATGCGCAACCCGTCGATCGGCCTGCCGAGCTCGCTCCGGTAGTCCGGGCGCACCTGCCGGAGGCTGGTCGAATCGCGCGGATCGTGACCGGCCATGACCTCCATCATCCATGCGCACTCCTGCGCGGATTTCGCGATCGGACCGCCCTGATCGAGGCTCGACGCGAAGGCGATCATGCCGTAGCGCGACACCGCGCCATAGGTCGGCTTCAGGCCGGTCACGCCCGACAGCGCCGCAGGCTGGCGGATCGAGCCGCCGGTGTCGGTGCCGGTCGCCGCCGGGGCGAGCCGCGCCGCGACCGCGGCGGCCGAACCGCCCGAGGATCCGCCGGGAACCCGGCTGACGTCCCACGGATTGTGCACCGGACCGAACCAGGAGTTTTCGCTCGACGAGCCCATCGCGAACTCGTCCATGTTGGTCTTGCCGAGGATCACGCAGCCCGCGGCGTTGAAACGCTCGATGACGTGCGCATCGTACGGGCTGACGAAATTCGCCAGCATCCGCGAACCGCAGGTGGTCCGCCAGCCCCTGGTGCAGAAGATGTCCTTGTGGGCGACCGGGATGCCGGTCAGCGCGCCGGCTTCGCCGCAGCCGATGCGCGCATCGGCCGCGCTTGCCTGGGCCAGGGACTTTTCCGGATCGACCGTGATGAAGGCGTTGAGCCTGGGATCGACGGCGGCGATGCGATCGAGGAACAGCCGCGTCAGCTCGACGCTCGAAATGCTGCGCGCGGCCAGCGCCGCGGACAGCTCGGGCAGGCTCGCGCCGATCATCGCGACGCGCACCCGGCCGTGCCGGCACCCGATCGGCTCACTCGATCACCTTCGGCACGAGGTACAGCCCGCCCGCGGTCTCCGGCGCGATTTCGAGGAACGCCTCGCGCCGCTCGGGCTCGCTCGGCTCGTCCTCGCGCAGCGGCTGGCGCACGTCGAGCGCGTGCGCCATCGGCGCGAGCGCGCCGGTGTCGATCTCCTGCATGCGCTCGATCAGCGTAAAGATCCGGTTCAGTTCGCCCTGCAGCGTGAGGGCCTCCGCGGGTGAGATCTCGATGCGTGCCAGCTCGGCGATCCGGCTGACCTGTTCGAGGCTGAGCGGCACGACGTTTTCCGGTCTGTGGTGAGGTGTCGCGAACCCGGCCGGCGACGGAGAAAGTCGACCTCGCGGGCGGGACGCGCGCACGGCTGCGCGGCCTGGCCGGCCGCGATTTCGCGATGTCCGTTAGGGTATCATAAAGGCTTCGATTTTCTTCCACCCCGACGACGGGTCATCGAGCAATGTTCGGTTTTCTCCGCTCCTATTTTTCGAACGATCTGGCAATCGACCTGGGCACCGCCAACACGCTGATCTTCGTGCGCGGCAAGGGGATCGTGCTGGACGAGCCTTCGGTCGTCGCGATCCGTACCGAGGGCGGGCCCAACGCCAGAAAAACGATACAGGCCGTGGGCATGGCCGCCAAGCAGATGCTGGGCAAGACACCGGGCAACATCACGGCGATCCGGCCGATGAAGGACGGCGTCATCGCCGACTTCACCGTCACCGAGCAGATGCTCAAGCAGTTCATCAAGAAGGTGCATGACTCGCGGCTGTTCTCGCCCTCGCCGCGCATCATCATCTGCGTGCCGTGCGGCTCGACCCAGGTCGAGCGGCGCGCGATCCGCGAATCCGCGCTGGGTGCGGGCGCCGCCCAGGTCTACCTGATCGAGGAGCCGATGGCCGCGGCGATCGGTGCCGGCCTTCCGGTGGCCGACGCGACGGGCTCGATGGTCGTCGACATCGGCGGGGGTACGACCGAGGTCGGCGTGATCTCGCTCGGCGGCATGGTCTATGCCGGTTCGGTACGCGTGGGCGGCGACAAGTTCGACGAGGCGATCATCAATTACATCCGCCGCAACTACGGCATGCTGATCGGCGAGACGACCGCGGAGACGATCAAGAAGGAGATCGGTTCGGCGTTTCCCGGCTCCGAAGTCAAGGAGATGGAGGTCAAGGGACGCAACCTGGCCGAAGGGATCCCGCGCGGCTTCACCGTCTCGTCCAACGAGATCCTCGAGGCGCTCACCGAGCCGCTCAACCAGATCGTGAGCCAGGTCAAGTCGGCGCTCGAACAGACGCCCCCCGAGCTGGGCGCGGACATCGCCGACCGCGGCATGGTACTGACCGGCGGCGGCGCGCTGCTTCGTGATCTCGACCGGCTGCTGATGGAGGAGACCGGGCTGCCGGTGGTGGTCGCCGAGGATCCCCTGACCTGCGTGGTCCGCGGCTCCGGCCTCGCGCTGGAGAAGATGGACCACCTCGGCAGCATCTTCTCCAACGAGTGATCGGGAACGCATGCCGGCGCCCGGCCCATGCGGCCCGGTGCCGGGCTGACCGGCGGTGCGGCCCGCGCGCAGCCCTTCGCGCGCCTGGCCGACCATGACCGTCGCGGGACGCGATCCGCCGCCGTTTTTCCGGCGCGGGCCGGCGCCGTTCGCCCGGCTCGCGTTCTTCGTCATCGTCTCGCTCGCGCTGCTGGGCCTCGACCTGCGCCAGCGTTACCTCGAGCCGTTGCGCCAGGCGCTCACGGTGGTCACCTATCCGCTGCGTACGCTGGCACTCGCTCCGGTCCAGGCATTGCGCGAAGCCGGCGGGTATCTCGCGGCGCACGGCACGCTGCGGCGGGAAAACGCCCGACTGGCCGAGCAGACGGTGCGCGCGGCCGCGACGCTGCTGCGCCACGAACAGCTCGAACTGGAAAACCGCCAGTTGCGCAGCCTGCTCGCGATGCGCGACCGTCAACCGGCGAAGGGCGTCGTTGCCGAGGTCCTGTACGCCACGCGCGACGCGTACTCGCGCAAGGTCGTCATCGACAAGGGGACGCGGCAGGCGGTGCGCGCCGGCCAGGTGGTGATCGACGATCTCGGCGTGATCGGTCAGGTGACCCGGGCGTTTCCGCTCACCGCCGAGGTCACGCTGATCACCGACCGCGAGCAGGCGGTGCCGGTCCAGGTGCGGCGCAACGCACTGCGCGCCGTGCTGTTCGGCGCCGGTGACGGTCTGCTCGAACTGCGCTATCTCGCCGGAAACGCCGACGTGCGCGAGGGCGATGAGCTGGTGACCTCGGGGCTGGACGGAATCTACCTGCCGGGCCTGGCCGTGGGCCGAGTCGCCCGGCTCGCGCGCGAGGGCACCGGCGCGTTTGCGCGCATCTTCGCGACGCCGATCGCGGGCGTCGAACGCGATGCGCTGGTGCTGGTGCTGGGCGAGCGGGTGCTGCCGGCCGCGCCGCCTCGCGATGCGGTGACCCCCCGCGAGCAGCGCCCGGCCAGGGCGCGCGCGGGCAAGAAATGACGGCGCTTCCGGGAGCCGCCTGATGCAGCCGACCCACAGCTCGAAGCGGATCCTGCAGGGCGTCAGGAACTGGTTCATCCTGGCGAGCCTGCTGGGCGCGCTGCTGCTCGATCTGATCCCGGTCGGCCGGCTGCCCGGCTGGCCGGACTGGGTCGCGCTGGTGCTCGCCTTCTGGTGCGTGCGCGAACGGTTCAAGGTCGGCATGGCGGCGGGCTTCCTGCTGGGCATCGTCATGGACGTGGCCGATGCTTCCGTCATGGGTGAGCATGCGCTCGCCTACGTGCTGCTCGCCTACGGCGCGGGATGGCTGTCGCGGCGCATCCTGTGGTTCCCGCTGTCGCGGCAGGCATTGCACATCCTGCCGCTGATGCTCGGCACGCAGGCCGTCACGACCGGGGTGCGCATGATCGGCGGCGGCGATTTCCCCGGCTGGACGTATTTTCTGGCTAGCGTGAGCACCGCCGTACTGTGGATTCCGATCCACTACCTGCTGCTGCTGCCGCAATACCGGCCGGCGGAAAAGGACGAGAACCGGCCGATCTGAGGCCGCCGACCCAGCCATGGCTCCCGCCCTCCTGCATACGCCCGAAGGCGATCTGGCACGCTTCCGCGCCCGTCTGGCCGCGGCCGGCATCGGCGTGCTGGTCGCCCTTGGCGTGCTGTTCGCGCGGCTGGTGCAACTGCAGGTCGTCGAGCGCGACTACTACCGCACGCGCGCCGAGGACAACCGGATCGCAGTCGTTCCGGTCGTTCCCAATCGCGGCCTCGTGACGGACCGCAACGGCGTGGTGCTCGCGCGCAGCTACTCCGCCTATACGCTGGAGATCACCCCGTCGAAAGTGGCCGATCTCGATGCGACGATCGACGCGCTGGGAGAACTGATCGACGTGCAGCCGCGCGACCGCAAGCGCTTCAGGAAGCTGCTCGAGGAGAGCAGGAACTTCGAGAGCCTGCCGGTCCGCAGCCGGCTCACCGACGAGGAGGTCGCGCGCTTTGCCGCGAACCGTTACCGATTTCCGGGCGTCGAGATCAAGGCCCGGCTGTTCCGCCAGTACCCGCTCGGCGAGCTGGCCGCGCATGCGATCGGCTATCTCGGTCGGGTGGCCAGCCGGGATGTCGAACGGATCGAGGCCGCCGACGAACAGGCGAACTACCGCGGCACCGAGCACTTCGGCAAGAGCGGTGTCGAGCAGACCTACGAGTTCGATCTGCACGGACAGGCCGGCGCCGAGCAGGTCGAGGTCGACTCCAGCGGCCATGCGGTGCGCGTGCTCTCGCGCAGCGCGCCGGTCGCCGGCAACGACCTCGTGCTGACCGTGGACGCGAAGCTGCAGGCGATCGCCGAACAGGCCTTCGGCAAGCGGCGCGGTGCGCTGGTGGCGATCGAACCGTCCAGCGGCGATGTGCTCGCCTACGTGAGCCGGCCCGGTTTCGATCCGAACCTGTTCGTCGATGGCATCGATCCGCAGACCTGGGACGAGCTCAACGGCTCGCCCGACCGTCCGATGGTCAATCGCCCGATCGGCGGCACCTATGCGCCCGGTTCCACGTTCAAGCCTTACATGGCGCTGGCCGCGCTGACGCTGGGCAAGCGCACGCCGGGCCAAACGATCTCCGATCCCGGCTTTTTCATGTTCGGCGGCCACCAGTTCCGCGACGACAAGAAGGGCGGGCACGGGACGGTCGACATGTACAAGTCCATCGTCGCCTCGTGCGACACGTACTACTACATGCTCGCCAACGACCTGGGGATCGACAACATCTCGGGCTTCATGCGCCAGTTCGGCTTCGGCAAGGCGACCGGCATCGATCTCGAAGGCGAGCTCGACGGCGTGCTGCCCTCGCAGGAATGGAAGCGCAAGCGGTTCAAGCGGCGCGAGCAGCAGAAGTGGTACGCAGGCGAGACGATCTCGATCGGCATCGGGCAGGGCTACAACGCCTACACGCCGATCCAGCTCGCGCAGGCGGTGGCGACGCTGGCCAATGACGGTGTGATGTTCCGTCCGCACCTCGTGAAGTACATCGTGAATGCGCGCACCGGCGTGCGCACGCCGATCGCGCCCGAGCCCGTGCGCCGCATACCGCTCAAGCAGGCGCACGTCGATTTCATCCGCAACGCGATGGTCGGTGTCAACCGCGAAGGCACCGGCGCGCGAGCCTTCGCCGGAGCGGGCTACGCCAGCGGCGGCAAGACCGGCACGGCCCAGTTGTACTCGCTGCGCGGCGGCAAGTACGAGGCGGGCAAGGTCTCCGAGCGGCTGCGCGACCATGCGCTGTTCATCGCCTTTGCACCCGCCGAACGGCCCACGATCGCGCTCGCGGTGCTGGTGGAAAACGGCGGATTCGGCGCCCAGAGCGCCGCGCCGATCGCGCGGCAGGTGCTCGACTACCGCGTGCTGGGCAAGCTGCCTGCGGCGCCCGCAGCGCAAGACCCACAGGAACCGGAAGAGGACTGATGGCCCTCGCCGGCGCATTCTCCGCGCTCGCGCGGCACCCGCGGGTGCTGTGGGCCGGCCTGGTCGCACCCATCGATCCGGCGCTGATGGCGATCGTGGGCGCCCTGGCGGGCTGCGGCATGCTGGTGCTCGCGAGCGCCTCGGCCGACAATCCGGGTCGGCTGTTGAGCCAGGCGGCCAATCTCGCGACGGCGCTCGTGGTGATGCGCGTCGCCGCGCAGATCCCGCCGCAGACGCTGATGCGGCTCGCGCCCCCGGTCTATCTTTTCGGGCTGGCGCTGCTGGTGGCGGTGGCGGTGGCCGGCGACGTGTCGAAGGGCGCCCGGCGATGGCTCAACCTCGGCGTGATGCGCGTCCAGCCCTCGGAGATCATGAAGATCGCGATGCCGCTGATGCTGGCGTGGTATTTCCACAGGCGCGAAGCGATGCTGCGCTGGTACGACTTCGCGCTGGCCGCGGCGCTGTTGCTGCTGCCGGTCGGCCTGATCGCCAAACAGCCGGATTTGGGCACCGCGGTGATCGTGCTCGCCGCCGGGCTGTTCGCGATCTTCCTCGCGGGACTGAGCTGGAAGCTGGTCGTGCCGGTGCTCGCGGCGGCGGCAATCGGGATCGCGCTGCTGGTCGCCTTCGGCGATGCGATCTGCGAGCCCGACGTGGCCTGGCCGGGCCTGCGCGAATATCAGAAGCATCGCATCTGCACGCTGCTCGACCCGAGCTCGGACCCGCTCGGCAAGGGTTTCCACACGATCCAGTCGACGATCGCAGTGGGCTCCGGCGGACTGACCGGCAAGGGCTGGATGAAGGGCACGCAGGCTCACCTCGAATTCCTGCCAGAGCGCCACACCGACTTCATCTTCGCCGTGGCGGCGGAGGAATTCGGGCTCGCCGGCGCCGCGCTGCTGCTCGCGCTGGTCGGCGCTCTGGTCGGGCGCGGGCTGATGATCGCCGCGAGCGCGCCGACGCCGTTCGCGCGCCTGCTTGCGGGCAGCCTCGCCTTGACCTATTTTACGTATGCGTTCGTCAATATGGGCATGGTCTCGGGCATCCTGCCGGTGGTCGGCGTGCCGTTGCCCTTCGTGAGCTATGGCGGCAGCGCGATGGTGACCTTGTTTCTCGGCGTGGGCATGCTGATGAGCATCCGCAAACACCGGATGCTGGTCCAGAAATGACTCGCGCGCCGCGCATCGCATGGATCGCCGCGGCGCTGCTCGCGGGCTGCGCGCTCGCTCCGGGCGTGCGCGAGCCCGTGCCGGGCGCGCCGCAGTCGCCTTCCGCGCCGCCGCGCGCAGGCGCGTATTACCAGGACGACGGGCCGGGCGAGAATCCCCCGGAGGGTCTCGACGCGATCGCCGACGCACGCCCGAGGATCGAGCCGCTGCACCGCTACGCCAACAACCCCTATTCGGTGTTCGGCCGGCAGTACGTGCCGCGACGCGCGCTGGGCCCGTACAAGGCACGCGGCATCGCGAGCTGGTACGGCCGGAAATTCCACGGGCAGCCGACCTCGAGCAGCGAGCCGTACGACATGTACGCGATGACGGCTGCGCATCCGACGCTGCCCATCCCGAGCTACGCGCGCGTCACCCGCCTGGACGACGGCAGGTCCGTCGTGGTGCGCATCAACGACCGCGGGCCGTTTCTCGCCGATCGGCTGATCGACCTGTCGTTCGCGGCGGCCTACCGGCTGGGCTACGCGCAGCAGGGCTCCGCGCGCGTCGAGGTCGAGGCCGTCGTGCCCGAAGGCGCGGCGGCGATCGTGCCGGACGCCGATCCGATCGCGCAACTCGTCGAGCGCCTCGACCGGGACGCGCAGTCGCTGCCGGCACAGATCGGCGCGCGGGCAGTGTTTCTGCAGCTCGGCGCGTTTTCGAGCCGGGAAAACGCCGAGAGTTTCCGCAGCCGCTATGAACGCGAACTCGCGGCGCTCGCCGGGCTCGGCGAGCGGCTGCGGGTGCAGCCGGGCGAGGGAATGTATCGCGTGCATCTCGGTCCGTATGCCGATCCCGGAGAAGCGGCGCGTGCCGCCGAGCGCATCGGTCAGGCATTGGGCGTGAGGCCTTTCGCGCTGGTGCGCTGAGACGGGCGCCGCCTGCGATACAATCGCGGCTTTTCGCAGGTCGGTCCCATGCGGTTTCTGCTGTTTTTGGCGGCGTTCGCCTTCGCCGCGCTTTCCCAGGCCGAGTTCGCGCCCCAGCCGCCCGCGCTGGCGGCGAAGTCGTGGGTGCTGTTCGACCCGGGCTCGGGCCAGGTGCTCGCCGCGGCCAACCCGGACGAGCGGGTCGAGCCCGCCTCGCTGACCAAGATCATGACCGCATACGTGGCGTTCGCCGCGCTCGGACAGAAGACGCTGAGCCTGCAGCAGACGGTCAGCGTTTCGCAGCGGGCGTGGAAGGCGAGCGGCTCGCGCATGTTCATCGAGCCCGGAAAGCCGGTCAGCGTCGAGCAGCTGCTGCGCGGCATGATCGTCCAGTCGGGCAATGACGCAAGCATCGCACTGGCCGAGGCGATCGCGGGATCGGAGGACGTTTTCGCGCAGCGGATGAACGTCGAGGCGCAGCGGCTCGGCCTGAAGGGCACGCACTTCGCCAACGCGACCGGCCTGCCCGATCCGCAGCATTACACGACCGCGCGCGACATGGCGACGCTCTCTGCGGCGCTCATTCGGGACTTTCCGGCGGACTATGCGCTGCACGCGCAGAAGGAATACACCTACAACGGCATCCGCCAGGCGAACCGCAACCGGCTGCTGTGGCTCGATGCGAGCGTCGATGGCGTCAAGACCGGGCACACCGATGCGGCCGGCTACTGCCTGGTCGCGTCCGCGAAGCGGGGATCGCGCCGGCTGATCTCGGTGGTGATGGGAACGGCCTCGGATCAGATCCGCGTGCAGGAATCGCTGAAGCTGCTCAATTTCGGCTTCCAGTTCTATGATACCGTCGTACTGTACAAGGCCGGCCAGACCGTATCGACGATGCGCGTGTGGAAGGGTGCGCAACCGGCGCTGCGGGCCGGCTTCCAGCACGATTTCGTGCTGTCGCTGCCGAAAGGCCAGGCGGCGCGACTGAAGGCGGAGTTCGCCTCGCGCCAGCCGCTCGTCGCGCCCGTCGCGCCCGGCCAGCGGGTCGGCACGATGAGGCTCACGTTCGAGGGCCGGAGCATCGGCGAGTACCCGGTGGTGGCGCTCGACGCGGTGCCGGTCGCGGGCTGGTTCGGCCGGATGTGGGACACGATCCGGTTGTGGTTCGAATGAAAGGACGAAACGTCATGACTGCCTATCTGAATGGCGAGTTCCTGCCGCGCGACGAGGCGCGCGTGCCGGCGATGGATCGCGGCTTCCTGTTCGGTGATGGCGCCTACGAAGTGGTGCCGGTGTACTCGCGCCGGGCGTTCCGGATCGCCGAGCACCTGAGCCGGCTGCAGCGCACGCTCGATGCGATCCGGCTGCCCAATCCGCTGAGCGAGGCGCAATGGACGGAACTGATCAGCGAGGTCATCGCGCGCAACGCGCCGGAGGATCAGTCGGTGTATCTGCAGGTGAGCCGCGGCGCGGATCTGGCCAGGCGCAACCACGCGTTTCCGGCGGGCGTGCCGCCTACGGTCTTCGTGATGTCGGAGCCGCTGCACACGCCGCCGCGCGATCAGATCGAACACGGCGTGGGTGCCGTCAGCGCGGCGGACTTTCGCTGGCTGCGCTGCGACCTGAAGACCGTGTCGCTGCTAGGCAACTGCCTGCTGCGCCAGCTCGCGGTCGATGCGGGCTGCGCCGAGACCGTGCTGTTTCGCGACGGCTTCCTGACCGAGGGCGCCGCGTCCAACGTGTTCATCGTGCGCGACGGGATCCTGCTCGCGCCCCCGCGCAGCCATCTGATGCTGTCGGGAATCACCTATGACGTCGTGCTGGAGCTGGCGGCGGACCACGGCCTGCCGCACGAGGTGCGCGAGATCCTCGAATCCGAGGTGCGCCGGGCGGACGAGATCTGGATCACGTCCTCGACCAAGGAAGTGCTGGCGGTCACGACGCTCGATGGCCGTGCGGTGGGCAGCGGGCGCCCGGGCGCGGCGTTCGCGTCGATGTATGCCTGGTATCAGGCGTACAAGAACGATGTCATGAGACGCGGCCGTGGGGACAGATGAGACGGGCGCCGGCGCGCTCGAATTCCCGTGCGCGTTCCCGATCAAGGTCATGGGACGCAGCGAGGAGGGGTTCGCACGGCAGGTGCTCGCGATCGTGCTGCGCCATGCGCCGGACTTCGAGCCGGCGGGCATGCAGATGCGCGCCTCGCGCCACGGCAACTACCTGTCGCTGACCTGCACGATCGCCGCCCGCTCCCGCGAGCAGCTCGATGCGCTGTACCGCGAGCTGTGCGCGCATCCCGCGGTCGCGACGGTGTTGTGAGCCGCGATGGCCGCGCTACAGGTGCGCCGGCTCGGCCTGGCGGACTACGAACCGACCTGGCGCGCGATGCGCGAGTACACGGCGAAGCGCGATCGCGCCACGCCCGACGAGATCTGGCTGCTCGAGCATCCGCCGGTGTTCACGCTGGGCATGGGCGGCGATGCGCGCCATCTGCTGCGTGAGACCGGCATTGCGCTGGTGCGCATCGACCGGGGCGGACAGATCACCTATCACGGTCCCGGACAGCTCGTCGCCTACCTGCTGCTGGATCTCGCGCGGCGCGGACTGGGCGTGCGCGAACTGGTGCGCCGGATCGAGAACGCGGTCATCGCGCTGCTCGCAGGCTACGGCATCGAGGGCACGCGGCGCGAGCGGGCGCCCGGCGTGTATGTCGGCGAGGCGAAGATCGCGGCGCTCGGCCTGCGGATCCGCCGCGGCTGCTGCTACCATGGGCTCGCGCTGAACGCAGATATGGATCTGGCGCCGTTCGCGGCGATCGATCCGTGCGGCTATCCGGGGCTCGCGGTGACGCAGCTTCGCGATCTCGGGGTGCGCGGCAGCCTCGCCGAAATCGGCGAGGCGCTCGTGCAGGCGCTGCAGCGACAGCTCCGATAAACGAGGCCCGGGCGATGGACGATCGATCGAGGCAGAAGGGTGCGGACAAGACCGCGCGCATCCCGGTCAAGGTGGTTGCGGCCGCGCCGTTGCGCAAGCCCGAGTGGATCCGCGTGAAGCTCGGCGCGCCCGGCGGGCGTTTCGACGAGCTCCGGCGCATGCTGCGCAGCGGCGACCTGCACACGGTGTGCGAGGAAGCCAGCTGCCCGAACATCGGCGAGTGCTTCGGCAACGGCACGGCGACCTTCATGATCCTCGGTGACCTGTGCACGCGCCGCTGCCCGTTCTGCGACGTCGCCCACGGCCGGCCCGCACCGCCCGATGCGAACGAGCCGCAGCGGCTCGCCCGCACGGTCGCGAGCCTGAAGCTGCGCTATGTGGTGATCACCAGCGTCGACCGCGACGATCTGCGCGAGGGCGGCGCCGCGCACTTCGCCGATTGCATTCGTGCGCTGCGACGCGCGAACCCGGAGATCTCGATCGAGGTGCTGGTGCCGGATTTCCGCGGCCGTCTCGACGCGGCGCTCGATGCGCTCGCGGGCGCGCTGCCCGACGTGTTCAACCACAACCTGGAAACGGTGCCGCGGCTGTATCGGCAGGTGCGGCCCGGCGCAGACTACGCGCATTCGCTCGAGCTGCTGCGCGAATTCGGCAGGCGTCATCCGCAGGTGCCGACCAAGTCGGGCCTGATGCTCGGGCTGGGCGAGCGCGACGAGGAGATCGTCGAGGTGCTGCGCGATTTGCGCGAGCACGGCGTGACGCGGCTCACGCTCGGGCAGTACCTGCGGCCCTCGGCCGCGCACCTGCCGGTGGCGCGCTACGTGCCGCCGGAGGCGTTCGGGCGATTCGAGCAACTGGCGAAGCGGCTTGGATTCGCGCACGCCGCCTGTGCGCCGCTGGTGCGTTCGAGCTATCACGCCGAGACCCAGGCCGCAGCCGCGGGGGCCGGCGCATGAACGCGCTGATGATGCCGGCATGAGCGGCGACACGCGCTTCGATGTGATCGTCGTCGGCGGCGGCCACGCCGGAACCGAGGCCGCGCTGGCCGCCGCCCGGGCCGGCTGCCGCACGCTGCTGCTCACGCACAACATCGAGACGCTGGGTCAGATGTCGTGCAACCCGTCGATCGGCGGCATCGGCAAGGGGCATCTGGTCAAGGAGATCGATGCACTCGGCGGCGCGATGGCGGAGGCGACCGACGAGGCCGGCATCCAGTTCCGGATCCTCAATTCGAGCAAGGGCGCGGCGGTGCGTGCGACGCGCGCGCAGGCCGACCGTGCGCTGTACCGTCAGGCGATCCGCACGCGCCTGGAGAGCCAGCCCGGGCTGACGCTGTTCCAGCAGGCGGCCGAAGACCTGGTGCTGTCGGGCGATCGCGTGTGCGGCGTCGTCACGCGGATCGGCGTGCGCTTCGAGGCCGCCGCGGTCGTGCTCACCGCGGGTACCTTCCTCGCCGGCCTGATCCACGTCGGCCTCGAGCATTTCGCGGCCGGCCGGATGGGCGAGCCGCCCGCGGCGGGCCTGGCCGCGCGGCTGCGCGAGCTGAAGCTGCCCGCGGGGCGGCTGAAGACCGGAACGCCGCCGCGCCTGGATGCGCGCAGCATCGACTTCTCCGTGCTGGTGCAGCAGCCCGGCGACGAGCCGGTACCGGTGTTCTCGTTCCTCGGCCATGCCGGCCAGCATCCGCGGCAACTGCCGTGCTGGATCACGCATACCAACGCGCGCACCCACGACATCATCCGCGGCGCGCTCGACCGCTCGCCGATGTACACCGGCATCATCGAAGGCGTCGGGCCGCGCTACTGCCCGTCGATCGAGGACAAGATCCACCGCTTCGCCGGCAAGGCGAGCCATCAGGTCTTCCTCGAGCCCGAAGGGCTCGCGACGCGCGAGATCTACCCCAATGGCATCTCGACCAGCCTGCCCTTCGACGTGCAGCTCGCCCTGGTGCACTCGATCCGTGGCCTCGAGCGCGCCCACATCGTGCGCCCCGGTTACGCGATCGAATACGACTACTTCGATCCGCGCGCGCTGTCCTCGTCGCTGGAGACGAAGGCGATCCGCGGCCTGTATTTCGCCGGGCAGATCAACGGCACCACCGGCTACGAGGAAGCGGCGGCACAGGGCCTGCTCGCCGGACTCAATGCGGCGCTCGCGGTGCGCGGCGAGCCGCCGTGGTGCCCGCGCCGCGACCAGGCCTACCTCGGCGTGCTCGTCGACGATCTGATCACGCGCGGGGTCTCGGAACCCTACCGGATGTTCACGAGCCGAGCCGAATACCGGCTGAGCCTGCGCGAGGACAACGCCGACCTGCGGCTCACCGAGCAGGGCCGCCGGCTGGGCCTCGTCGGCGATGCGCGCTGGGACGCGTTCTGCCGCAAGCGCGACGCGCTCGAGGCCGAGCGCGCGCGGCTCGCCTCGACCTGGGTGGATCCGCGGCTGCTGGAAGCGCCCGGTACGGATGCCCACGGCGCCGCCGGCGGCGAGACCCGCGATGCGGGCAAGGGATCGACGCTCGCGCAGCTGCTGCGCCGGCCCGGCGTGCGCTATGCACAAGTCATGTGCCTGCCGGGCGCCGGAACGGGCGTCACGGACCCGGCGCTGATCGAGCAGATCGAGATCGAGGCCAGGTATCACGGCTACATCGACCGGCAGGCCCAGGAGGTCGAGCGCATGCGCGGCATGGAGACCCTCGCGCTGCCGCCCGGTCTCGACTATGCGCAGGTGCGCGGCCTGTCGATCGAGGTCCGCCAGCAGCTCGAGGCGCACCGGCCGCAGACGCTCGGCCAGGCTTCGCGCATCCAGGGAGTGACCCCGGCCGCGCTGTCGCTGCTGCTGGTCCATCTGCGGCGCTCGAGACTGGAACGGGAGCGCAGCGCGCATACGGCACCGGCCGGTCCCGATGCGCCCGACCGGCGCCGCCGCGCATGACGCCCGCCGGGCAGCTCGATGCCGGCGCGGCGGCATTGGGGATCGCGCTGCCGGCCGACACCCGCGACCGGCTGCTCGCCTATGCCGCGCTGCTCGCGAAATGGAATCGCGTCTACAACCTGACCGCGCTGCGCGAGCCGTCTTCGATCGTCAGCCATCATCTGCTCGACTGCCTCGCGGTGCTGCCGCAGCTGCACACGGACTCGCTGGCCGATGTCGGCAGCGGCGCCGGCCTGCCGGGAATTCCGCTGGCGCTGGCCCGTCCCGACTGGCGCGTCGCACTGGTCGAGTCGAACCACAAGAAGGCGAGCTTCCTGACCCAGGCGAAGATCGAACTGCAGGCCGCGAACGTGCGCGTGGTGTGCGAACGCGTCGAGCACTGGCACCCGGACGAGCGCTTCGGCTGCGTGATCTCGCGCGCCTACTCGGATCTGGCTGCATTCGTCGGCGGCTGCGCGCATCTGGTCGCGCCCGGTGGTACATTCGCCGCCATGAAAGGCGTGCATCCGTTCGAGGAGATCGCCCGGCTTCCCGAGGGATTCGTGCTCGAGCGGGTCGTCGCGCTGGCGGTTCCCGGCGTGGAAGCGGCACGCCATCTGGTGATCGTGCGCGCGGCCTGACCGATGGCCAGGATCCTCGCGGTCACCAACCAGAAAGGCGGGGTCGGCAAGACCACCACCGCGGTGAATCTGGCCGCCTGCCTCGCCGCGCTCGGTGAGCGCGTGCTGCTCGCCGATCTCGATCCGCAGGGAAACGCCACCACCGGTGTGGGCGTCGTGAAGGCCGAAGCCGGTCCGACCGTCTATGAACTGCTGCTGGGCGAGGCGCGCTTCGGCGCAGTGCGCGTGGCCACCGCGTTCGGCTTCGATCTCATTCCGGCCAATCGCGAACTGGCGGGTGCCGAGGTCGAGCTGGTCGAGCGCGACGAGCGCGAATCGCGGTTGAAGCAGGCGCTCGATGCCGTCGGCGGCGATTACGATTTCATGCTGCTCGACTGTCCGCCGGCACTGAACATGCTCACGCTCAACGGGCTCGTCGCAGCCACCGGCATCGTCATTCCGATGCAATGCGAATACTACGCGCTGGAGGGCCTGTCCGACCTCGTCGCGACGCTGCGCCGCGTGCGCTCGAACCACAATCCGGTGCTGGAGATCGAAGGTCTGCTGCGCACGATGTTCGATCCGCGCAGCACGCTGGCCCAGCAGGTCTCGGGCGAACTCGAACGGCATTTCGGTTCGCGCGTGTATCGAACCGTCATCCCCCGCAACGTGCGCCTGGCCGAGGCCCCGAGCTATGGCAAACCGGCCATCGCCTTCGACCGCGGTGCCAAGGGGGCGCAGGCCTACCAGGCGCTCGCCCGCGAAGTCCTCGTTCGCGCCGGTCGCGCACTGGAGAGCGTCGCATGAAGGGCACGAGACCGAAGGGGCTGGGACGAGGACTCGAGGCGCTGCTCGGATCGGATCGCGCGGCGACCGACCAGAGGACGCTGGCGATCGATGCGCTGCGCGCCGGGCGCTACCAGCCGCGCACCCGCATGGATCCGGCATCGCTCGAAGAGCTCGCGGCCTCGATCCGGGTCCAGGGCGTCATGCAGCCCATCCTGGTGCGCCCGCTCGGCGAGGGGCGCTACGAGATCATTGCCGGCGAGCGGCGCTGGCGCGCGGCGCGCCTCGCCGGACTGGCCGAGGTGCCGGTGCTGGTACGCGAGATTCCCGACCGGGCGGCGCTCGCGATGTCGCTGATCGAGAACATCCAGCGCGAGGACCTCAACCCGCTCGAGGAGGCCGCAGGCCTGCAGCGGCTGATCGACGAGTTCGGCATGACCCACCTCGAGGCCGCCGATGCGGTGGGACGCTCGCGCCCGGCCGCCTCCAACCTGCTGCGCCTGCTGCAGCTCGCCGAACCGGTCCGGGGACTGTTGATGAAGGGTGCCATCGACATGGGCCATGCGCGCGCGCTGCTCGCGCTGCCGAAAGCGGACCAGGGCGCGGCCGCGGCGCGCATCGTGGCCAGGGGCCTGTCGGTGCGCGAGGCCGAGCGGCTCGTCGCGCGCAGCCTCGGCGAACCGGGAATGACCGCGAGGCCTGCGGTGGATCGCGATCTGCAGCGGCTGGAAGAGGATCTGGCCGACCGGCTCGGCGCCGCGGTCTCGATCAGCGCGAACCGCAAGGGGGCCGGGCGAGTGTGCATTCGTTTTTCGAGTCTCGACCAGCTCGAGACGCTGCTCGGCCGGTTACGCTGAACGTCGGACATCCGGCGGCCGAGCCGCCGGATGTCGTCATGCAACGATTTTATTGACCCATTCAAATGCGCCCGCTACAATCCGCCGGTTTCCGCTGGGCGGCGTGATTCGATGAACGACCGGGGGACGTACAACCGGGCCGCGCGGGTGGTTGCGCTGCAGATGGCGGTGACGGCGGTGATCGCGCTCACGCTGTTGGCTCGCGACGACACGCTTGCAGCGATTTCCGCGTTGCTGGGGGGGGCCATCGGGTTCGTTCCCGCGCTGGCGTATGTGTGGAGCATGGCGGCCACCGGGGGAGGCGATCCGCAGCGCCTGCTTCGCGTCCAGTACCGCTCGGAGTTCTACAAGTTTGCGGCGACCGCGGCGTTGTTCGGCCTGACCTTCGTCGCCTTCGGGCAGGTCGTCGCCCCGGTCCTGTTCGTGACGTACGCGTGCACCCTGGCCGTGTACTGGGTCGCGCTGGCGATGCTGTAGTGCGCATGTGCGGGAAAGGCAAATGGCTTCCGAGGCATTGACCGTAACCGAATACATCACCCACCACCTGACGAATCTCCGGGTGGGCGAGGGTTTCTGGACCGTCCACCTCGATACGCTGATCGTCTCCGGCCTGCTCGGGCTGCTGCTGTTCGGAGCCATGGCCGTCGCGGCGCGCAAGGCGAGCAGCGCGGTGCCCGGCTCCTGGCAGAACTTCGTCGAGATGGTGGTCACACTGGTCGACTCCCAGGTGCGCGACACCTTTCACGCGAAGAGCGAACTGGTCACGCCGCTCGCGATCACGATCTTCTGCTGGGTGTTCATCATGAACGCGATGGACCTGATCCCGGTGGATTTCCTGCCGCTGACGGCGAGCGCGGCCGGCCTGCACAACCTGAAGGTGGTGCCGACCACCGACCCGAACCTGACCTTCGGCATGTCGATCAGCGTGTTCTTCATGATGCTGTGGTACAACCTCAAGTTCAAGGGCGTCGGCGGCCTGCTGCACGAAGCGCTCACCGTCCCGTTCGGCCCGTGGCTCGCGCCGGTGAACGTGCTGTTTCGCGTCATCGAGGATCTCGCGAAACCGGTGTCGCTCGCGCTGCGGCTGTTCGGCAACATGTATGCGGGCGAGATGGTCTTCATCCTGATCGCGCTGCTCGGCGTGTGGCAATTGCCGCTCGCGCTGCCGTGGGCGCTGTTCCACATCCTGATCATCACGCTCCAGGCCTTCATCTTCATGATGCTCACGGTCGTCTACATGAGCATGGCTTCGGAGCATCACTGATTCGATGCATCACCCATTCGTTGCCCGTTAAGGAGAAATCATGGAAGCGATGTCGCAGCTGCTCGGTAGTGTCTCGATTGCCGTGGCCATTCTGATCGGCGCCGGTGCCCTGGGTACGGCGGTCGGATTCGGGATTCTCGGCGGCCGCTTTCTCGAAGGTTCGGCGCGCCAGCCCGAGATGATCCCGACGCTGCAGGTGAAGATGTTCATCGTCGCCGGCCTGCTCGATGCGGTGAGCATGATCGGGGTCGGCATCGCGCTCTACCTCCTATTCGCGAACCCGTTCATCGCGCTCGTCAAGGGCTGAGGCGCGCGGCGTTCGTCAACGTCCGCCGCGGCCGCGTGCGAAGCGCACGGGCACGGCGGGTCAGGAATCCAGGAGGCTAGTGTGAGCATCAATGCAACCTTGCTCGGGCAGGCGATCTGGTTCGCGTTCTTCATCTGGATCACGATGAAGTTCGTGTGGCCACCCCTGCACAAGGCGATGACGGATCGCCAGCAGCAGATCGCGGACGGGCTGGCCGCTGCGGAACGCGGCAAGCACGAGCTGCAGCTCTCCGGAAAGCGTTCGGCCGAGGCGCTGCGCGAAGCGAAGGAACGCTCGGCCGAGATCGTCTCCCAGGCCGAGAAGCGCGCGCAGCAGGTCATCGACGAGGCCAGGGCCGCGGCGAAGCTCGAGCACGCGCGCATCGTCGCAGCCGCGAAGGCAGACATCGAGCAGGAAGTGATCCGCGCGAAGGAAGTGCTGCGTGACCGGGTCGCCGAGCTTGCGCTGGCCGGTGCGCAGAAGATCCTCACCCGCGAGGTCGATGCGAAGGCCCACGCCGTTCTGCTCGCCCAGCTCAGGCAGGAGCTGTAGGAACGCCATGTCCGAGAACACGACGATCGCGAGACCGTACGCGCAAGCCCTGTTCGATTCCGCGGACGGGGCAGGCGAGCTCGCGCTCTGGTCGGAGCGGCTCGCCGCGATGGCTCAGGTCGCCGCGGATCCGGACATGCGGGCGTGCATCGCGAATCCGAAACTCACGGCGCAGCAGCTCATCGAGCTGTTTCTGGAATTGTGCCGGCAGGACGGCGAGCCGGTCCGCAACCTCGTTCGCGTGCTGGTCGAGAACCGCCGCCTCGCACTGCTGCCCGAGATCCGGGCACTGTTCGAGCAGTTGAAGAACCAGCGCGAGGCAGTGCTCGACGCCCGCGTCTTTTCGGCTTTTCCGCTCGACGAAGCGCAGAAGGATGTGCTGGTCGCCGATCTCGAGCACAAGTTCAAGCGCCGCGTGATCGCTTCGGTCGAGGTCGATCCGGAGCTCATCGGCGGGGTCAAGGTGGTGATCGGCGACCAGGTCATCGACGCATCCGTGCGGGCCAGGCTCGCCGCGATGGCGGCGGCGCTCAAGGGTTGAGCACCGCACCCAGGAGGAAATGACGATGCAACTGAATCCATCCGAAATCAGCGAACTTCTCAGGAACCGGATCGAGGCGCTCGGCGTCGGCGCGCAGCTGCGCACGCAGGGCACGGTCGTATCGGTCACCGACGGCATCTGCCGGATCCACGGCCTGAACGACGCCATGCAGGGCGAGATGCTCGAGTTCCCCAGGGACACCTTCGGACTGGCGCTGAACCTCGAGCGCGACTCGGTCGGCGCGGTGATCCTCGGCGAATACGAGCACATCACCGAAGGGGACACGGTCAAGTGCACCGGGCGCATCCTCGAAGTTCCGATCGGTCCCGAGCTGATCGGGCGCGTCGTCGATGCGCTGGGCCAGCCGATCGACGGCAAGGGTCCGATCGACGCGAAGCTCACCGACGTCATCGAGAAGGTGGCGCCCGGCGTGATCTGGCGCAAGTCGGTGTCGCAGCCGGTGCAGACCGGTCTCAAGTCGATCGACTCGATGGTGCCGATCGGCCGCGGACAGCGCGAGCTGATCATCGGCGACCGCCAGACCGGCAAGACCGCGGTGGCCGTCGACACGATCATCAACCAGAAGGGCAAGGATCTGATCTGCGTCTACGTGGCGATCGGACAGAAGGCCTCGACCATCATGAACGTGGTGCGCAAGCTCGAGGAAACGGGCGCGATGGCCTATACCATCGTCGTCGCGGCCTCGGCTTCCGAGTCGGCCGCGATGCAGTATCTCGCGCCCTACTCGGGCTGCACGATGGGCGAGTACTTCCGCGACCGCGGCCAGGATGCGCTGATCATCTATGACGACCTGACCAAGCAGGCGTGGGCCTACCGCCAGATCTCGCTGCTGCTTCGCCGACCGCCGGGCCGCGAAGCCTATCCGGGCGACGTGTTCTACCTGCATTCGCGGCTGCTCGAGCGTGCGGCGCGCGTCAGCGAAGCCTATGTCGAGAAATTCACGAAGGGAGAAATCAAGGGCAGGACCGGCTCGCTGACCGCCCTGCCGATCATCGAGACCCAGGCGGGCGACGTCACCGCCTTCGTGCCGACGAACGTGATCTCGATCACCGACGGACAGATCTTCCTGGAATCCGACCTGTTCAACGCCGGTGTGCGGCCCGCCATCAACGCAGGCATCTCGGTATCGCGGGTGGGCGGCGCGGCGCAGACCAAGGTCATCAAGAAGCTGGGGGGCGGCGTACGGCTCGCGCTCGCCCAGTACCGCGAACTGGCGGCGTTCGCCCAGTTCGCGTCCGACCTCGACGAGGCCACGCGCAAACAGCTCGAGCGCGGCCGGCGGGTCACCGAGCTGATGAAACAGCCGCAATACTCGCCGATGAGCGTGGCCGAGATGGCGGTGTCGCTGTACGCGATCAACCAGGGTTATCTGGACGAGCTCGACGTCAAACGCATCCTGGCCTTCGAGCAGGCCCTGCAGCAGTACATGAGGCAGCAGCAGGCCGACCTGATGAACCGGATAGAGACTTCGCGTGACCTGGATGGCGAAGGCGAGAAACAGCTCGCCGCCGCCATCGAGGCATTCAAGGCGGGGTGGGTCTAGAAGAAAAGGCACGGGCGATGGCGAGCGGCAAGGAGATACGCACCAAGATCCGAAGCGTGCGCAACACGCAGAAGATCACCAAGGCGATGGAGATGGTCGCCGCGTCCAAGATGCGCCGGGCGCAGGAGCGCATGCGCGCCGTCCGGCCGTATGGCGAAAGGATCCGCGGCATCATCGCGCACCTCGCCCACGCCAAGACCGAATACCGGCATCCGTTCCTGGTGCGGCGCGAGTCCGTCAAGCGGGTCGGAATCGTCGTCGTGAGCTCGGACAAGGGTCTGTGCGGAGGACTGAACACCAACGTACTGCGCATGGTGCTCGCGCGGATGAAGGAGATCGAGGCGGGCGGCGCACAGGTCGAGGTCACCTGCATCGGGAACAAGGCGCTCGGGTTCATGCAGCGGCTCAACGCGCGGATCGTCTCGCAGGCGATCGGCCTGGGCGACACGCCGCGCCTGGACAAGCTCGTCGGCACGATGAAGGTGATGCTCGACCGCTACTCGTCCGGCGAGATCGACCTGCTGCTGATCGCCTACACGCGCTTCGTCAACACGATGAAGCAGGACGCGGTGATCGAGCAGTTGTTGCCGCTGGTGGGCGCCGAATGGACGGGCCAGCGCGTACATGCCTGGGACTACATCTACGAGCCGGATGCGAAGCCGGTGCTCGACGAACTGATGGTGCGCTACGTCGAGGCGTTGATCTTCCAGGCGGTGGCCGAGAACATGGCCTCCGAACAGTCGGCGCGCATGGTGGCGATGAAGTCGGCGTCCGACAATGCCGGCAACGTGATCGACGAGCTGCAACTGGTCTACAACAAGACCCGGCAGGCAGCGATCACCAAGGAAATCTCCGAGATCGTGGGTGGCGCCGCGGCGGTATGAATCCCGTGGCGAACGAGGAAATGTCAGCCTGAGGAAATTTCGATGAGCGAGGGAACGATCGTACAGTGCATCGGCGCGGTGGTGGACGTCCATTTCGAGCGTGCCGAGATGCCCAGGGTCTATGACGCGCTGACGATGGAGGACATCGGCCTGACGCTGGAGGTCGAACAGCAGCTCGGCGACGGCATCGTGCGCACGATCGCGCTCGGCTCGTCCGACGGATTGCGTCGCGGCATGAAGGTCAGGAACACCGGCGCGCCGATCTCGGTGCCGGTGGGCAAGCCGACGCTGGGCCGGATCATGGACGTGCTCGGCCGCCCGATCGACGAACAGGGTCCGATCGGGGAGCAGTCGAGGTGGTCCATCCACCGCAAGGCGCCCAGGTTCGAAGAGCTGTCGCCCTCGCAGGAGCTGCTCGAGACCGGCATCAAGGTCATCGATCTGGTCTGCCCGTTCGCGAAGGGCGGCAAGGTCGGACTGTTCGGCGGCGCGGGCGTCGGCAAGACCGTCAACATGATGGAGCTGATCCGCAACATCGCGGTCGAGCACTCGGGGTACTCGGTGTTCGCGGGGGTGGGCGAGCGCACGCGCGAGGGCAACGACTTCTACCACGAGATGACGGAATCCAAGGTGCTCGACAAGGTCGCGCTGGTCTATGGCCAGATGAACGAGCCGCCGGGCAACCGCCTGCGGGTGGCGCTCACCGGGCTGACGATCGCCGAGAATTTCCGCGACGAGGGCCGCGACGTGCTGTTCTTCGTCGACAACATCTACCGCTTCACGCTCGCCGGAACCGAGGTCTCGGCGCTGCTCGGGCGCATGCCCTCGGCGGTGGGCTACCAGCCCACGCTCGCCGAGGAGATGGGGCGGCTGCAGGAGCGCATCACGTCGACCAAGACCGGATCGATCACGTCGATCCAGGCGGTCTATGTGCCCGCGGACGACCTGACCGACCCGAGCCCGGCCACCACCTTCGGCCACCTCGACGCCACGGTCGTGCTCTCGCGCGACATCGCGGCGCTGGGCATCTACCCGGCGGTCGATCCGCTCGACTCGACCTCGCGCCAGGTCGATCCTAACGTGGTGGGCGAGGAGCACTACGGCACCACGCGTGCCGTGCAGGCCACGTTGCAGCGCTACAAGGAACTGCGCGACATCATCGCGATCCTCGGCATGGACGAACTCGCGCCCGACGACAAGCTGGTGGTGTCGCGCGCTCGCAAGATCCAGCGCTTCCTGTCCCAGCCCTTCTTCGTCGCGGAAGTCTTCACCGGCTCGCCCGGCAAGTATGTTCCGCTGAAGGAGACGATCCGCGGATTCAAGATGATCGTCTCCGGCGAATGCGACAGCCTGCCCGAGCAGGCGTTCTACATGGTCGGCTCGATCGACGAAGCCTTCGAGAAGGCGAAGACCCTGCAGTGACGAGGCCCGGGCGTCACGGAGAACCGAGATGGCAATGACCGTTCATGTCGACGTCGTCAGCGCGGAGGAGTCGATCTTTTCCGGCCTGTGCGAATTCGTCGCCGCCCCCGGGGAAGCGGGCGAACTCGGAATACTGCCCGGGCACGCGCCGCTGATCACCCGGATCCGGCCGGGAACGGTCCGGCTGAAAAGACCGCAGGGCGAGGAGGAACTCGTGTTCGTCGCGGGCGGCATCCTCGAGGTCCAGCCGAACGTCGTGACCGTGCTCGCGGACACCGCGATCCGGGGGCGCGACCTCGACGAGGCCAAGGCGATCGAAGCGAAGAAGCGGGCCGAGGAGGCGATGTCGAATCGTACCGCCGGCATGGAATACGCCAAGGCCGAGGTCGAGCTCGCCCAGGCGATCGCACAACTGCAGGCGATCGAGCGGCTGCGCCGGCGCAAGACCTGAGGCCGGTTTCGCACGCCTCGCCCGCGTGAGGCCATGGCCGAGCCATTCGACCTGCTCATCGCCGGCGCAGGCATCAACGGCGCCGGCATCGCCCGCGACGCCGCACTGCGCGGATTGCGCGTCGCGATCTGCGACGAGGGTGACATCGCCGGCGCCACATCCTCGGCGTCGACCAAACTGATCCACGGCGGCCTGCGCTACCTCGAACACGGCGCCTTCTCGCTGGTGCGCGAAGCGCTGCGCGAGCGCGAAGTCCTGTTGCGCATCGCGCCCCACCTCGTGCGCGAGCAGCGTTTCGTCATTCCGCACACCGCGGCACTGCGCCCCGCGTGGATGATCGCGCTGGGACTGTTTCTGTACGATCACCTCGGCGGGCATTCCAGCCTGGCGCCGTCGTGCTCGATCCGGCTCGGCGAATCGCCCTTCGGCGAAGCGCTCCGGCCGGGTTTCACGCGAGCCTTCGGCTACAGCGATCTCGCGGTCGATGACGCGCGGCTCACGCTGCTCAACGTGCGCGCGGCGGCCGATGCGGGCGCGCGGGTGCTGCCCTACACGCGGCTCGTGTCCGCAACGCGCAGCGGCGGCCACTGGGAGGCCACGCTGGTGACGGCGGACGGCGATCGGATCGGGCATCGCGCCCGCATCCTGGTCAATGCCACCGGAGCATGGGTCGCAACGGTCCGCAACCGCATCCTAGGGCGTCACACCGGCGCGAGGGTGCGGCTCGTTCAGGGTAGCCACGTGGTGCTGCCGCGTCTGTATGCCGGAAGCCACGCCTACCTGTTCCAGAACGCCGATCGCCGCATCGTGTTCGCGATTCCCTATCAGGGCGAGCACACGCTGATCGGCACGACCGAAGTCGTGCTGGACGATCCGCAGGTGCCGGTCGCCGCGAGCGACGAAGAGGTCGAGTACCTGTGCCGGGCCGCCGGGGCGTTCCTGCGCGCGCCGGTGCGCCCGGCCGACGTGCAGTGGCGCTTCGCCGGCGTGCGTGCGCTCTACGACGACGGTCACGCCGACCCGTCCGCGGTCAGCCGGGAGTATCGGCTCCAACTCGACGGCACCGCGGGCGAGCCGCCGATGCTGTCGGTGTTCGGCGGCAAGCTCACGACCTACCGGCGCCTGGCCGAGCGCGCGCTGGCGAAGCTGTCGCCGTGGCTGCCCGGTCTCGCGGCCTCGCGAACGGCCGAACTGCCGCTGCCGGGCGGCGAACCGGCGGGTGGCGCGATCGATGCGCAGGTGCGCACGCTCGTGGCGCGCCATCCCGCGCTGCCGGCATCCTGGCTGGAAGCGCTCGTGCGCCGGCACGGCTCGCGTGCCGCCGAGGTGATCGGAGAGGCGGGCTCGCACGACGTCCCCGGCCGGCATTTCGGCGCGAATCTCCATGAAGCCGAGGTGCAGTACCTGGTGCGCCGGGAATGGGCGCGACGCAGCGACGATGTACTGTGGCGGCGGACCAAATGCGGACTCGATCTTTCCGCGGACGAGCGCGACGCCTTCGGCGAAGCGTTCGCGGCGATCCGCGAACGCTTCGCGGGAGGCGGTTCCGCGTAGCGGCTATAGCGGCCGCTTGATGCTCACCGCACCGCGTACCATCCCCTCGCGGTAGCCGGTGGCCTGGTCGTGCGGATACTCGGCCGAGAGTTTCGCCTTGACGGCGGCGGCGACATTCTCGCCGTGGCAGTTGGTGCATAGCGGCTGCACCGGCAGCGCCTTGACATAGCGAAAGTACCGCTGTCCGCCTTCCTGGACGATCTCGGATTGTTCCAGCGTCGCGGGGTTCTCGCCCGCAGCGGCGCGCTGGTCGAACTCGGCGAGCCGGGCCGCTTCCCATCCATCCGGCATGCCGAGCAGCGGGTTGCGTACCTTGAGGCTCACGCGCGAAACGCGCCAGCCGGTGGCGCGCGACAGTTCGCTCGCCTTCGCCGGTGCGATGTCCTTGCACACGCCGATGGCCGCCTCCGGACCGGATGTCTTGATCCGTTCCAGCAGCACCCCGGCGAGCGCCGACTGCAACTGGCCGACCACCTTGCGGGCGTCCTGCGTGTATTGCTCCTGCTGACCCCACGCGAGCGCTGCCGCGCCCATTGCGCACGCGCATGCCACGATCTTCTTCGGAACCATCGATTCTCCCCGTACCATTAACGAACCCACAGGACGCGCGATCACTTCGTCGCCGCCTCGAGTCGCGACAGACGGCCTTCCAGCCGGTCGAGGTCGGCTCGCAGCGCACCGATCGAGTCGCCGAATTGCGCGAGCGCACCCGCCGGAACGAGCACGGCGATCTCGTCGCGAAGATACTCGGCGACGTTCTCGCCCAGGTTGCCCGCGGCCTGCTTGCTGCGGCGCGCGAGCCCCTCGACCAGCCGTGCGATGCGCCGCGCCGGGATGTCTCCCACCACGCGGCTCAAGTCTTCCTCATAGTCCCAGCGCAGGTTGCGGACCACGAATGCGAGTGCATCGGCGAGCGGTGCCGAGCCGCTGATGCGCGCTGCGTCGAACGCGGATCCGGTTGCCCCCAGGACCGCGAGCGGCGCCCACGCGGGCAGGTTCACGTCGATGTCGACGGTACCTGCCGCCGCCTGAGCCAGGCTGCCGTCCGGATTCACTACCCAGGTCGCCCGCCACGGCGGCATCGCCAGCCGCAGGATGCTCCCGGCATGGGGCGCCAGACGCTCGCGCACCCGCGGCTGCGAACGCAGCAAGTGATTCAGTGCGATCGTGAAGCACTCGGTCAGCACGCGACTCGGCCCCCCGGGCGCCGCGTCACTGTACCTGCTGGATGCCTGCAACGAGCCAGCCCGAAGTCCCGGCGACGGGTTTGACCAGATGCCAGACCTCGTCGAAGGGCTGCGGTTCGCCTTCGCGCTCCTCGCGTATCGTGCCGCGGAAGCGCACGCTCGCGACGTAGCGATCGCCCTCCTGGCTTGCGTCGAGCACCTCGGCTTCGAGCAGCACGACGTCGGTTCTCTGCGCAGCACCCGCGCGCTCCTGCAGCTCCAGCCGGATCTCCGCGAACATTTCCGGCGTCGTGAACTCGCGGATGTCGTCGAGATTGCCGGCATCGTTCGCGGCCTGCATGCGCAGGAAATTGACCTTGGCCTGACGCGCGAAGCCGTCGGCGTCGAAGCCTGCCGGCAGCGCGCCGGCCCGTGCCGGCTCCGCGCCGGATGCCGCGAGGGGTTCGCTCGGCACGGCTGCCGCACCGGGTCCGGCCCCTGCGTACTGCAAGGCTCGCGGTTCGCTCCTTCGCGATAGCGCACGCACCACGAACAGCGCAGCGATCACGAGCGCCGCGATCAGCAGGAACGATCCGAAGGCTTCGGACAGACCGAGGTGCGAGAACAGCGCCGCCAGTCCGAGTCCGGCCGCGAGACCGGCCAGCGGTCCGAGCCATCTCGACGCGCCGCCCGCTGCGGGTGCGCTCTTGCCCGGTGCCGTCTGGGCCGGCGCGGCCCGCTGCACCGGCGCTGCGGGTGCGGCGTCGCGGCGCATGATGTTGTCGCGCTGGAATCCGCTGGAACGGCCGCCGCCGAAGCGCCTGGCATCGGCATCGGTTGCGGCCAGCCCCAGGCCGACGAGGGCGATGAAGAACATTGCAAAGACCTTGTTCATGAACGACTCCCGGTGAAGGTCACAGCTTATAGCCCCGATGCAGCGCGACGACGCCCGCGCTCAGGTTGAACCATTCGACTCGCTCCAGACCCGCGTGTTCCATCATGGCCTTGAGCGTGCCCTGATCCGGGTGCATCCGGATCGATTCGGCGAGGTAGCGGTAGCTTCGTTCGTCCTTCGCGACCCGCTTGCCCAGCCACGGCAACACCTTGAACGAATACAGATCGTACAGCGGAGACAGCGGCCGCCACACATGTGAGAACTCCAGCACCAGCGCACGCCCGCCGGGCCGCAGCACCCGTTTCATCTCCGCCAGTGCCAGCTCCTTGTGCGTCATGTTGCGCAGGCCGAACGCCACCGCGACGCAATCGAAGTACCCCGCCGGAAACGGCAGCCGTTCCCCGTCGCACTGGACGACCGGCAACAGCCAGCCGCGATCGACCAGCCGGTCGCGCCCGCAGGCCAGCATGTCGCGGTTGATGTCGGTCAGCCAGACCTCGCCGGACTTCCCCGCCTTGCGCGCGAATGCGAGGGCGAGATCGGCGGTCCCACCCGCGATGTCCAGAACCCGGTCGCCCGGCCGGATCGCAGCGATCTCGACGGCGAACGCCTTCCACAGGCGGTGCAGGCCGAGCGACATCAGATCGTTCATCAAATCGTAACGCGTGGCCACCGACGAGAACACGCCGGCGACCCGGCGTGCCTTCTCGGACGCCGGGACTTCCTCGAAACCGAAATGCGTGGTCGGGTCGGTCATGCCACGATTCAGTGATGGCCGCAGCCGCCGGCCGAAGGCGGCGCGGGCGTGCTCTCGACGTCACGGCTGGCGCCGGCTTCCTCGATCCGGTGCAGGTAATCCTGCCAGAGCTCCTCCTGATGCTCGCCCAGCGAATACAGGTAGTCCCACGAATAGATGCCGGTGTCGTGACCGTCGGAGAAGGAGGGCTTGATCGCGTAGTTGCCCATCGGTTCGATGGTCGCGATCTCGACGTCGCGTTTGCCGGTCTGGAGCACTTCCTGGCCGGGGCCGTGCCCGCGCACTTCCGCAGAGGGTGAAAACACGCGCAGCAGTTCGTAAGGAAGGCTGAATGCCTTGCCGTCGCTGAACTTCACTTCCATCCGGCGCGACTTCTGATGCAGCCTGATCTCGGTCGGGATCGGAGCGTTCCTTTCCAGTCCGGCCATCGGTTTCTCCTTGCAGGGACGACCGCGTATCATACATGAGCCGTCAGGCAACCATGGGCTCGACTGGCTCGAGCGACGGCACATCCCGAGGGGAGTTCCCATACAGCCCGCGATACTGATAGTCGAGGACGAGCCGGCGATCCGCGAACTCGTCGCGTTCCATCTGGGCCGGGCCGGATATCGCGTGCGGGAAGCAGGCGATGCCGCGGCGGCGTTATCGGTGATCCGCGACGCGCCACCCGAACTGGTCGTGCTCGACTGGATGCTGCCGGGCATGTCCGGAATCGATCTGGCGCGCCGGCTGCGCAGCGATCCGCGCACCCGCACGACGCCGATCATCCTGCTCACCGCACGCTCGGCGGAAGGCGACCGGATCGCCGGCCTGGACAGCGGCGCCGACGACTATGTCACCAAGCCTTTCAGCCCGCGCGAACTCACCGCGCGCGTTCGCGCCGTGTTGCGACGGCGCCTGCCCCAGACCGACGAGGCGCCCATCGAGTTCGGCCCGCTGCGTCTGGACCCCGGAAGTCACCGGGTCAGCGTGCGCGGCGAGGCGATCGCGCTCCGCCCGACGGAGTTCCGCCTGCTGCGCGATCTGATGAGCCACGCGCCGCGCGTGCGCACCCGCGCCCAGCTGCTCGACGGGGTGTGGGGCAACGAGATGCTCGTCGACGAAAGGACGGTCGATGTGCACATCCGCAGGCTGCGTGCGGCGCTCGAGCCCGGCGGCTGCGACGCGCTGATCGAGACGGTGCGTGGCACCGGCTATCGGCTGTGCGCGGCGGAGTGAACCGGCATCGATGAGCGAAGTGTGGGTGGGCGCCGCGTTCGATGCGACGATCGTCGCGCTCGTCGCGTTCGCCTGCTGGCTTGCCGGGGGCGGGGCGTTCGGGTTACTGGCACTGGCGCTCGGGCTGATCCTGGTGTGGGTGCGACAGCTGCGCAGGCTTGCCGCACTCGGTCGCTGGCTGGACCAGCCACAGGAAGCACCCGTACCCGACGCGAGCGGAGCGTGGGGCGCAGTCTTTTCGAAGCTCGGCCGGCGCGCGAAGGACGCATTGCAGGCACGGGCGGAACTTAGCCTCGCGCTCGAGCGTTTCATGGACGCGGCGCATGCGATGCCCGATGGCGTGATCGTGCTTCAGCGCAACGAAACCATCGAGTGGATCAACCGGACGGCCGAATCGCACTTCGGACTGGACCGCGGAAGCGATCGGGGACGACCGATCACCAACCTCGTGCGCCAGCCCGATTTCGTCGGCTACCTGCGCGAGGGCGAGTTCGGTGTGCCGCTCGTGCTCGACAGCGCGCGCATCCCCGGTCAATGCCTGTCGCTGCAGGTGGTGCCGTTCGGCGCCGACCGCAAGCTCATCATCTCGCGCGACATCACGCAACCGCAAAAGCTCGAAGCCATGCGTCGCGATTTCGTCGCCAACGTCTCGCACGAGCTCAGGACGCCGCTCACCGTCATCGGCGGTTTCCTGGAGACGCTCGCCGACGACCCGGAAGGGCTCGAACCGCAGCAGGCTGCGCGCTTCGTGCGGCTCGCGCTGGAACAGGCCCGGCACATGCAGACGCTGGTCCATGACCTGCTGACCCTTGCGAGGCTGGAATCGGCGGCACCGCCTCCGCTCGACGAAGCAGTGGAGGTGACAGCGCTGATGGCCGAGGTCGCGGTCGAGGCGCGGGCCTTGTCCGGGGGGCGCCACCGGATCGAAGTCGATTTCGGCGAGCCGACACGGCTGCTGGGAAGCCGTGCCGAACTGCGCAGCGCGTTCGCCAACCTCGCGTCGAACGCGGTGCGCTATACGCCGGAAGGAGGGCGGATCGAACTGCGCTGGGAGCTGCGCGAGAACGGTTGCGGCGTGTATCGCGTCGAGGACGATGGCATCGGCATCGAGTCACGCCATCTTGCGCGGCTCACCGAAAGGTTCTACCGGGTCGATCGGGGCCGCTCGCGCGAGACCGGTGGCACGGGCCTCGGACTGGCGATCGTCAAGCACGTGCTCACCCGTCATCAGGCGAGCCTGGAAATCGACAGCCGTCCCGGCGCGGGCAGCCGCTTCAGCGCACGCTTCGCGCCGTCGCGGGTACTGCCTGGATCTGTTGCGCGGGACGCTGCAGCGCAAAGCTGACTCGTTCGAAGTCCGCACCCTGATCGAGCACCGCTTCGAGGCGAGCCTCCAGCGTGCGCTGTACGTAAACGTCCAGCATGCGCTCCGGCTCAAACCATCCCTTCGGCAGCACCAGCGAAGCGGGTTCCTTCAGCGCCGGCATCGCGGGCAGCCGGAAGGCTCGGACGTAGCGCTCCGAATGGGAAACCGTCGGTCCCAGCCGGCGCACGCACACCGCTTCGGGCACGCCCGGCAGCACGCGCACTCCTACACGCACGCCGCCGCCCGGCTCGTACATGAGCCAGCTCACCGCGCACAGCAGGAAGTGCTCCACGCCCGGCGGCCGGATCCCCATCAGCTGGCCGTGCTGCACGTGCTGGCCGGCGGCGCACCGGTGCAGGCGGAAGCCGCTGACGGACTCGTCTTCGACGTCCCACCGCTCGGCGACGAATTCCGCCTGCGCCGCCTGAACGTGCAGGCGTTCGACCGGGTTGACCTGGTGGCGAAAGGTCGCGATGGTCTCGAATTCCGCGCGCGAATAGATCCGGACGTGGGCCGGCTGAACGAATTCGCCGCCGCTGACGAAGTAATGCAGCGCTTCGAAGCCGTGGCAGATTTCCGCCGTCCCGCTGACGGCGCGTCGCTGGAAGCGCCGTGGATTCGAGGCCAGGCACCACGGCCGGAACACACTGACGAGCAGCCGCCCTGCGAAGGGTTCGAACGCGCCTTCGCCCAGACCCAGTTCGGCCGGCTGAACTCTCGCCTTCAACTGTGCCGCCACGTGGTGCATCTCGGCCGCGAGCCGCGTGGTCACCAAGTAGCGGACATTCGGGTTCATCTCGAGGATACGCAACGGGCGCGGCCCCGAGTCCTTGGTCAGGTCGAAGGCGTGCAGGCGCGGGTCGGTCTGCGCGTCGGCGGCATGCACGTCCGTGAAGGCGGAAAACCGCTGGCTCCAGCCGACCAGCCAGCCGAATTCGCGTGGCGAGCGCCCGTAGGGGTTGCCCAGCTCCGTGAGCAGTACCGCGGAGAGCGCCTGCGCACAGCTTTGCGAGCCGCTGAACTCGTTCAGCGGCTCGGCCACCGGCTGACCGGCGATACCCCACTCCTCGGCGCTCGAGTAGTAACCGAACAGATCGCTCCACAAGCCCTTGGGGAGCTCGCGGCGCGCCGCGTAATACTCGACGATGCGCTTGCCCGCGTAGTGCACGCAGCGCTGGCAGATCAGTGCCAGCCGCTGCTGGATCTCGGCACTCGCACCCCCGAGGCTCGCGACCTGCGCATAGGCGCGTGCCATCGATTGCCACAGCTGCACGACGCGCCCCAGCGTTTCGTCGTCCCCGGCGCCCGGAACCAGCGGACGCTGCGTGTAGCGCGCACGTAACTCGTCCTGCACGAAGGCGACCGCGGGCCGCGCCCTCTCCAGCACCTGAAGGTAACTGGCCGCCGGCGGTGGAGCAACCGCCAGCGCTTGAAGCAGACTCGTGAGCGTGCGCTGTACCTGGGCGGGCTTGGTCAGCGGCAGCGCCGCGACCAGCGCCAGGCACTGTTGCGGGTCCCGCGAATCGATTCCTATCGAATGGGCCGGCACGTTCATCGCGACTCGTACGCTGCGCGTTCGAAATCGGTACCGCGCTCGAAAGATGCCGCCAGCTTAGCACTGCGCGGCCCGCTGTCCAGCAGATCGATCACGCCGGCCGCATGCAAGGAGCCGCGCGGGCCGATCAGGGTACACGCGTCCGCGTCTGCCACGACCAGGGCGGGCTGCCAGGTCCCCCCCGCGCGCTGCGCGGGACGCATCGCGACCGGTCTGGGCACGCCGGGAAACGGCCGAACGGCGGCGCACAGCACGGCGTCGGCCGTCATCCGTACCCAGCGAACGCAGCCGAGCGCATGGTCCCGACCCCGCTTGAGCAGGACGAGCTGGCCGCGCGCGATCCGGCCTTCGCACTGGACCGCGCGTTCGATGTGCAGCTGCGTCGCGGACTCGCCGGCAAGCTGCCAGGTCTGCATCCGGAATCCGTGTTGCCGGCTGTATCCGGGCCGGTACAGCGGTTCCATCATCCGCAGCGTCGCGATCTTCTCGGCCTCGAACCTCGATAGCGCCGCGGCATCCTGCGGTGGCCGGAAGGGCGTGCTGCCCGACAGATAGTAATGTGCCGCCTCGATTCCGGTGGCGACGCCGCACACCCCGTCCCCGGGCAGGGGACTGGCAGAGCGTGCAACGGCCCCTTTGCAGCAATGCACGTAGAGGTGGCGCAGGATGGGTGGCTCGTCGGCTCGCGACGCAGTTTCCGGCGGTACGGGGATGGCCTCACCGGCTGCCTGCTGCAGGGCATCGATGCGACGCTTGAGCTTCAGCGCGAGCGGCGCCGGATCCACGTACCGCAGTCGCCCCGACGCCGGAGGCACGTGGCCGGGCGGTGCGGCCCCCGACAGGTCGCTGACCAGCGGAGGGAGTGCGAAACGAGCCGGGGGGGTCTCGAGCACGCGAAGGTGGCGGCTCCAGTGGGCGAGACGGCGGCGCGCCGTCTCGAAGTGCGCCGGACCGAGCTCGTGGGTCGCCGCCCGGTCCAACAGCAAGACGTGCACATAGACCGCCGCGGGCGTCGTCGCTCGGATGTCGAACAGCGGGTCCTGCACCTCGGTGCGCCCGAGTCCCAGCGCTTCCACTTGCGCATAGAGCCAGTGCAGCGCTTGCCAGAACCCGGCCGGCGGC
>JBBIUI010000003.1:0-71879 GCA_037440385.1 Rhodocyclales bacterium | reverse complement strand
GCCGCGAGCCGCGCGAGCTCGCGGCACAGCGCCTCGGACCACATCCCGGGGTTGCGCGCGGGGGCGAAACCGTCGAGGAAGAAGGCGTCGGCCCGCGCGCGAAGCCGCGCGAGCATCCGCACGGCATCTCCGAACAGCAGCGTCAGCGTGATCCGCTCGCCTTCGAGATGCAGGCGATGGAAGCCGGGCAGCAGCGTCGGCCACGCGTCGCGCAGCGCCGCGGAGCACGCAGCGAATCGCGGCCAGCGCTCGTGGATGCGCGCCAGATCGGCCGTCGCGAAAGGATGTTTTTCGACGGCGACATAATGCAGCCGTGCCCCTGCCGGCGCGTGATCGCGCCAGGCGGCCCAGGTGCACAGGAAGTTCAGTCCGGTGCCGAAACCGGTCTCGACGATGACGAAGGAATCCCGTGCACGCCATCGCCCCGGCAGTCCGTTGCCGCCGAGGAAGACGTGCGCGGCCTGGCCGATGCCGCCCTCGGCCGGATGGTAGATGTCGCCGTAGCGCGGCGAGGCGGGCACGCCTTCCGGGGAGAACGACAGTTGCGCCGGTTCGATGGCGCCGTCGCTTGCGGCCTCGTCGTCTTTCGTCATGGCGTGTCGCGCCTGGCGCACCCGGTGCGCCGGAGCCGTTGCGGGCTCCCGGCGCGGCGGGGAGAATGCGTCCCGGAAAGGACGGTGCGGTGGGCGAGGCAGGCAATGCGATGATCGAAGCGCAGGTCGATTACGGGCGCAGGTTCGGCGGCATCGCGCGGCTGTATGGCGACGAGGCGCTGCAGCGCTTCGCGCGCGCCCGCGTGTGCGTCGTCGGGCTCGGCGGCGTCGGTTCGTGGGCGGCGGAAGCGCTCGCACGCAGCGGCGTGGGCGGCTTCACGCTGATCGACCTCGATCATGTCGCCGAGTCCAACACGAACCGCCAGCTGCATGCGCTCGAAGGCGAATACGGCAAGGCCAAGGTCGTCGCGATGGCCGCGCGGCTGCGCGCGATCCGGCCGGACTGCCGTATCCGGCAGATCGAGGAATTCGTCTCGCCGGACAACGTCGCCGCGCTCGTCGGTCCGGATCATGACTTCGTCATCGATGCGGTGGATGCCGTGCACGCCAAGGTCGCGCTGGTCCTCCACTGCAAGGCCACCGGCATCGCGCTCGTCAGCGTCGGCGGCGCGGGCGGGCGCACCGATCCGAGCCGCGTGCGCGTCGCCGATCTGGCGCGCACCGAACAGGAACCGCTGCTTGCCAAGGTGCGCCGGCGGCTGCGCCGCGAGCACGGCTTCCCGCGCGGGCCGAGGAGCCGGTTCGGCATCGAGGCGGTGTACTCCGACGAACCGATGCGCATGTCCTCCTGTGCGGCCGGTGCGGCCGGGCTGAGCTGTGCCGGGCTGGGCTCCTCGGTGTGCGTGACGGCGGCATTCGGGCTGGTGGCCGCCTCGCGCGTGCTGGCGCGGCTGGCCGCGGGTTGACGCGCACGCGCAGCCTCAAGCGCCTCGCTTCGCCCAGGAGTCGCGCAGCGTCACGGCGCGGTTGAACACGGGGCTACCGGGTCTGCAATCTTCCCGGTCCGCGACGAAGTACCCGTGGCGCTCGAACTGGAAGCGCTGATCGGGCGCCGCCGTCGCGAGGCCGGGTTCGACCAGCGCGGCGACGACCGACTTCGAGGCCGGGTTCAGGCACTCGCGCCAGTCGCGCCCGCCGGCCTCCGGATGGGGCACGGCGAACAGCCGGTCGTAGAGCCGCACCTGCGCCGGCCGCGCATGCGTCGCGGCGAGCCAGTGGATGTTGCCCCTGACCTTGCGCGCAGCGGCTCCCGGAGTGCCGCTGCGGGTGTCCGGGTCGTAGTCGCAATGCACCGCCGTGATCGTGCCCGAGGCATCGCGCTCGACGCCGGTGCAGCGCACGACGTAGGCATAGCGCAGCCGTACCTCGGCGCCCGGTGCGAGCCGGAAATAGCCCTTGGGCGGGGCTTCGCAGAAGTCCTCGCGCTCGATCCACAGGTTGCGCGAGAACGGCAGTTCGCGTGTACCCCGCTGCGGCTGCTGCGGATGGTTCGGCGCCTCGCACCGTTCCTCGGCCTGCTCCGGGTAATTGTCGATGACCAGCCGCAGCGGGGTGAGCACCGCGATCCGGCGCGGCGCGCGCTCGTTGAGGTCTTCGCGCAGGCAGTCCTCGAGCACGCTCAGATCGATCCACGAGTCGGCCTTGGCGACGCCGATGCGCTCGGCGAACAGGCGGATCGATTCCGGCGTGTACCCGCGCCGGCGCACACCGGCCAGCGTGGGCAGGCGCGGATCGTCCCAGCCGTCGACGAGGCCGCCTTCGACCAGCTCGATCAGCCTGCGCTTGCTCAGCATCGTGTAGCTCAGGTTGAGCCGGGCGAACTCGTATTGCCGCGAGTGCCACGGCAGCACGTCGGCGAGCGCGTCGAGCACCCAGTCGTACAGCGGCCGATGATCCTCGAACTCGAGCGTGCAGATCGAGTGCGTGATGCGCTCGATCGCATCCGAGACGCAGTGCGCGTAGTCGTACATCGGATAGATGCACCAGGCGTCTGCGGTGCGGTGATGGCGGGCACGGCGGATGCGGTACAGCACCGGGTCGCGCAGGTTGAGATTGGGCGAGGCCATGTCGATGCGCGCGCGCAGCACGTGCGCACCGTCCGGGAATTCGCCTGCACGCATGCGCTCGAACAGCTCGAGATTCTCCTCGACGCTGCGGTCGCGGTACGGGCTGTCGCGCCCCGGCTCGGTGAGCGAGCCGCGGTACTGGCGGATCTGCTCGGCCGACAGCGAGTCGACGTAGGCGCTGCCGCGTGCGATCAGGTGCTGCGCGTACCGGTAGAACTGCTCGAAATAGTCCGAGGCGTAATGCAGATGCTCGCCCCAGTCGAAGCCCAGCCAGTGCACGGCGTCGACGATCGCGTCGACGTATTCCTGTTCCTCCCTGAGCGGATTCGTGTCGTCGAAACGCAGGTGGCATACGCCGCCATAATCGCGCGCCAGACCGAAGTTCAGGCAGATCGACTTGGCATGGCCCAGATGCAGATAGCCGTTGGGCTCGGGCGGGAAACGCGTCGCCAGCCGCCCGTGCCAACGGTCCGTGCGCAGATCCTCCTCGATGATCTGGCGCAGGAAGTTGGAGACCGGCGCGGCTGCGCCGTTCGATACATCGGTCATGTCGAGGCTGTTGCCGGTACGTAGCCGGACGCATTTTACCGGCAGCGGCGATGCCGTGCCGCAACAACGTGAAACAGCGCACGGCTTCGGCGAACCGGCGCACATAGACTGGCCGGGCGCTGGCTGGTGAGTACGGGAATCCCGGTGGTCGATGGAAGGCGCGCAGCACGACCGGTCATCGCGCCTTGTCGTTGCAGCCCGTACCCCGCGATCGACCGTACTCACCCCAGTCGCACCACTGCGACGCGAATCGCTGCGTCCGCCATCCGGATACCCGCCTGACATCCCTGCCGAAGCGACGCCGGCGTGACGCCGATGGCCGGTCTTCGCCGCAGTGGCAAACCCCGACGGCGGCCCGACGACCTGTCGTCGCGAGCGCGCCGAAGGCCGACGAAGCCCGGATACCCTGTCCTTGCGGGGAGGGCGAAGGCCGACGAAGCATTCCCGCGCGAAGCGCGTTGCGGCCGCCCGGCGCGTGACGGGATTGCTTCGTCGCTGCGCTCCTCGCAATGACGGGACGAGGAAACGCTCCTCGCGAGGACGGGACGAGGAAACGCTCCCCGCGATGACCGAAAAAAGAAACGTTCCTCGCAATGACCGGGAGTGTCGCTGCGCTCCCCGCGAGGACGGGGATGTTCAGGCCGCGAGGCGTCGCGCCGGCTGCTAGAATCGTGCCGGATCCTCGTACGCGGGTTTCGGTCCGCGGGCGCCGCATTCGGGAGGGGTACGCTTGGCGGATATTCTTGCGGCATTCGCGCGTGCGCTGGGCAGCCTGACGCATCCGGTGATGTTCTGGCATCTGGCGTGGCCGACGCTCGCGGCGGCGCTCGCGTGGGGCGTACTCGGCGCGATCTTCTGGGGCAGCGCGGCGGCATCTCTGGCCGGGCTGCTCGGGTCGCTGCCCTGGTTGCAGGAAATCGAGTGGGCACACGGCGTATCGTTCGCGATGCTCGGCGCCGTGCATGTGCTGATGGTGCTGGTGCTGGTTCCCGTGGTGTATGCGACGGCGGTGTTCCTCGCATCGGCCATCGCGGTTCCGTTGATGCTGGAACGGGTCGCCGCGCGCGAGTACGCGGATCTGGAGCGGCGCCGCGGCGGCAGCCTGGCCGGCAGCCTGCGCAATGCGTCGTTCGCGCTCGCCGTGTGGTCGGCCGGTTCGATCGTCACCGCTCCGCTGTGGCTGGTTCCGGGCATGGGTCTGTTGCTGTCACTCGCGCTGTCCGCGTGGCTCAATGCACGCACCTATCGTTATGACGCGCTGATGCAGCACGCCGACGCGCACGAGATGCATGCGTTCTTCGAGCGCGAACGCGGCCGCCTGCTTCTGGCCGGACTGGGCGGCGGCGCACTGGCCTATTTGCCGGTCATCCATCTGCTGGCACCGGCCTATGCCGGGCTGGTGTTCATCCATTTCGGCCTCACCGCGCTGCGCCGGATGCGAGGCGCGGCGCAGGCGATTCGCGCATGAACATCGGGGCGGTCATCATCGGTGACGAGATCCTGTCGGGCAGGAGGCAGGACAGGCATTTCCCGAAACTGATCGAGATCCTGCGCGTGCGCTCGTTGGCGCTGGCGTGGTGCGTGCATCTCGGAGACGATCGTTCGCGGCTCACCGATTTCTTTCGCGCGAGCTTCGCGACCGGCGATCTCGTGTTCAGCTTCGGCGGCATCGGCACCACCCCGGACGATCACACACGGCAGGCGGCCGCGGCGGCGCTCGCCGTGCCCCTCGAACTGCATCCGCAGGCAAAGCGCGAGATCGAGGCGCGCTTCGGCGCCGAGATCACCGCGCTGCGGCTGAAGATGGGCGAGTTCCCGCGAGGTGCGCGCATCATTCCGAACCCGTACAACCGGATTCCGGGATTTTCGGTCGAGCATCACCATTTCGTTCCGGGGTTTCCGGAGATGGCGTGGCCGATGGTCGAGTGGGTGCTCGATACCCACTACGCCACGCTGGCACGCGGCAGACGCAGCGCCGAGGCGGCGGTCGTCGTCTTCGAAGCCTACGAGAGCGCGCTGATGGACCTGATGCAGGCGGTCGAGCGGGAATACTCCGGTTTGCGGGTGTTCAGCCTGCCCTCGTTCGGCAGCGCCACCGTGCGCCGGCACGTCGAACTCGGCGTGCGCGGCGATCCGGATCAGGTGGAGTCCGCGATGGAAAGGATCCGCACCGAGCTGACGCGCGGCGGATGGGAATGGCAGCCGGCGGGCGGCTGAGCTGCGGGCGAACGGCGTGCCGCCCGCGGGCCACGCTCGAGGCGAAAAAAACCCCGGCGCGAGGCCGGGGTTTCGAGGACGCGGACCGGATCAGGCGGCCTTCTTCGCCGCCTTCGGCGTCGCGGCTCCGACCGCCTTGACGGTGGCGGTGGTCGCGGCCGCGACGTTCGCCTCGGTGATCTCGGCGACCTGCTTGGCAGCCTTGCTCATGCTGTCATAGGCCGAGTTGGCCGCGGCGATCGCAGACTTGACGGCGGCGACCGCGACATCGGAGCCCGCCGGTGCGGACTTCGCGGCCTGGTCGAGCGCAACCGCGACGTTGCGGTTCAGCTCGGACACCTGCGATTCGAAGACCTTGGCGATCTGCTCCTGCGTCTGCACCGAGATCTCGTAGATGCTGCGCGAGTACGCGACGGCGCGTTCCATCACCGGCTGGGCGAACGAGCTTTGCAGCGCGATGGCCTCCTGCACGTCCTTGGCGGCGAGCAGCACCTTCGCGTTGGCGACACCGTCTTCGAGCAGCGAACGGGCGGTGTTCAGGTTCAGCGCGGCGAGCCGCTCCGCACCGGCGAACGCGGCGTTCGCCACGGTCAGCGCAGCTTCGGCATTGGCCTTGTTGGCATTGGCGAATTGTTCAGGGGTTGCAAACATGACGGTTTCCTTTCTGGTCGGTCGATCGATCGGGCGCAACATGCGGTGAAACATCGAAACGGGTATGGTGCACCGCACCACGAGCAGCATTATATGGGTATGCGGATCGATGTCAACAGATTTTTGATGCGATGCACAAATTTTTGTAAAGAGGTTGCCGAACAACGACTTGGGAATTCGCCTCGGAGGCCGTCCCGCCGCGCACGCGCGGATTGCGCACCGCAATCGGACGGACGCGCCCGCCGGCGCGTGACGCCGGTAGCGCAATCGAGGATGGAGCCCCGCGTCGGGCGCGAAGCCGCGGCGTCCGGAGCAGGCGATAGGCGATCGCGGATGGTCCGGGAAGCGCCGTCGGATCCCGGTGTTCAGCGGTTCCTGAATTCCGGCTTGCGCTTCTCGACGAAGGCGGCCATGCCTTCCTTCTGGTCGGCGAGCGCGAAGGCGGCGTGGAAGGTGCGCCGCTCGAACAGCAGACCCTCCGCGAGCGAGCCTTCATAGGCGCGGTTCACGCATTCCTTGATCATCATCGTGACCGGCGCCGAGAATGCCGCGATCCGGGCGGCCGTCGCCAGCGCCTCGTCGAGCAGCTTGTCGTCGGGGATCACGCGCGCGACCAGTCCGGCGCGCTCCGCCTCGTGGGCATCCATCGTGCGGCCGGTCAGGCACATCTCCATCGCCTTGGACTTGCCGACGAAACGCGGCAGGCGCTGCGTGCCGCCCGCACCCGGAAGCACGCCGAGCCGGATTTCGGGCTGGCCGAACTGCGCGCTCTCCGCGGCGAGGATCAGGTCGCACATCATCGCCAGCTCGCATCCTCCGCCGAGCGCGTAGCCGGACACCGCGGCGATGACCGGCTTGCGGCACGCCTTCACGCGTTCCCAGTTGCGCGTGATGAAGTCGGACTGGTAGACGTCCATGAAATCCCGGTCCTTCATCGCGCCGATGTCGGCGCCTGCGGCGAATGCCTTTTGCGAACCGGTGATGACCATCGCGCCGATTCCGGCGTCCGCTTCGAATCGCGCGAGCGCATCGCCCAGTTCGTCGATCAGCGCGTCGTTGAGTGCATTGAGCTGCTTGGGCCGGTGGAGCGTCACGAGGCCGACGCGCCCATGCGTCGCGACGATGATGTTTTCATAGGACATGCCTGGTTACTCCTTGGTCGTCTTCGAATCCGCCGGTGCCGCCGGCCGGCCCTCGTTGCGCCGCGGCTGGAGGATGGCGTGCACGCGGTTTCCCGCGGAACTCGCGGCGGCGCCCTCGCGGGCGCCATTCACCAGATAGGTCTCGCTCGTCGCATCGTAGCGGATGAACTGCCCGCGTACCTCGTCGCCGCCGCTTTTCACCACGGCGCGATCGAAGAACTCCGTGCGTCCGGTGCGCGTGTCGTGCTCGATGCGCAGTGCCTCGCCCTCGATGAACTCGTCCCTGCCCTCGCGCTTGGCGCGGAAGCGGGCCGGGGCGCCGGTGGCCACTCCCTTCTGGTAGCCCGCCGCGTCCTGCGTGACGACGATGCGCTCGGCCTGAATCGCCAGGCTGCCCTGACTGAGCCGGACATGCCCGTCGAATACCTGTACCTTTTTCTTGTCATCCACGGTGACCCGGTCTGCCTCCAGGCTGATCGGCTTGTCGCGGTCGGCGCGCTCGGCGCGTGCCGGGAAAGCCGAAACGAGGCAGATCGCGGCGATGGCCAGAGCCGTCGCGGGGGTGCGGGCGAGGACCGTCATTTGCCCGGACGCCGGATCGTGGCGCGCACGTCGGATTTCAGCATTGCGGTCGCATCCTGGTTGTGCAGTTCGAGGCCCGTTCCGGTGATCACGCTCAGGCCATGCATGATGCGTACCGGCGCGGCGGTCGTGGCGAGTCCCTCGTCGGGCATCACCGTCAGCTCGCTCGTCGACAGGCGCAGCGCGGGGGTTCGCCCGGTGGCCTCGCGGCGCGCCTCGACGTTGTCGATCAGCACGATCACGCTGGCGTCCGCACTGATGCGCGCGCGATCGGCGTTCAACCGCGGTGCGCCCGGATCGCCGAAATACGACAGCTCGGGCCGGGTCGCGATCGTGGTGCCGTCGTCCGGGTAATGTACCATCCTCTGCGCCGCCAGCGCATAGCGCAGTGCGCCGTCCTCGCCGAACTGGCGCGCGTCGAAGCGCTCGACGATGAAATCCGGATCGTGCCGCATCCTGCCGTCGATGCGCGGCGCGTCCGGGCGCGTGATGCGCTCCAGCCAGAAGGTCAGCGCGGCCAGCAGCGCCAGCACCGCGATCGGAAACACGCTGTCGGTGCGCAACGTCATGTGCGGGCACCTCGCGCCGGCGATCCGGATGTCATCAGATCACCTTGGCCTGCAGCAGGTCGTGGGTGTTGAGCGCGCCCACCAGCGCGCCGCCTTCGTCGACGACCAGCAGCTGATTGATCTTCAGGCTGTCCATCCTCTCGACGGCCTCGGCGGCGAGCCGCTGCGGGCCGATCGTATGCGGCTGGCGCGTCATGACGTCGGCAATGCGGATCCGGCGCACGTCGCCGCTCGTCGCCAGCGTTCGGCGCAGATCCCCGTCGGTGTAGATGCCCGCGAGCCGGCCTTCGGGCGTGAGCACCGCGGTCATGCCCAGCCCTGCGCGCGTCATCTCGATCAGCGCTTGCGCGAGCGTGGCGGACTCGGGCACCGCCGGAACCGCCGCACCCTGGCGCATGACGTCGCGCACGCGGGTGAGCAGCCTTCGCCCGAGCGCACCGCCCGGATGCGACCGTGCGAAATCCTCCGCGCCGAATCCGCGCGCATCGAGCAGCGCGACGGCGAGTGCGTCGCCGAGCGCGAGCGCCGCGGTGGTGCTCGCCGTGGGGGCGAGATTCAGCGGGCAGGCCTCCTCCGCGACCTGCGCGTCGAGATGGATGTCCGCCAGCCGCGCGAGCGTCGATTCGGCATTGCCGGTCAGCGCGACGAGCTTGCCCCCTCGCCGCTTGACCATCGGCACGATGGTCAGCAGCTCGGTCGTCTCGCCGGAGTTCGACAGCACGATCAGCACGTCCTCGCGCTGGATCATGCCCAGATCGCCATGGCTTGCCTCGGCGGCATGCACGAAATAGGCCGGGGTGCCGGTGCTGGCCAGCGTGGCGGCGATCTTGCGCGCGATATGCCCCGACTTGCCGATGCCGCTCACGATCACGCGCCCGCGGCAGTTCAGGATCAGCTCGACCGCGGCGAGGAAGCCGCCGTCGAGCCGCTCGATCAGCGCAGCGACCGCCGCCGCCTCGATGCGAAGCACACGCCGCGCCAGTTCGAGCGCCTTGCCGGTGGCGCGCACTTGGTCCATTCCAGACAACGGGTTTATATTCGGCGCGGGAGTATATCACCCGCCCCGTCCCCGTCCCCGACCGCCGACCGCGACAAATGATCGACACCCTCGAGCTGGTCCTGATGCTGCTCGCGGCTGCCGTGATGGTGGTGGTCGCGTTCCGCTCGCTCAACCTGCCGCCGGTGCTCGGGTATCTGCTGGTCGGCGCGCTGATCGGTCCGAATGCGCTGCGGCTGGTTCGCGAGACCGGCAGCGCGCGCCATCTCGCCGAGTTCGGTGTGGTGTTCCTGATGTTCTCGATCGGACTCGAGTTCTCGCTGCCGCGGCTGTTCAGCATGAAGCGCATCGTGCTCGGGCTCGGGCTGGCGCAGGTGCTCGTGACGGCGATCGCCGTCGTGCCGGTCGCGATGCTCTTCGGCCTGTCCTGGCCCGCGGGATTGTCGCTGGGCGGCGCGATCGCGATGTCATCGACCGCGCTGCTGTCCAAGCTGCTGAGCGAGCGGCTCGAGCTCGAATCCAGGCACGGGCGGGAGATCATCGGCGTGCTGCTCGCGCAGGACATCGTCGTGGTGCCGCTGCTGATCGTGATCCCGGCGCTGGCGGGGGAGGCCGGCGATCTGGCGATCAAGCTCGCGAGCGCGGCACTGAAGGCGGCGGTCGTGCTCGCGGTCGTGCTGTTCTTCGGCCAGCGGCTGATGCACAGCTGGTTCTCGATGGTCGCGCGGCGCCGTTCCGCCGAGCTGTTCATGCTCAACGTGCTGCTGATCACGCTCGCGCTGGCCTGGATCACCGAGCGGGCGGGGCTGTCGCTGGCGCTGGGCGCCTTCCTCGCCGGGATGCTGATCTCCGAGACCGAGTACCGCTACCAGGTGGAGGAGGACATCAAGCCGTTCCGCGACGTGTTGATGGGATTGTTCTTCATCACCGTGGGAACGCTGCTCGATGTCGCGGTGGTGATCCGTCACTGGGCCGTCGTGCTCACGGTGCTCGCACTGCTGCTCGCCGGCAAGTTCGCGATCGCGGCGGGACTGTCGCGCGCGTTCGGCGCGAGCCCCGGCACGGCGCTGCGCACCGGCTTGTGGCTGTCGGCGGGAGGCGAGTTCGGCTTCGTGCTGCTCGCGCAGGCGCGCGACGGCGTGCTTCCGGGCGCGGCCCTGCAGGTCGTCGTGGCCGCTCTCGTGCTGTCGTTGCTCGCCGCACCGCTGATCGTGACCTACAGCGACCGGATCGCGTTGCGGCTCGCGCCTTCCGAGTGGCTGCTGCGCTCGATGGAGCTGACCCGCGTCGCGGCGCAGTCGATGGCCATCGATCGCCATGTGCTGATCTGCGGCTACGGCCGCAGCGGCCAGTATCTGGCCCGCTTCCTCGAACAGGAGTCGGTGCCCTACGTGGCACTCGATCTCGATCCGGAGCGCGTGCGCGAAGCGGCCGCGGCCGGCGACACGGTGGTCTACGGAGATGCCGCGCGGCGCGAGACGCTGATCGCCGCGGGCGTGCTGCGCGCCGCGGTCGTCGTGATCTCGTACGCGAACACCGACTCGGCGCTGCGTGTGATGAACCGGCTGGCGGAACTGCGACCCGGCCTGCCCGCGGTGGTGCGGGCTTCCGACGAGAAGGACATGGAGCGGCTCACGCGCGGTGGCGCGGTCGAGGTGGTGCCCGAGACCTTCGAGACCAGCGTCATGCTGGCCTCGCATGCGCTGGTGCTGCTCGGCGTGCCGTTCGCACGCGTGTTCCGGCGCATCCGCGAGATCCGGGGCCAGCGCTACGAGCTGATGCGAGGCTACTTCCAGGGCGTGACCGACAGCGCCGACCTGCTCGAGGAAGCGCAGCAGCCGCGATTGCATTCGGTGGTGCTGACCGCCGGCGCGTACGCGGTCGGGCGCAGCATCGAGGAGCTCGATCTCGAATCCACCGGCGCCCGCGTTTCCGCCGTGCGCCGGCGCAACATCCGGGCGATGAGTCCGGCACCGGAGACGCGCTTCCAGGCAGGCGACGTCGTCGTGCTGCTCGGCGCGCCGGAAAGCCTCGCGCTCGCCGAGGCGCAACTGCTCAAGCGCGGCGGATGACGCCGCGCGCGCAACCGCTCACAGCGCCTTGCACACGCTGTAGGTCTTCGTCGGGTCGTCGGCGTAGGCGGTCAGCGTGCTGGCGGCCACCGCCGGATCCTTGTCGTCGCCACGCACCGATCCCTTGTCGGGCAGCCCGTCGTCGAACTGGCTGTCCAGCGCCGATGCGACTTTCGCCGGCAGGCCGGTCGCACAGACGTACAGCCCGCTCAGCCCGAACGGCCCGTTGAACACCCGCAGCTTGCCTCCCGATGCGTTGAGCGGCTCGTCCGCATTGGACGCGTCTCCCGCGATCAATCCCGCCAGCCGCAGGTGCTGCCAGAACAGCGTGTTTTCCTTGGGAAGCGGAGAGGGGCTTGCGCAGCTCCCGCCGCCCGTCGCGCTCGTGTCCTGACTGACCTGTCCGTTGCCGTCGCCGATCGTGGTGCCGGCTCCCCAGCGCGAGCAGGCCGTCTTGTCGTCACCGGGGATCGCGCGGTAACGGTCCTGGTAGGCATAGATCGCCGTCGACACCCCGTTGATGTCGTTGGCGATGTTCTTGATGCGCGCCTGTGTGATCAGCTCCTGGCCCTTCAGGATGCCCCCGAGCAGCAAGCCGATGATGACCAGCACGATGGCGATCTCGACCAGGGTGAAGCCGGACTGGCGGCGGATCATGATTCGGCCTCCGAATGACGATGGCAACGGTGCGAGCAAGAACGATGCCGTGCGCGGCCGCGAGCGCACGCAACGGTTCGCGGATGAAAAACTGTCGGTATTCGGACGTTTGTGTGCAATAGTTGGCAAATGTCCTCAGGATTTCGCGTGGCCCGGCCCGCGGCTGCGGCCGGAAAGACCGAAGATCGCGAGCCCCGCGAGCAGCATCGCCCAGGTGCCCGGTTCCGGTATCGGCGTCGTGGCGACCTGCAGGTCGTCGATCGTGAAGTCGCCGTTTCCGACACCCGTGAACCATGCGATCTCCACCTGCTGCACGCCGCCCTGGCCCACCTTCAGGCCGACGAAGGACAGGTTCTGGCCTGCCGTGCCCGCGCCCACCGCCGGCGAATCGAGGCTCTCGAAGCTGCCGTCGAAGAAAAATTTCAGCGTCGTACGATCGTCGAAGCCGGTGTTCCAGTAACCCAGTCCGGTGATCAGCCTGCCTGCTTCGGCGAAAAGGGTGATCGACGAGGGGCTCGCGTTTCCGAGCGTGTTCGACCCCGATTGGCTCAGTCCCCCGAACGCCGTTTTATCGCGTACCACCGGCAGCGGCGCGCCGAATTCGATGTGCAGGCCTGCCAGCGCCGAGAGCGTCTGACCCGCGGAAAGCGACTCGAACGTCTCCAGCACGAATCCGGCGTTGTCGTTTCGCCACGCGGTCTCGTCGGTGTAGCCGGACGTGGCTGGCGGAACGGCCAGCGCGGGATGGGCCACCAGCCCGACGGCCAGTGCCGCTGCTCGGATCAGACCCTTCATGTCGTTTCCTCCTGACCGGTCGCCGGAGTTCGCCGCGGTCCGGTCGCAGTCCGACAACGATTCGAAGCAAAAAGCATACAGCAAACCCAAGATGTTGATTCGCTTTCGTTCGATCCGTTCGGCTTGCGCGAGCCGTCAAGAACGTCGACACGGTCGCATGCGGGGCGACCCGCGGCTACAATCGCCCGGATTCCGGAACATCCCCCGCGGGCAACGCGAAGGGCGCACAGGAATGCAAGATCGGTCTGAGGCGAAACCCCGCGTCGAGCACGAGGCTTGGCGTCGCTTCGCGCATCGAGCGCTTGGCTGCCGATGAACGGCTCGTCCGCGAAGTTGCCGGAAGCGCGAATCGCGCAGGCGGGCCATCGGCTGCGCATCACGGCGCCGGCGGTGCGACGCGCGCTGCTGCTGGCGATGCTGGCGATGCTGCATGCCGCCGTCGTGCAGGGAACGGGCAGCGCCGTCGGGCGCATGCTGCTGCTGGGCCACGTCGGGCTGTTCCTGCTGTGGCAGCCGCTGATCCGCGTCGACACGCGGCTGGGTGCGCTGGAGCTGGTGGCGGTCCTGTGCGGCGCGGCTGCGCTGGCGGTGTGGGCGAACCCGCCGCTGCTGATGGGCTGGATCATGCTGCTCGCCGGCATCCTCGGCGGCAGGGTGTTCTTCTCCGAGGCGGGCACGACGAGGCTGTTCTACCTGCTCGCGCTCGGCGATCTCGTCACCGTTCTGCTGGTGCTGGTGACCCCGGAGATCCTGCCGCAGCCGGTCGCGCTGCCCGATGTGCTGCGGCCGGTCGCGCGAGTCGCGCTGCCCGCACTGCTCGCGGCGATGCTGCTGCTGCCGCGGCGAGACGAACCGGCGCAGCGCACCGAAGTCATCGACCTGATCTATTCCTCCTTCGTCGTGCTGCTGCTCGCGGTGCTGGTGCTCGGCTCGATCGCACTGATGCTGCTCGCGCAGCGCGGCTACTTCGAGTCGCTGGTACTGACGCTCGCGGCGGTTTCGGCGGGGCTGCTCGTGCTGGGCTGGGCATGGAATCCGCGCCTGAACTTCACCGGGCTGGGACTGCTGTTCTCGCGCCACGTATTGAGCGCGGGCGTTCCGTTCGAGGACTGGCTCGCACGCCTGACCGCGCTGGCGCGCGCGCAATCCGATCCGCAGGCTTTCGTCGCCGCGGCGCTGGCGCAGTTCGCATCGCTGCCGGGAGTATCGGGAGGACGCTGGTCGGCCTCGGAGGGCAGCGGCGAGTTCGGCACGCCGTCGGGCATCCGCCAGGAGTTCCGCCACGGGGCAATCGCCATCGAGCTCGCGAGCCGGCGCGCGCTCGGCCCCGCATTCTCCTGGCATGTCGACCTGATGGTCCAGATCCTCGCCGAGTTCCACGCCGCCAAGCTGCGCAGCCGCGAGCTGGAACAGATGGGCTACCTGCGTGCCGTGCACGAGACCGGAGCGCGGCTCACCCACGACGTCAAGAACCTGTTGCAATCGCTGCATGCGCTGTGCTTCGCCGCCGCGCGCGAAGGTGAAGCGGCGTCACCGGCGTTTCGCGAGCTGCTCGCTCGCCAGTTGCCGGTGATCACGCGGCGTCTCGCGGACACGCTCGCGAAGCTCCGGCGCCCCGAACCGGATGAGACCGAGCCGCAGGATCTCGCCGAATGGTGGGCGGGGCTCGAGAGCCGCTGGGCCGGGGAGGGGATCGAGTTCGCCGCGGTGCGACCGCTTCCTCGCGCGCGCATTCCGGGCGATCTTTTCTCGGGCGTGGCCGACAACCTGATCCGCAATGCGCTGGCCAAGCGCCACGGCGGTGCGGCGATGGCGATCCGCGTCACGCTCGAACAGGCCGCGGGCATCTCGCTCTCGGTCGCCGATACCGGCGACCCGCTGCCCGATGCGCTCGCACGCAGTCTGTTCCGGGGCGCCGTTGCCTCGGAGTCCGGACTGGGCATCGGTCTGTACCAGTCGGCGCGGCGCGCCCGCTCGCTGGGCTATCGGCTGACGCTCGCCGAAAACCTTCCCGGCCGGGTGTGTTTCCGGCTCGCTCCGGGCTGAAGCCTGCGCGCGCGGCTCAGGGTGCCGCGCGGCCGGCGATCGGCTTCTTTCCCATCATCCGATATACGGTCGTGTCGCCCTTGCCCTTCAGGTAGATCGTCTGCGGCTCATGGAACTGGAAGCGCTCGCGCAGCCGCCGGTACGTCGTGGTATCGACCTGGATCATGCCCGGCACGCCTTCGGAGGTGATGCGGCTGGCGATGTTGACCGTGTCGCCCCACAGGTCGTAGATGAACTTCTTCTTGCCGACGACGCCTGCGACCACCGGTCCGGTGCCGATGCCGATGCGGATTTCCACAGACGCGGAATTCACCGCGCGATCGCGCCGCAGCAGCTCGCGCATCGCGAGCGCCATCTCCGCGATCGAGGCGCAGTAATCCGGGTTGCGGCGGTCCAGTCCGCCGGCGACCATGTAGGCGTCGCCTATCGTCTTGATCTTCTCCAGGCCGAAGCGCTCGGCGAGATCGTCGAACGACGAGAAGATGCGGTTGAGCATCGAGAACACCTCGTTCGGCGACATCCCTTCGGCGACATGCGTGAAGTCGACGATATCGACGAACATCACGGTCACGTCCGCGAAACCGTCCGCGATCGCCTGTTCGTTGCGCTTGAGCCGTTCCGCCACCGGGCCGGGCAGGATGTTGAGCAGCAGGTGTTCGGCCCGTTCCTGCTCGGCGCGCAGCCGCACGTGCGCCTCGACGAGCCTCGCCCTGGCCTTGTCCTTCTCGACGGCGGCCAGGCGCAGCAGCGCATAGACGATGCTCGACACCGCAACGAAGTTCAGCGCGAAGAACACCATGCTGGTGCGCAGCGGAACGGCGACGCGTGCGCGCAGCGCGGAGTCCGCGAGCAAATAGTCGAACGCGCCGCTCAGCACGATCAGGAAGACATAGGCGGCAAACCACGGTGCCGACTCGCGCGCGCCCAGGAACAGGATGGCGCCCACCGGCGCGAGCAGGCCCCACAGGACGACACCGCTCGCGGCCAGCGCGTCGCCCAGGCTCCACTGCACGACGAACGGAAAGAACAGGAACAGCGCGAGCTGGGAGCTGCGGAAGAACGAAAAGTTTCCCGTCCGCACGTAGGCGAGCAGGTTGGCGGTGAGCAGCGCTTCGAAGGCGAGCGGAAGCGTCGCGGAAAGGCGCAGGCCCAGGCTCCAGTAGATCGCGAGCCACAGCGTGGAGGTGAGCGTGACGAGCCCGGTCGCGAACACCAGCAGCGTCTTGTTCAAACGCTGCTCCTCGCTGTCGCGCGAGGTGATTCCCGCGGTTCGCAGGCGGTGGAAGAAGCTCGATTCGCGATCCGTCACCGGGCGCTCTCGTGGTCGGGGCGGCCTCGCCTCGAGGCAGCGTCCGGGCCGAGTGTGTCAGCACCGCCTGCGCCGGTCAACATGACCGCGGCGTAACGCCGATCATCCCGGATACCTCGGCTGGACGGACCTCGGCGTGGGGGATTGCGGGTGCTGGGCAAGGCGAAACGGCGCGCAGGGGTCGTTCCATTCCAACGAGTGACGACGCAGCCGTGTGCCCGCGAGCCCGTGCAATCCGGCCTTTCGCGGTCTCGCCGCGCCGGTCGAGGGCGGATTCACGTTCACGAGGTCGCGGTTCCGAAACATGATGTTGACATTACGCTTCAGCGGTCAACCGAGGGCTCCGGGGTCATGGAAGCTGGCCGGCGGCGACCATGCGGTTGAGCAGCACGGGCAGCGGCACCCAGGTGACGATGTCGTCGAACTGCCCCCCTGCGGCACCTGCCGGGGACGAGGTGCGGCTGACGAAAGTCTGGTCCGCGGTGCCGCCGTTCGGGTTCGGGTTCGCGGCTTCGTCGCCGGTCGTGCCGCTGGCGGGATCGGTCGCGTTCTTTCCGACCGAATACACGAGGGCCGGTGCGTTGTCGGTCAGCTTGACGGCGGGATCGCACGAGCCGCCCGTCTCCGTATTGGGCAGGCCCGAGCAGACCCACAGATATTGTTTCGAGACCTCGCCCAGGTTGGTCAGGCCCGCCGCCCGGGGTCCCCTGCCGGGGCCCGAGCCGGTCCACGCGTAATCGACTCCCGCGACCGTGTTCGGGGCGACCGCGTAGCGGATGCGATTGCGCGCGCTCGTCCCCCAGGCGTCTGGCAGGTATCCCTGAGAATCGACCGGCGCGAGGCCGAGCGTGACCGCGGGTACGAAGCCGTCGTAGAACGCGGCGCAACGACCGTGATTCGGGTCGGGCGGGGCGTACAGCTCGGGTCCGCAGGCGCCGCTCGCACCGGTGCAAAACGCCTCCCTGCCGTCGCTCGTCGCCGAAGCCGGGCACGGCAGGCGTCCGTTCGCTTCGGCGAATCCGATCAGCGCCTCGCGCACCTCATCGAGCCGGCGCCGGGTCTCCTCCAGATTGCGCTGCTCGATCTGGGCGGACAGGGGCATCAGCAGGCCGCCCAGCAGCACCGCGACCACCAGCAGCACGATGGCCAGTTCGGCGAGCGTGAAGCCCCGGCAGCCGCGCCGCGCCGCGAGCTTATTCGAAAACGACGACGTCATTGAATGCCGTACCGGGGGCGCGTCGCTCGAACCTGCCGTCGGCAGGCGTCGCGTTCTCCCCTTCCAGGTAGTTCGCGACACCGCTCCTGTCCGCGGCCGTCACGCGGTGCTGCCCGGACAGGGGCTCGCCTGCGACGATCACGACCACCCTGACATCGGTACCGCCGGCGGCATTGGCGACCGCGAGGCAACTTCCCGCACAGACCGGCGAGGGAGCCGCGTCCGGCGCGAATTCCGGAGCCAGCGAATAGAACACGAACTGCCCCCAGCCGTTGTCTGCCCACCACGGCGACGCGAGGCCGCAACCCGCGGGCCAGGATGCGGTGATCCCCAGCGATGCCGAAGTCGCGTCCAAGCCATGGGGCAACCGGCCGAAGTGCGTTCTGTCGGTGTCGCTGTAATTTCCGGAGGCCGATGCGGTCACGTCCGCGGCCCAGGGATAACGCCCCGAATTCGCGGCCGCGAAGTCATGCAGGCACTTCAGCGCTTCGCCGGCGATGCGCGAGGCGACCGCGTGCATCAGCTCGCTTCGCCGCACGACCAGAAGCCTGTCATTGAAGGCTTCGCCGGGCGCACCGGTGCGGTATGCGTCGTCACCGTCCGCGTTGGCGCCTTCGAGATAGTCGGCGACGGCGTTTCCCGGACGGCCGTTCTGGCCTGCGAGCGCCGCGCCGGGGGCGAACACGACCGCCGCGATTTCGTCCGCACCGTCTACGGTGAGCGTGGCATGCGTGTCGCCGTTGATCGGCCAGGCGGCCTCGTTGTCGCGCAACGCGGGCGACAGCACATACCACAGCCGTTCGCCGGCCGCGTCGCGCAGATCGGCAAGCCCCATCGTCTTCCAGGGCAGCCTGCCGAGGTAGGAAGAGGTGCAATTGCCGGCGACCCCGTTGACCGCGCCATCGTCATCGGTGTCCGGGCACGGCAGGCTGCCGGGCCGGTTGTCGTCCGCGAGCGCGCGCCCGATCAGCGCGTCGCGTGCCATCGCGAGCGCGGCGGTGCTGCCGCGCGCGCTGCGCAGCTGTGCGGCGCCGAGCCGCGACACCAGCAGATAGGCGCCGACCGCCACGAACAGCACGAGCAGCACCATCAACACGGCTCCGCGCTGCGTGCGAGGGCCCCGGCACGGGACGGCCGGGGAATTCATTTCGACGTCCTGGCCGGTGCGGAGACGACGACCCGCCCCCCGCCGAGCGCGTCGTGCTTGTCGCCGCCCGGCAGGTCGATCGACTCGCCGACCTTCAGTCGGGCCGTCCTGCCCGGCTCGACGCGTACCACCACCGTCGCGGGCGAGTTCGGTCGCAGCTCGACCGGGCGGTCGTGACCCGCGGCGTCGAGCGCGGTGCCGTTCAGCCATACGGTATTGCGCCCGCCGGAGCGCGCGACCACGCCGCCGACGCGAACCGAGGAGGGTCGCGCGGCCGCATCGCCGGGCGAGTCCGCCCCTCTCTGCCGTTCGAGCCGGGCGCGTTCCTGCGGCGTGAAGAACAGCCTGCCGAGCGGCTCGCCTGCCGCCGACGCGGCGATCGGCACACCCGCCACGAGCGCGACGAGCCGCAGCGCCGCGCGGCGCCGCCCGGCTGTGCTGCGCAGGTCCGGCCGCATCAGCGTGCCCCCTCGCGGATCGTGATCCAGTCCATCGTGCATTGCGCCTTCAGCGTGGCGCGGCCGGCCGGTTCGCCTTGCCATGCGAGCCGCTCGATCGTGCAGGCGCGCGGGCGTACCAGTGCGGTCACCGAGCCCTGCAGGTCGTCGAGCAGCGCGATCAGATCCCCCTCGTGCAGCAGCCGCATCTCGATGCGCATGCTGCTGGCGAGGAATTCGAAATGCCCGCCCGTCGCCGCCGACAGCGCCGGATCGAGCGGCCGGCGCGGCGCGATCTCGTAGCGCACCGGATCGAGCCTGCGCGCGGTCTCGATCGCCCTGATCCGTTCCGCCCAGTCCAGCCGGCGCTCCTCTCCGATCCGCCCCGCGGCCGCGAGGCGGTTGAAGCGCTCGATCTTGCGGGTGAGTTCGTCCTGTTCGCGGTGTGCACGGACCAGGCTCGCGCGCATCGCATCTCGCGCGGCTACCGCCCGGCGCGCGGCGTCGTCTTCGGCGCGGTGCCAGCGGCTGGTGAGCAGCACCAGCGACACGCCGGCCAGCACGATCGCGATCGCCAGCACCGCACCGGTGCGCAGTCGCAGCACGTCCTCGTGCGTGACGTTCATGGCCGCACAGGGTAGCTCACGCGCAGCACGAAGCGCGCGACGCCCGTGCCGTCGCCACCGGCGCTCTTGAGCGCGCGCCCCGGATCGATGTCGAAGGGCCGTTGCACGATGCCCACCTGCACGTCCGGGTCACGCCTGAACGCCGCCGCGAATTCCTCGATCGTTTCGAAGATGCGCCGGCGATCGCCCTGCGCCGCAGCCTCGATCGCGGCCGACACGACGGCCACGGCGAGCATGCGGTCCTGGGCGCGCGCAGCCGCGCGATTCGCCGCCCCCGGGATGCTCGCGCCGGCCTCCTCCGGGCGGGTCGTCAGCTGCCATTCCACGCGTTCGAGCTCGATCTCCGGAACCGCTTCCAGCGCTTGGCTGATGTGTCGCAGCATCGGTTCGATCGGCGCCGAGCGCCGCTCGATTTCCTCGTAGCGATCGACCACGGCGCGCACATCCTCGAGCGCCGCCGGCACGGGAGGCAGCCGGTCCAGGATCGCGCGATGGCGGGCCGCATACTCGCCGGCCTCCAGGACCACCGCGCGTGCCTGCTCGCGCACCGCCCGGGCCTCGTACAGGTGCTTGGCCGAGGCGAGCACACAGCCGGCGAGCACGATCGCCGCGCCCGAGAGCATCGCGAATCGCACCTGCCCGATGCGGTACAGGTGGCGATCCGGTTCGGGTGCGAACTGGACTTTCGGCGGCCGGGTTGCGAGCAGGTGCAGCAACAGCGAATCGGCCGATCCGCCCGTGTGCGTGCCGCGCAGGCCGCAGGCCGACTCGGCCGCGCGCAGGCTGGCGAAATCGAACTCCAGTTCGCCTGCGCTCGGGCAGGCCGCGGCGAGCATCGCGCGCTCGGACGGATCGCACAGCACGATCGTCGGCAGGCGCGTGCCGCGCGCGAGGATGCGCTGGCCGACGAGATACTGGTAGAGCTTCGCGGGTTCCTCGGCGCAGATGCGGGCCCGTTCGGCAACGCCGTCCCCGGTGAGCGCCGAAAGGCGGGAGAAGCGCAGCCTGCCCTCGACGAAACAGCTCTGGCGCACGCCCGACGCTCCACTGGTGACCAGCAGCACCGCTTCGCCGGCGCGTTCGAGCTTGAGCGCGCCGGCCAGTGCCTGGCACACCAGCGGGGCCGAGTAGATGCCGGCGAGCTGGGCCTGCGCGGCGCGCAGCGCGGCGAGCCAGGGCTCCAACAGTTGCGCGCGGGTCAGCGCGAGAAACAGCATGCGCTCGTCGCGCCGCCCGGCCGGATCGCGCCCGTGCGAGATCGCGCAGGTAAACGGCGTGCCGAGGAAATGCTGGCCGAGCTTGCGACGGATCAGCGCCTTGCGGTCGGCGCCCATGACATACGGAATCGACTCGAAACCGAAGCCTTCGTCCTGGATGTCGGCGAGCAGCCGATAGACGCTGCGCGGGTGGCTCAGAGAATAGCCGTGGAAGGCTTTCCATCCGCCCGGGTCGTTCGCGTAGCGGCCTTCCTCCACCGGATGCGAACCGGCCCACCGGTACGCGGTCAGGCGCGCGGCATCGAGGTGGAGCAGGCGCACGGCGGCCATGGCGGTCAGAATTTCAGGCGGGCGATGATGTCGTAGACCGGCCCGAGCACCGAGAGCATCACCCACAGCAGCAGCATGCCGAGCACCAGCGTCAGGCCGGGCTCGATCACCGCCTGGAGCTTCTCGATCGCCTCGCGCACGTCGCGGTTGTAGAAATAGCCGACGTTGGCGAGCGCGGCATCGAGCGCGGCGGTGTTCTGGCCCACCCGCAGCATGCGCAGCACCAGCGGCGGGAACAGCCCGGTGGCATCGAACGCCGCGGTGACGTTGTGTCCCTCGGACATCAGCTCGCCGGCGCGGTGCAGCCCTGCGCGAATGACGGCATTGCCTGCGACCTCCTCGGTCGTGCGCACGGCGTCGATCAGCGGAATGCCGGCGGAATACATCATCGCGAGCACCCCGGCGAAGCGCGACAGGATGATCTTGCGCAGGATCGGGCCGGCGACCGGCAGCGCCAGCTTGAACGCATCGAACCGGTAGCGCGCGAGCGGGTTGTTGCGGATCAGCATGCGCAGCGCGAGCACGGCCAGGATCGGCACCCCGGCGAGCGCCGCCCAGTGATCGACGAACAGCTTCGATACCGCGATCAACAGCACCGTCTGCGGCGGCAGCTCGTGCCCGGTCATCCGGAAGAAGCTCGCCATCTGGGGCACCAGGTAGATCATCATGAAGGCGGTGACGGCGAGCACGATGGTGCCGACGATCACGGGGTAGATGACCAGCTTCTTCGTGTGGGAAGCGAGCTCGTCCTCCCACTTGAGCGATTCGGACAGGTTGCGCAGCACCTCCGGCAGCCTGCCGGTCTGCTCGCCGGCGCGCACCAGACTGACGAAGACCCGGTCGAACACGTCGGGCGCCTCGACCAATGCCTGCGACAGCGTGCGTCCGCCCCCGATGCTCTCGATGATGCCGGCGACCACCGCGCGCAGGCGCGGTTGCGCGATCGAGTCGCGCAGGTCGGCGAGCCCTTCGAGGATGGGCACGCCCGCATGCACCAGTTGCTCGAGATGGAAGCAGAAGTTGATCAGCTCGCGCCGCGGCACGCCGCGGCCGGCATGCCACGCTTGCCCCGAACGCGGTGCGCCGTCGATGAAATCGAGACTCATGCGCTTGAGGCGCATCTCGAGGTCGACCGCGTTGACGGCCTCGATCTGGCCGGACACGATCCGGCCGCGCGGATCCATCGCCTTGTAGCTGTACACGGCCACGGTCGTCGGCAGCCCCGCGCGGCGCGCTAGGCCATGCGTCCGGTCAGATCGACGACGCGTGCGACCTCGTCGAGCGAGGTCGTTCCGTCGAGCACGCGCCGCAGGCCGTCTTCGGCGAGCGGCCGGAATCCCTTCGCGCTCGCGGCGGCGCGCAGCTCGCGCAGCGTCGCCCGGCGTGCGACGAGCTCGTCCAGATCGGCGTCCATTCGCAGGATTTCGATCAGCGCCTGGCGCCCGCGATAGCCCTGGTATTCGCATGCCTCGCAGCCGACCGCACGATAGATGCGCGGGGCCGGCTCGCCGGGCGCGACGCCGAGCAGCCTCGCCTCGTGCGGCTCGGCCGCATACGCACGCCGGCAATGCACGCACAGCTTGCGCACCAGCCGCTGCGCGATCACGCCGATGATGTTGCCGGCCATGATGTCGGCGAGGATGCCGATGTCGGCCAGCCGCGGCAGCGCGCCGAGCGCCGAATTCGTATGCAGCGTCGAATAGACCTGGTGGCCGGTCATCGCGGCGCGAAACGCCATCTGCGCGGTGTCGGCGTCGCGGATCTCGCCGACCAGGATGACGTCGGGATCCTGCCGCATCATCGAGCGCACGCCGTTGGCGAAGTCGAGCTTCAGCGCATCGGCGATCGAGGTCTGGCGGATCATGCCGAGCGGATACTCCACCGGATCCTCGAGGGTCATCACGTTGATCGCCTCGGAGTTGATCTGGTTGAGGATCGAGTACAGCGTCGTGGTCTTGCCGCTGCCGGTCGGGCCGGTCACCAGGATCAACCCTTCCGGGCGCGCGATCATCAGGTTCAGCAGGTCGAGCTGGGATTCCTCGAGCCCGAGCCGGTCGAGCGGCACCAGCCCCTTCTGCCGGTCGAGGATGCGCAGCACGATGTTCTCGCCGTGGAGGGTGGGCTGCGCGGATACCCGAAAGTCGACCGGCCGTCCGCTGATGTTCAGCGAGATCCGCCCGTCCTGCGGCGCGCGGGTCTCGGCGATGTTCATGCCGCTGACGACCTTGATGCGCACCGCCATCGCGGGCCAGTACGACTTGTGGAGCGCGCGGATCTGGCGAAGGATGCCGTCGATGCGGTAGCGGATGCGCAGGAAATTCTGCTCCGGCTCGAAATGCAGGTCGGAGGCGTCCCGCTTGACCGCGTCGGTGATCAGCGCATTGATCAGGCGCACGACCGGCTGGCTGTATTCGTCCGTCGACGCCGCGAGCGAGCGGTAGTCGACCTCGCCCGTCTCGATCTCGTTGAGGATGCCGTCGATGGACAGCTCGTGGCCGTAATACTGGTCGATCGCGCGCAGGATCTCGGACTCGGCGGCGATGACCGTCTCGACGTCGACGCCCTCGGGCAGCAGCGCGCGGACCTTGTCGACGACGACGATGTCATTGACATCCGCGGTCGCCAGCGTCAGCCGGTGCCGCTCCCGGTCGAAGTCGAGCGCGAGCACGCGGTGGCGCTTGGCCACCTCGCGCGGCACCAGGCGCAGCGCACCGGCATCGACCATCGCGTTCGACAGGTCGACGCTGCGCTTGCCCAGGCTCTTGCCGAGCGCGTCGCGCAGCGTCGCTTCCGAGACGAAGCCCAGCGCGACGAGCAGCTTGCCCACCGGCTGGTTCGACTTCATCTGCTCGAGCAGCGCGATGCGCAACTGGTCCTCGGAGATCACGCCCTGGGCGAGCAGGATCTGGCCGAGCGGACGGCGCTTTTCCGTCAGCGGTTTCTTCGGCAGGCCGGAAGACACCGTGCGCATCACTGCCGGAGTTCGCGCACGCGAGCCTCGACCTGCGAACGGTCGAAGGCGGCCGGCCCGTTCGCTGCAGCCTCGAGGGCACCGCGATAGAAGCGCAGTGCGAGCGCGCTCTGGCGCAACTGGTCCAGGCTGACCGCGAGGTTGTACCGATAATCGGCATTCGCAGGCTCGGCCGTGTAGGCGGCGAAGTAGGATTGCTGTGCCTGCGCCCAGCGGCCGTTCGCGGCATGCAGGTTGCCGAGCGCGAAATGCGCGGCGGCCGCATGCGGCGCGGTCGCGATCAGTGTCTTCAGCCGGCTCTCGGTCCGGACCGGGTCGGCCGCGCTGTGAAGCTCGATCAGCGCGGCCATCGCGGCGGCGTCCGTGGGGTCGGCCTCGAGGGCGCGCAGGCGATATTCCTGCGCGGTCTGCGCATCGCCGTTTTGCAGCGCGATGGCCGCCAGCCCGTGCAGCGCGTCGCGGTTGTTCGGCTCCGATTGCAGCACCTGCCGGTAGGCCGCACCGGCGCGCTCCAGCTCTCCCGACTGGTACAGCGCGTACGCGGCCGCGAGATCGGGGTTGACGCGCGGATGCGCCGTGGTCACGCGAACCGCGATGCGCGGCGATGCGGGCCGGGGTACGGCGGGCGCGGCGCGCGCCTGCGGCGGGGCTTCGTCGGCGGACGCCTGCGCGCCGTCGGGCGGTGCCCGGCGCGCCGCGAGCAACCCCTGAGCGCGCGCTGCCGCCGTTGCCGCAGGCGCCGGGCTCGGCGGTGCGGTCGCATCGGCCGACGCCGCAGTCGGTGGCAGCGCTGCCGCAGGCGGTGCCGCCGGGGTCGCGGCGGGCGCAGGCGCGCGCGGGGGTGCCGTGACGATGGGTTCCGGCTTCGGCGCTCGCAATGCCGCAGGCAAGCCGATGCCGGAATTCGGCCGTGTCTCGATCCAGACGTAGCCGGCGAGCGCTGCCGCCGCCGCGAGCGCGAGCAGCGCCATGCCGAAGTACAGGCCATGCCGTGCGGGAGCCGGTTTGGCCTCGAACAGGTTCCTCGCGGCTTCGCGCTCGCGCACGAGCTCACCGTCGTCCGGCACATGCGCGGCCGTGCCGCCGGGCTCGAGGCGCTCCTCGAGCAGTTCCAGGCGCGTGGCCATGTCCGACGGCGGTCGCGCCTCGACCGGCGCGCCGGAACTCGGCTCCTGTGTCGGCTCGGCGGCGGGAGCGGGATCGGACGCAGCCGTCGCACCGTGCGCCGTCTCGCGCCTTGCGCGTTCTGCGCGCTTGAGCGCGTCCATCAGCAGGCTCACCGCCCGGTGCTCCCCTGCGCCGGCGCTTCGGCGGTGTCGCTGCGGAAGAAGGCGGCGTCCGGCAGGCTGCCGCGCAGCGAGCGGTAATCGCCCCGGATGCTGGCGTCACGCACGATGACCGGCCGCAGGAACACCACCAGCTCCGTCTTCGTATTGGTGTCGTTGCGGTGGCTGAACAGATTGCCGACGACCGGCAGGCCGGACAGGCCCGGCACCGCGTCCTTGCGATAGTCGATCTCGTCCTGCATCAGACCGCCGAGCACGGCGATCTCACCGTCGGAAACGCGCATGACGGATTCCATCTCGCGCGTCTCGATCTCGGGCACGAGATTCTCCGGCGCGTTGTTTTTCGTCAGATCCGGATTCGGGTCCTTCTTGAAGGCGATCACCCGCGAGATCGACGGGCGCACGTTGAGCAGCACGGCATCGGCCTCGCTGATCTGCGGGGTGACGGTCAGCACCAGTCCGACCGATACCGACTGCGGCGTGGTCGTGAAGGCCGTCGTCTGCGCGCCCTGGGTCGTCGTCGTGTCGGCCTTGACGCTGAAATACACGACGCTGTTGGTGACCTTGAGGATCGCGGTCTGGTTGTTCAGAACCGACAGCTTGGGGCTGGAGAGCACCTTGACCGTGCCGAAGGATTCGAGCAGCTTGATCGCAGCGCTGAAGCCGCCGTTGCGGAAGGCGAGCGTGAAGACGGTGTTCGCGACGCTCGCCCCGAGCGCGGAGGTGATCGTCTGGAACGCACCGGAGGACGTGATGCTCTGGGTCGAGCCGCCCTGGCCGATCGCGACCTGGCTGCCGCGATCGCGAAGGTATTGCCAGTCGATGCCCTGCTGGTAGTTCTGAGAGAGCTGCACCTCCGCGATGGTCGCTTCGATCAGCACCTGGCGGCGCGCAGCCGCGAGCACGTGGTCGAGGAACTCCTGCACCTTCTCGTGCTGGCGCGACGTGGCGCGCACCGTGACGATGCCGGTCTCCGGGTTCGCGATGACCGAGGCGGCCTCGCGAAACGTGCTCCGGCGCACCACCGTGGTCGCGCCCGAGGCCAGCGTGGCGGGATTCGGGCTCGCGGCGATCGTCGCGGTCGCGGTGGCGGTGCGCTTCGCGCCGGGGGCCGGCGGCGCGGTGCCGGTTCCGGTCGTGCTTTGGACGTCCGAGCGCTCGACCGTCGTCTCGCTCGAGCCCTCCGGCAGGATCTTGTCGGTTTCGCGCAGCAGATCCTTGATGTTCCTTTCCAGCGATTCCCAGAACCGGTTGCGGGCGGTGTTCTTGACCTCGGTCGTCGAGCTGTTCGCGCCTGCCGACGGTGCCGTTGCGCCGGCGGCGGTGCCGCCCGCCGAGCCGATCTGGGTGTTGACGGACACGGTGCCGCTCATGTCGCGCGCGAGGTTCACGTAATCCACCTTGTAGGTGCGCAGGAACGGCGTGTCGGGCATCACGACGAGGTTCGGTCCGTCGAGCTCGAAGCGCATGTCGACCTGTTTCGCGATGCGCTGCAGCAGTTGCGGCAGCGTCTGGTCGATCGCGTTCAGCGTCACCGTGCCGGTGATGCCGGGATGGATATCGACATTTACCTTCGCATCGCGTGCCAGCGCGAACAGCAGATCCTGCACCCGGACCTCGTTCACGACGACGCTGTAGGTTTCCGCCTTCGGTGCCGGTCGCGGTCTGGGCAGTGCGGCGGACTGGCGCACCGGTTTCGGGATGCCCGCCGCGGGTGCGGGCAGGTTTTCGGCGCGAAGGTGTCCGGCCGCCGGTTGCTGCGGGGGCAGGCTGGAACAGCCGCCCGCCAGCGCAGCGAACAGGGCGACGGGGAGCAGAGCGGTTCGGCCTGTCATGGTTGCCTTTCGGTCCATCGGCGCGGGAGAGCCATCACGCTACGTGGCGCGAATCGATGATAGCACGGCGACATCCGCTGCCAGAACGATGATCTGGGCGGTCAACCCCTCGCAATTCCGCGTATCGGCGCGTGCGCGGGGGCGCGGATCACTCGCCGGCGCGCAGCCGGCGCGGGAACGCACCATACACGCGCAACTCGGCCGGCAGGCGGGGGAGCGCGCCACTGGCCGAGGCGAGGTCGGGAAAATCTCCGTAGAGGACCGCGAGGTGCCGTTCGCCGTCGATGCGCGCCCGGTAGGCGCCGAGCTCGTTTTCATCGACGAGCCGCGCTGCGCCGTCGAGAAAGCGTTCGACTTCCGGCGCGCGCTGCTCGCGCGCGGACAACAACTGGATGAACCAGCGATCCCCCGGCTTCTCCGCCAGCCGGCTCGCAGTACGTTCGAGCGCCGCCTCGATCCGCGTGCCGGTGCGCTGCGGCGGCCGTACCGGTGCGCTTGCGGCGGGCATCGTCGACGCCGCGGGTTCGTGCTCGATCGCCGGCCCGGGCCCGCCGTCCGTCACCGTCGCGGCAGGCGGCCCGGCGGGCGGCGGCGCTGCGGGCGCTTCCGGCTGCAAGACCGGCTGCACGAGCGGCCGCGCGGGCGACGGGCCGATCGGGCGGGCAGCGCTTTGCGCCGGCGCGACGGCCGTCGCGATCGCCTGCGTCGCCTCGGGCCCGGGCCGGATCGCCACGTAGCCGATCGCCGCAGCCAGCGCGATGGCGGCCAGCGCCGCCGGCAGCCCGTATCTTCCGCTGGCTGCGTGGCGCGGTCCGGCGGCGTCCCGGATCGCGCGTGCGACCTCGGCCGTGCCGATGCGCTGCCTGCCGGCCGCGAAGGCGGCCAGCATCGACTTGTCGGCCAGCACGTTGATGCGCCGGGTGAGCCCTGCGGAGGCCACGCCGATGCGACGGACCGCGGCCGGCGTGAACAGCGGCGTTCCGCGGTAACCCGCAGCGCGCAACCGGAAGTCGATGTAAGCCGGGACGTCGGGCCCGCGCAGCGGTTCGAGCGCGAAACGCTGGGTGATGCGGTCCTTCAACTGCCGCATGCCGGGCCGCTCCAGCGTCCCTTCGAGCTCCGGCTGGCCGAACAGCACGATCTGCAGCAGCTTCGCGTCGCGCGTTTCCAGATTGGACAGCAGCCGGACCTGCTCGAGCGTCGCGGCAGGCATCGCGTGCGCTTCGTCGATCAGCGCGACCGCCTTGCGGCCGGCCGCGTGAAGCTCGAGCAGCCGCTCCTGCAGCGCGCGCAGCGCGGAGCCGGGCCGTCCCGAGGGCGGCCCGGCGTGCAGTTCGTCTGCCAGCGCGTGGAGCAGTTCGTCGCGCGAGAGGTTGGGATCGGCCAGGCACGCCGTGTCGACGTGCCCCGGCAGGCGCTCGATCACCATCCGCAACAGCATCGTCTTGCCGCTACCGACTTCGCCGGTGACCTGCACGATGCCTTCGTCATGGACGATGGCGTACAGCAGGGCTTCCAGCGTCGCGCCGCGGTTCGCGCCCTCGAAAAACGCGCCGGTGTTCGGCGTGATGCGGAAGGGCGGCTGCGCAAGCCCGAACTGCTGCAGATACATGGCCCGCTACGCCCCGGCGGCCGGCGCGGGATCCTCGCGCGCGTGGATTTCCAGGCGGTTGTAGAGCGTCGTCCGGTTGATGCCGAGCAGCTTGGCGGCCTGGCTGACGTTGCCGCGGGTCAGGCGCAAGGCCGCATCGATGTAGGCCCGTTCCCACAGGCCCAGCGTCTGGTCGAGGTCGAACGGCTCGCGCCGCTGGAGGTGCCCGAGCGCGAGCTCGGCCAGCTCGCCCGCACTGCGCGGCGGGGCACCGCGCACGGGCGGTTCGTCCTCGAAATCGAGTTCGGCGCGCAGCGTGTCGGCGTCCACCGTCTCGCCGGCATGGCTTGCCAGCAGCCGGATCACGATGTTGCGCAGCTCGCGCACGTTGCCGGGGAACGCGTAGCCGGCCCACACCCGCTTCGCTTCGCCGGTGAACTCGAATTCGCGCTGGCCGGTGCCGTGCGAGAACGTCCGCCGGTAGTGATCGAGCAGCACGAAGCGATCCTCGCCCATGTCGCGCAGCGCGGGCATCGTCAACGTGAATACGCTCAGGCGATGATAGAGATCGGCGCGGAAACGCCCCGCCCGCACTTCACTGCGCAGGTCACGGTTGGTGGCGGCGATGACCCGGGCCCGGGCCGTGCGCACCTGGGTCTCGCCCACGCGCTGGTATTCGCCGTTTTCCAGCACGCGCAGCAGCTTGGGCTGGAGATCGAGCGGCAGTTCGCCGATCTCGTCGAGAAACAGGCTGCCGTCGGCTGCGTCCTCGAAGTAGCCGGAGCGGGCCGTCGCGGCGCCGGTGAACGCGCCCCGGGCGTGGCCGAACAGCGTCGGCTCGAGCAGCGCGGGCGAGATCGCGGCGCAGTTCAGCGCGAAGTAGGGCCGGTCGCGCCGCGCGCTGTCCAGGTGCAGGCAGCCGTGGGCGACGATCTCCTTGCCGGTACCCGATTCGCCTTCGATCAGCACGGGGAACGCCGAGTCGGCGACCTGCTGCGCCTGCGTGCGCAACCGCCGGATCGGGAGGCTGTCCCCGATCAGCGCCGCGCAGCCGGGCGGCGGTTCGGCCGGCGCCGGCGAGAAGTCGAGCAGCCGGTGCAGGATCCGGGTGAGCTGCGCAGGGTCGGCCGGCTTCGCGACGAATTCGGCCGCGCCCAGCGCGCGTGCGTGGCGGGCGCTGGCTTCGTCGTTCTGGCCCGACAGCACGACGATGCGCACCTGCGGGGCATGCGCGAGCAGCTCGGGGATCAGCGCAAGCCCCTCGTCCGGGCGATGCGGCCGCGGCGGCAGGCCGAGATCGACCAGCGCGAGTCGAGGCGGCGTTGCCGCTTGCCGGATGCGCTCGATGCACTCGCGGCGCGTCGCTGCGGTCAGGACCGTGAATTCGTCATGGAGCAGGTAACGCAGCGTTTCCGTGATGAGCGGATCGTCGTCGACGATGACGAGCGTCGGCCCGGGCTGCGGGGCGGGTGCGTTCCGGGGTTCGGACAAGGCGTTTCCTCGCTGCGGCCGTGGGGCGAATGACGCGGTCCATGATAGCGCAAGGGTGCGCGCGGATCGATCCGCTACGTTCGCGCACGCCGCAATCGCAGCGGCCTCGATGCAGCCGAATCGAAATCCGCTCGTCTGCGGGCGGGCAGACTGCTCAGGTCCTCCAATGCTTCCATGTTAAAATTTGCCGCTTGTCGTCAGGGGGCCAGGGCGTGTCAGGCGAATCGCTGGTAAGGATTTCGGATCTCGGTTTCTCGTATGACGAACGGCCGGTGCTGAGCGGGATCAACCTGGAGATCCCGCGCGGGCGGGTCGTCGCGATCATGGGCGGGAGCGGCTGCGGCAAGACGACCCTGCTGCGGCTGATCGGCGGCCAGCTCAAGCCCGCCCATGGGGAAGTGCGGGTGGCCGGGAAGGTCGTCCATGAACTCGACCGCGCGGGCCTGTACGCACTGCGCCGGCGCATGGGAATGCTGTTCCAGTTCGGCGCGCTGTTTACCGACATGTCGGTGTACGAGAACGTCGCCTTCCAGATGCGCGAGCACACGGACCTGCCCGAAGAGCTGATCGCGGATCTGGTCACGATGAAGCTGCACGCGGTGGGACTGCGCGGCGCGGCGAAGCTGATGCCGGCGGAGCTCTCGGGCGGCATGGCACGGCGGGTGGCGCTCGCGCGAGCGATCGCGCTCGATCCGATGCTGATACTTTATGACGAGCCGTTCGCCGGGCTCGACCCGATTTCGCTCGGGGTGGTCGGGCAACTGATCCGCAGGCTCAACGATGCGCTCGGCGCGTGCTCGATCGTGGTCACGCACGACGTGCAAGAATCGCTGCACATCGTCGACGATATCTATTTCGTTTCCGAGGGCAGGATCGTGGCGCAGGGCACGCCGGCGGAGATCCGCGAATCGAAGGACCCGTGGGTGCACCAGTTCGTCTGGGCGGAGCCGGACGGGCCGGTACCGTTCCACTATCCGGCCGCGGGCTACCGCGAACAGCTGATGGGGGCGCGCGTTGCTTGAGCTGATCCGAGGGCTGGGGCGCCGGGTCGACGACGGGATCTGGCGGCTCGGTTTCGCGGCCCGCTTCTTCGCCGTGACGCTGGCGCTGTCGGGCGGCGCGCTACGGCGTTTCCCGCTGGTCGTGCGCGAGATCTACTTCACCGGCGTGCTCTCGCTGATCATCATCCTGGTGTCCGGCCTGTTCGTCGGCATGGTGCTGGGACTGCAGGGCTACGATACCCTGCAACGTTATGGATCGGCGGAGGCGCTCGGCGTGCTGGTGGCGCTGTCGCTGGTGCGAGAGCTCGGCCCGGTGGTGGCCGGGCTGCTGTTCGCGAGCCGGGCGGGCTCGGCCATCACCGCCGAGATCGGGCTGATGAAGGCGACCGAACAGCTCTCGGCGATGGAGATGATGGCGGTGAACCCGATCGCGCGCGTGGTCGCACCGCGTTTCTGGGGCGGTGTGATCTCGATGCCGCTGCTCGCCGCGATGTTCTCGGCGATGGGGGTGTTCGGCGGCTATCTGGTCGGCGTCGTGCTGATCGGCGTCGACGAGGGCCAGTTCTGGTCGCAGATGCAGTCCGCGGTCGATTTCCGCGAGGACATCCTGAACGGCGTCATCAAGAGCGCCGTGTTCGGCGTCGCGGTATCCGTGATCGCGGTGTTCGAGGGATACGATGCGCCGCCGACCGCCGAAGGGGTCTCCGGCGCCACCACGCGCACGGTGGTGACGTCCTCGCTGGCGATCCTGGCGATCGATTTCATACTGACCGCATTCATGTTCCGAGGTGCCTGATGAGCCGTACCGCGCTGGATCTGTGGGTGGGATTTTTCGTTGCCGCCGGCCTGGGGGCGCTGCTGTTCCTCGCGCTCAAGGTCGGGAACCTCAGCGCCGTTAATATGTCGGACACGTATTTGGTGAAGGCCAGGTTCGACAACATCGGCGGGCTCAAGGTGCGCGCGCCGGTCAAGAGCGCCGGAGTGGTCGTCGGGCGGGTGGAGTCGATCCGGTTCGATGGGGGCGAATACCAGGCCGAAGTGTCGATCGCACTGGACAATCGGCTGAAGTTTCCGCGTGACACCTTCGCGACGATCAACACCTCCGGCCTGCTCGGCGAGCAGTATGTTTCGCTGGAGGTCGGCGGTGATCCGCAGATGCTGAAGGCGGGAGACACGATCAAGAAGACGCAGTCGGCCGTCGTGCTGGAGAAGCTCATCGGCCAGTTCCTGTTCAACAAGGCGGCCGAAGCGCCCGAACAACAAGCGAAAGGATCGCGATGATGACGTCGACCTCCAGGAAATTCCTCGCCGCGGCGGCGATCGGCTCGGCGTGGCTCGTTTCCGGCTGCGCCAGCACCGGCGGCGATCCGCGCGACCCCATCGAGGGTTTCAACCGCGCCATGTTCGGCTTCAACGAAGGGCTCGACAAGGCGCTGATCAAGCCGGCCGCGCAGGCTTACGACACGGTCGCCCCGCTGCCGGTGCGCACCGGCGTGTCCAACGCGTTCTCGAACGTCGGCGACCTGTGGATCAGCCTCAACAACCTGTTCCAGGGCAAGCCGGGCCAGGCGGCATCCGATCTCGGCAGGGTGCTGATCAACTCGACGGTGGGCATCCTCGGGCTGTTCGACGTCGCCACCGAGATGGGGCTGGAGAAGCACGACGAGGACTTCGGTCAGACGCTCGGGCGCTGGGGCGTGGGCGATGGCGCCTATGTCGTGCTGCCGTTCTTCGGGCCGCGGACCGTGCGCGACACGTTCGGGCTGGGTGCCGACCTGTACGTGGACCCGGTGCTCAACGTCGATCACGTGCCGAGCCGCAATACGCTCAGCGCGGTGCGGGTCGTGTCCGACCGCGCATCCTTCCTGCCGGCAGACAAGGTGGTGCGCGAAGCGGCGCTCGACAAGTATGACTATGTCCGCGATGCGTATCTGCAGCGGCGCCGCAGCCTGATTCACGACGGCAACCCGCCGCGCGAGCGCCTCGGCGCCGCTCCGGCGCAGGACGCCGGCGCCGAATGGTCGGCCCGGGTCGATCCCGCGCATGCGGGTGCGTCCCTGCTGCTGCTCGGTGACTCCGAACCGGGACAGGCGCGAACGGTCGAAGCCGGTGGTGCGTCTGGATCGTCGTCCGGATCGTCCGGCGCGCGTGTCGCGGCGGCGCCGATCCGTTGAAACCGCACCCGAACCCCACGCAAAGGAAACTCGTGTCATGAGAGCCTTGATCCTGCTGTTCTCCGTACTGGCTCAGTCGCTCGCCTGGAGCGCGGCGCTCGCCGCGGAAAGCCCACCCGACGTGCTGGTGCGCAACGTCACCAACGAGGTGCTGACCATCGTCCGCCAGGATCGCGACCTCCAGGCGGGCAGCCAGAAGCGTGCGGTCGAGCTGGTCGAGGCGAAGGTGCTGCCTCATTTCGATTTCGCCGCGATGACCGCCCTCGCGCTCGGTCGCGACTGGCGCAAGGCGACGCCGGCCCAGCAGAAACAGCTCACCGTGGAGTTCCGCACGCTGCTCGTTCGCACCTATTCGAATGCGCTGACCGCCTACAAGAACCAGAGCGTGGAATTCAAGCCGTTCCGCATGCATCCGGGCGATACCGATGTCGTCGTACGCAGTCAGGTCGTGCAGCCGGGCGCCAAACCGGTCACGATCGACTACAGCCTGGAGAAGAAGGCGGAAGGCTGGAAGGTCTATGACGTCACCGTGGGCGGGGTGAGCCTGGTGACCAACTACCGCAGCAACTTCGCCCAGGAAGTGCGCAGCGGCGGCATCGACGGGCTGATCCGGACGCTGCAGGCGAAGAATCGCAGCCTGGAAACCGCGATGCTGGCGGGCGCGATCGCGAAATGATCCGCCCGTCGGGCGATCGCCTCGAGGTCGAGGCGGCGATGACGCTGGCAAATGCCGCGGCGCTGCTCGACGAGGGAAAGAAGTTGCTCGGGCGCGAGGAAACCGTCTTCGATCTCGCGCGCGTGGACAGCGTCGACTCGTCCGCGCTGGCGGTCGTGTTCGGCTGGCAACGCGAAGCGGCCGGCGCGCGGCGCGCGATCCGCATCGTCAATCCTCCGCAAGACCTGCTCAGTCTCGCCCAGATGTACGGAGTCGCCGAACTGCTTCCCCTGTAGCGGGTCGCCGCGCGCGAATGCCAGCGGCCATCGAAGTATGCGGGCTCGCCAAGTCCTTTGGCGAGGTACACGCGCTCGCCGGAATCGACCTGTCGGTCGCACGCGGCGAATTCTTCGGGCTGCTCGGTCCGAACGGCGCGGGCAAGACGACGCTGATCTCGGCGCTCGCCGGCCTGGTGCGGCCCGACGCCGGGCGCGCAGCCATCCTCGGCCACGATGTCGTGTGCGACTATCGCGGCTCGCGCAGCGTGCTCGGCGTGGTTCCGCAGGAACTCGTGTTCGACCCCTTTTTCTCGGTACGCGAGACGCTGCGCATCCAGTCCGGTTATTTCGGCCTGCGGCGCAATGACGACTGGATCGACGCACTGCTGCATCATCTCGATCTCACCGACAAGGCGGATGCCAACATGCGCAGCCTGTCGGGCGGCATGAAACGGCGCGTGCTGGTCGCGCAGGCGTTGGTGCATCGGCCCGCCGTGGTGGTGCTCGACGAGCCGACCGCGGGGGTCGATGTCGAGCTGCGCCACGGGCTGTGGGAGTTCATTCGCTCCCTGAACCGCGAAGGCCACACGATCGTGCTGACCACGCACTATCTGGAGGAGGCGCAGAACCTGTGTGGGCGCATCGCGATGCTCAAGGCCGGGCGCATCGTCGCGCTGGACACCACCGCCAACCTGCTGAAGCGGCTCGCGGGGCACCGGCTGCGGCTGCGGCTTGCCGGAGGTGCGCGGTTGCCGCGGCGCATCGCGCAGCCGTATGAAACCGAGCCCGACGGCTTCATCGGGCTGGAGCTGAAAACCTGCGACGAGATCGAGTCCATCCTCGCAGCGCTGCGCGAAGCCGGCATCGCGATCGAGGATATCGAGATCGGGCCGCCGGATCTCGAACGAGTGTTCGTCGAGGTCATGCACACGGCATGAAATCCGCCGCCGGATTCCGGACGCTGCTCTACAAGGAGCTCGCGCGCTTCTGGAAGGTGGGATTCCAGACCGTTGCGGCACCCGTCGTGACGGCGGCGCTGTATCTGCTGATCTTCTCCCACGTGCTGGAGGCGCACGTGCGCGTCTACGAGACCGTCTCCTACGGCGCCTTCCTGGTGCCGGGCCTGGCGATGATGTCGGTGTTGCAGAACGCCTTCGCCAACAGCTCGTCCTCGCTGATCCAGTCGAAGGTCACCGGCAACATCGTGTTCGTGCTGCTCGCGCCGCTGTCGCACGCCGAGATCTACGCGGCCTATGTGCTCGCCTCGATCGCACGCGGCCTGATGGTGGGCGGTGCGCTGCTCGCGATCGCGGCATTCTGGGTCGAGCTGAGCTGGGCCGCGCCGCTGTGGGCTTTCGCGTTCGCCGTGCTGGGCGCGGCGATCCTGGGCACGCTCGGCATCATCGCAGGCGTGTGGGCCGAGAAATTCGACGAGCTGGCGGCGTTCCAGAATTTCCTGATCCTGCCGCTGACCTTCCTGTCGGGGGTGTTCTACTCGATCCACTCGCTGCCGCCGTTCTGGCGCGAGTTCTCGCGCTACAACCCGGTGTTCTACATGATCGACGGCTTCCGCTACGGCTTCCTGGGCGTGTCGGACGTGCCGCCGGCCATGAGCCTCGCGGTCGTGTCGGCCTGCTTCGCCGTGCTGGCGGCGGCGAGCCTGCGGATGCTGCGCTCCGGCTATAAACTGCGCGCCTGACCACGAACGGGAGCGAACGGACATGGTGACCCCGGAACAGGTTCGGCAGTACATCGCGCAGGCGCTGCCCTGCGAGCACGTCGCCGTCGAGGGCGATGGCCATCACTTCGAGGCGGTCATCGTCAGCGAACGATTCCGCGGCAGGAGCCGCATCGAACAGCACCAGCTCGTCTATTCGGCGCTCGGCGAGCGCATGCGCGAGGAGATCCATGCGCTGTCGATGCGCACGCTGACGCCGGAGCAGTGGCAGGGCGGGCATGGATAGGCTCGCCATCGAGGGCGGCGTCAGGCTCGCCGGCGAGCTCGCCGTGTCGGGGGCGAAGAACGCGGCGCTGCCGCTGATGTGCGCGTCGCTGCTCACCGAAGAGCCGCTGGCGCTCGCCAATGTCCCCCGGCTCCAGGACGTCGCGACGATGGCGCGGCTGTTGCGCGAGATGGGGGTGGAGATCGAGCGCGACGGCGATTCGATGACGCTGCGGGCGGCGCACATCGCGCGCGCCGAAGCGCCCTACGAACGCGTGAAGACGATGCGCGCATCGATCCTGACGCTCGGTCCGCTGCTCGCGCGCTGCGGCGAGGCACGGGTGTCGCTTCCCGGCGGCTGCGCGATCGGCGCGCGACCGGTCGATCAGCACCTGAAGGGACTGCTGGCGATGGGTGCCGAGATCCGGGTCGAGCACGGCTACATCCACGCGCAGGCGCGGCGGCTGCACGGGGCGCGCATCGTCACCGATGTGGTCACCGTCACCGGGACCGAAAACCTGATGATGGCGGCCGCGCTCGCGCACGGCGAGACCACCATCGAGAACGCGGCGCGCGAGCCGGAGATCGCGGATCTCGCCGCGTGTCTCGTCGCGATGGGCGCACAGGTCGCGGGGGCCGGTAGCGATGTCATCCGCATTCGCGGCGTCGATCGGCTGCGCGCGGCCGGGCATCGCATCATGGCCGACCGCATCGAGACCGGCACCCTGCTGTGCGCGGCGGCGATCACCGGCGGCGAAGTGCGCCTGACCGGCACCTCGGCGGGCGAACTCGATGCGGTGACCGACAAGCTGAGGGAAGCCGGCTGCGAGCTCGGCTTCGAGCCCGCCGCGATCCGCCTGCGCGCCCCCGCCCGGCTCGCCGCGGTGAGCGTGCGCACCGCCCCCTATCCCGGTTTCCCCACCGACATGCAGGCGCAGTTCATGGCGCTCGATGCGGTGGCCGAAGGCACCGGCATCATCCGCGAGACGATCTTCGAGAACCGCTACATGCATGTGCTGGAGCTCCAGCGCCTGGGCGCCGACATCCGCATCGACGGCAACACGGCGGTGGTCACCGGCGTGCCCCGTCTCGAAGGCGCGAGCGTGATGGCGACCGACCTGCGCGCTTCCGCCTGCCTGGTGCTCGCCGGGCTGGCGGCGCGCGGCGAGACCCTGGTCGAGAGGATCTATCACCTCGACCGCGGTTACGAACGGCTCGAGGAAAAGCTCGCGCATCTGGGCGCACGCATCAGGCGGGTGCGCTGAGCGATCTGGCCGCCGCGAAGCGTCCTCGCCCGTGAGCGAGTGAGATACACTGCGCCCTTGCCTTGCGCCCATCCCATGTCCGGTCTCACGCTCGCCCTGTCCAAGGGCCGCATCTTCGACGAGACGCTGCCGCTGCTCGCGGCGGCGGGCATCGTGCCGAGAGGCGATCCGGAGCACTCGCGCAGCCTCATCCTCGCAACCAACCGGGACGACGTGCGGCTGGTCATCGTGCGCGCCACCGACACGCCGACCTACGTTCGCTACGGCGCGGCCGATCTGGGCATCGCCGGCAAGGATGTGCTGCTCGAGGCGGGCAGCGACGGGCTGTATCAGCCGCTCGATCTGGGCATCGCCCGTTGCCGCATGATGGTCGCGGTGCCGGAGGGCTTCGATTACCCGGCGGCGGTGCGCCGCGGCGCGCGGCTGCGCGTGGCGACCAAGTACGTGCGGACGGCGCGCGAGCATTTCTCGGCCAAAGGCGTGCATGTCGATCTGATCAAGCTGTACGGCTCGATGGAACTCGCACCGCTCGCGGGGCTCGCCGATGCGATCGTCGATCTGGTGTCCTCGGGCAACACGCTGCGGGCGAACCGGCTCGTCGCGGTCGAGGAGATCCTGCCGATCAGCGCGAGGCTCATCGTCAATCAGGCGGCGCTGAAGACCCGGCGCGACGTCCTGCAACCGGTGATCGATGGCTTCGCGGGAGCGATCGCATGATCCGCAAGCTGGCGAGCACGCAGCCGGGATTCGAACAGGCGCTCTCGGCGCTGCTTGCGCGCGAGCCGGGCGAGGAGCGCGCGATCGAGGAGAGCGTGGCGGCGATCCTGGCCGATGTGCGCGCGCGCGGCGATGCGGCGGTGCTCGAGTACACGGAGCGCTTCGATGGCCTCGCCGCGGCAGCGGTGGCCGAGCTCGAGATCGCGCAGGCCGATCTGCGGCGCGCGCTCGACCGGATTGCCCCGGACGAACGCGACGCGCTGGAGGCGGCCGCGCAGCGCATCCGCGCCTATCACGCGCGCCAGCTCGCGGCGTCCTGGGAGTACGCCGAAGCCGACGGCACCCGCCTCGGCCAGCAGGTCACGGCGATCGAGCGCGTCGGCCTGTATGTGCCGGGAGGCAAGGCGGCCTACCCGAGCTCCGTGCTGATGAACGCGCTTCCGGCGAAGGTGGCCGGGGTGTCCGAACTCACGATGGTCGTGCCGACGCCTCGCGGCGAACGCAATCCGCTGGTGCTGGCCGCCGCCGCGATCGCGGGCGTGGATCGTGTGTTCGCGATCGGCGGTGCACAGGCCGTCGGAGCGCTCGCCTGGGGCACCGCCACCGTCGCCCGGGTCGACAAGATCGTCGGGCCGGGCAACGCCTATGTCGCGGCGGCCAAGCGCAGGGTGTTCGGCGTGGTCGGCATCGACATGGTGGCCGGACCCTCGGAAGTGCTGATCATCGCCGACGGCAGCTCGCCGCCGGAATGGGTCGCGATGGACCTGTTCGCGCAGGCCGAGCACGACGAGATGGCGCAGTGCCTGCTGCTGTGTCCGGATCGCCGCTTTCTCGATGCCGTCGCGGCGGCGCTCGCGCGGGCGCTGCCGGAGAGGGCGCGCCGCGACGTGATCGCCAGGTCGCTGCAGCGGCGCGGAGCGCTGATCGCCGTGCGCGACCTCGAGGAGGCCTGTGCGATCGCCAACCGTGTTGCTCCCGAGCACCTCGAACTGTCGGTCGCCGACCCGCGCGCATTGCTCGGCAGCCTGCGCAATGCCGGGGCGATCTTCCTCGGCCGCTACACGTCCGAGTCGATCGGAGACTACTGCGCCGGTCCGAACCACGTGCTGCCCACTGCGCGCAGCGCCCGCTTCTCCTCGCCGCTGGGCGTCTACGACTTCCAGAAGCGGACGTCGATCATCGAGGTCTCGGCGGACGGTGCGGACCGGCTCGGCCGGATCGCCTCGACGCTCGCGCGCGGCGAAGGCCTCGAGGCGCACGCCCGGGCCGCGCAGCTCCGGTTGCGCAAGTGATCGGGCGCACGCCCGCTCAGCCGAGGATCTGCGCGAGCGCCCGCACCAGCGCTGCGCACTGCGCGGGGTCGCCGATCGTGATGCGCAGGTGCTGCTCGATGCGAGGCTGGCGGAAGTGGCGCACGAGGATGGAGCGCTCGCGCAGCGCCGCGGCGAGCTCGCCGGCGTCTCGTTCGCGATGGCGTGCGAACACGAAGTTGGCGGCCGAGGGCAGCACGTCGAACCCCAGCGCAGCGAGATCGCGCACGAGCCGCTCGCGGCTCGCGATCACCGCCTGGCGGGTGCGCTCGAAATGCTCGCGATCCTCGATGGCGGCCACCGCGCCGGCGATCGCGAGCCGGCCGAGCGGGTAGGAGTTGAAGCTGTTCTTCACCCGTTCGAGCGCCTCGATCAACTGCTCGTCGCCCAGCGCGTAGCCGACCCGAAGTCCGGCGAGCGAGCGCGCCTTCGACAGCGTCTGCACGACCAGCAGATTCGGGAATCGCCCGATCAGGCCGACCGCGGACCGGGCGCCGAAATCGACATAGGCCTCATCGACCAGCACCACCGATTCACGGTTCGCCGCGAGCAGCCGCTCGATTTCGTCCAGCCCGATCGCCCTTCCGGTGGGCGCGTTCGGGTTCGCGAAGACGATGCCGCCATTCGGGCGCAGGTAGTCGTCGATGCGGATCTCGAAGGTTTCGGTGAGCGGCACGGATTCGAATTCGATGCCGTACAGCCGGCAATACACGGGGTAGAAGCTATAGCTGACGTCGGGCAGCAGGATCGGCCGCTCGTGCCGCAGCAGCGCCAGGAAGGCGTGCGCCAGCACCTCGTCGGAACCGTTGCCCGCGAACACCTGCCGCGGCGTGAGTCCATGGTGGCGGGAGATCGCCTCCTTCAGCCGTTCGGCGTTCGGGTCCGGATACAACCGCAACGAAGCGCCCGTCTCGGCGGCGAGCGCCTCGAGCACGCGCGGCGACGGGCCGTAGGGGTTCTCGTTGGTATTCAGCTTGACCAGACCGGGCAGCCCCGGCTGTTCGCCCGGCACATACGGGGTCAGGCTGCGCACGACGGCGCTCCAGTATCGGCTCATCGGCTGCGGGAAGGGCACGGCGGAAAACCAAAATGCTATCATGGCCGCGCACGCTTTCTTGCAGTCCGCATGCGACGATGCGCCAGGCCGAAATCAGCAGGGACACCCTCGAGACGCAGATTCGCGTGCGCCTCGATCTCGACGGTCGCGGCAGCGCGCGACTGGCCACCGGCGTGCCCTTTCTCGATCACATGCTCGATCAGGTGGCGCGTCACGGCATGATCGACCTCGAGGTCGAGGCAAAGGGTGATCTGCAGGTCGATGCCCACCACAGCGTCGAGGACATCGGCATCGCGTTCGGGCAGGCACTCGCGGCGGCCGTCGGTGAGCGCACGGGGATACGGCGCTACGGCCACGCCTATGTTCCGCTCGACGAGGCGCTGTCGCGCGTCGTGATCGATTTTTCGGGGCGGCCGGGGCTGACCTTCGACGTCGAGTTCACCCGTGCGCTGATCGGCGGCTTCGACGTCGATCTCGTACGCGAATTCTTCCAGGGGCTGGTCAATCATGCGCGGCTCACGCTGCACATCGACAACCTGCGCGGCAGCAACGCGCATCATCAGTGCGAGACGCTGTTCAAGGCGTTCGGACGCGCGCTGCGCATGGCGGCCGAAGCCGATCCGCGCGCCGGGGACGCCGTGCCGTCGACGAAGGGCGTGCTGTAGGCTACGAGCCGAGTCAGCGCTGCGTGCATGAGCACCGTCGCGATCGTCGATTACGGCATGGGCAACCTGCGCTCCGTCGCCAAGGCGATCGAGCACGTCGCCCCGCGCACGCAGGTGCTCGTCACCTCGGACCCGGCACGAGTCGCGGCCGCGCAGCGTGTCGTCGTTCCGGGGCAAGGCGCGATGCCCGACTGCATGCGCGAACTCGATCGGCTCGGGCTCGTCGATGCGGTGGTGCAAAGCGCGGCGTCGAAACCCTTCCTGGGCATCTGCATCGGCTTGCAGATGTTGTTCGACACGAGCGAGGAGGGAGGCGTCGCGGGTCTCGGCATCCTGCCGGGGCGGGTGCGCCGCTTCCCGCCCGAACGCATGTTCGCGGCCGATGGCGTCCGGCTGAAGGTTCCGCACATGGGCTGGAACCGGGTGCATCAGGCCCGGCCGCGCCACGCGCTGTGGGAAGGCCTCGAGGACGGCTGCCGCTTCTACTTCGTCCATGGCTATTTCGTCGAGCCGGACGATCCGTGCACGGCCGCCGGCTCGACCGATTACGGATTGCGCTTTACCAGCGCGGTGGCACACGCTAATATCTTCGCCGTCCAGTTCCATCCGGAAAAGAGCGCGCAAGCCGGCCTCAGGTTGCTCGACAACTTCCTCCACTGGGAACCGTGATTTCCGCCCGACGCGTGCGCGCCGCCCCGCTCCCCGCCCCATGCTGCTGATTCCCGCGATCGACCTGAAGGACGGTGACTGTGTCCGCCTGAAACAGGGGGACATGGAGGATGCGACGATCTTCTCGGAAGACCCGGACAAGGTCGCACGCCACTGGCTCGATCATGGCGCGCGCCGGCTGCACCTGGTCGATCTGAACGGTGCGGTGGCGGGCAAGCCGAAGAACGAAGCGGCGATCAAGGCGATCACGGCGGAAGTCGGCGACGAGATCCCGGTCCAGCTCGGTGGCGGCATCCGCGACCTGGACACGATCGAGCGCTATCTGGACGACGGCATTTCCTACGTCATCATCGGCACGGCCGCAGTCAAGAATCCGGGCTTCCTGCACGATGCGTGCGGCGCCTTCCCCGGGCACATCATCGTGGGCATCGACGCGCGCGACGGGCGCGTCGCGGTGGAAGGCTGGTCCAAGATGACCGGACACGATGCGATCGATCTCGCGCGCAAGTTCGAGGACTACGGGGTCGAGGCGGTGATCTATACCGACATCCGGCGCGACGGCATGATGACGGGAGTCAACATCGAGGCGACGGTCAGGCTCGCGCGCGCGTTGCGCGTGCCGGTGATCGCCAGCGGCGGCATCGCAAGCATGGAGGATATCCGCGCGCTGGCCGAGGTCGAGGCGGAGGGCATCACCGGCGCGATCACCGGCCGAGCGATCTACGAGGGCAGGCTCAGTTTCAGGAAGGCCCAGGCCGAACTCGATCGCCTGTCCGCGCGAAACGACGCGAAGGGCGCGGCGTGACGGCGCGCCGTTGCCGCGCGTGCCTGCGCTGAGCGCGACGCTGCGTTCGCCGGTGCCGGCCGAGCCCCTCCGCTGCATGCTCGCCAAACGCATCATTCCGTGCCTCGACGTCGATGCGGGACGCGTCGTCAAGGGCGTGAACTTCGTCGGCCTGCGCGATGCCGGCGACCCGGTCGAGATCGCGCGCCGCTATGACGAGCAGGGCGCGGACGAGCTGACGTTTCTCGACATCACCGCAAGCTCCGACGGGCGCGATATCATCGTGCAGGTCGTCGAGAAGGTGGCCGAGCAGGTCTTCATTCCGCTGACCGTCGGCGGCGGCGTGCGTTCGGTGGCCGATGTGCGCAAGCTGCTGAACGCGGGTGCGGACAAGGTCAGCATCAATACGGCGGCGGTGCGCAATCCGCAGCTCGTCGCCGAGGCGGCCGGGCGGGTCGGCTCGCAATGCATCGTCGTGGCGATCGACGCCAAACGCGCCGCTGGCGCACACCCTCTGCGCTGGGAGGTGTTCACGCACGGCGGGCGCGAGGCGACCGGCCTCGACGCGCTCGCCTGGGCGAGGCGGGTCGAGGCGCTCGGCGCCGGAGAGATCCTGCTGACCAGCATGGACCGCGACGGTACGCGCAACGGCTTCGATCTCGAGCTCACGCGTGCGGTGGCCGACGCGGTCGCCATCCCGGTCATCGCCAGCGGCGGGGTCGGCCGCCTCGAGCATCTTGCGCAGGGGATCGTGCAGGGGCGGGCCGACGCGGTTCTGGCGGCGAGCATCTTTCACTATGGTGAATTCACGGTGAGGCAGGCCAAGGAATACCTGCAACGGTGCGGCATCGAAGTCAGGCTGTGACCGGACGATGAACCCGAACGATCCGAGCTGGCTCGAAGCGTTACGCTGGAACGAGGACGGGCTCCTGCCCGTGATCGTGCAGGAGGCCGGGAGCCGCGACGTGCTGATGTTCGCCTGGATGAACCGCGAGGCACTCGCGCGCACGGCCGCCGAGGCGCGCTCGGTGTTCTGGTCACGTTCGCGCAACCGGCTCTGGCGCAAGGGCGAGGACTCGGGCCACGTGCAGACGGTTCGCGAGATCCGCAGCGACTGCGACCAGGACGTCGTGCTGCTCGTCGTCGAGCAGGCGGGCGGCATCGCCTGCCATACCGGGCGCCACAGCTGTTTTTTCAACCGGCTCGAAAACGGCCAGTGGCAGGCCGTCGAGCCGGTGCTCAAGGACCCCGCGGAGATCTACGCAAATGAGTGACGTCCTGCACCGCGTTTCCGCGACGCTGGCCGAGCGCCGTGACGCCGATCCGGCTTCCTCCTACGCCGCATCGCTGTACGCGAAGGGGCTCGATGCCATCTGCAAGAAGGTGGCGGAGGAAGCGGCCGAGACGATCCTGGCCGCGAAGGATGCCGACCGGCTGCATCTGGTCTGGGAAGTCACCGATCTGTGGTTCCACAGCCTGGTGCTGCTCGCCCATTACGGGCTCGGAGTCGAGGACGTGCTGACCGAATTCCGCAGGCGCGAAGGCATTTCGGGCATCGACGAGAAGGCGGGCCGCGCGAGCTAGCGCGCCGCCGTCACATTCACCAAACCGGAGCGTATCGATGACGGATTGCATTTTCTGCAAGATCGCGCGAGGCGAGATTCCCAGCCGCAAGCTGTACGAGGACGACGACATCTTCGCCTTCCACGACATCCGCCCGGTCGCGCCGGTGCACTTCCTGATCGTGCCGAAACTGCACATCGCCTCGCTGGCGGAATGCGACCTGGGCCACCAGGCGCTGCTCGGCAAGATGATCGCGATGAGCGGTCCGCTCGCGGCGCAGGTGGGCTGCACCGACGGCTTCCGGCTGATCGTCAATACCGGTCGGGTCGGATTGCAGGAGGTGTATCATCTTCACGTGCATGTCGTCGGCGGACCGGACCGGTTGCCGCCGATGCTCAAACGGTGAGGTGAGACGATGGGCAGCTTGAGCATATGGCACTGGCTGATCGTGCTGGTGATCATCCTGTTGGTGTTCGGAACCAAGAAGCTGCGCAATATCGGCAGCGATCTGGGTGGTGCGGTGCGCGGATTCAAGGAAGGCATGAAGCAGGGCGCGAGCGACAAGCCCGCGGAACCCGCCTCCCCGAACCAGCAGATCACCGGACAGACCATCGACGTCGAGGCCAAGGAGAAGACCAGGTCGTGAGCGGCGCGCGGTAGACGGTTGCCCGTGACCGGAGCCGGTTCCGGGGGGCTGTGAATACCGCCCCCGATCTCGTGCCTGACGCCGAGACATGTTCGACATCGGCTTCAGTGAACTGGTGGTCATCGCCCTGGTGGGCCTGATCGTCATCGGCCCGGAGCGCCTGCCGAAGGTGGCGCGCACGGTCGGGGCGCTGCTCGGGCGCCTGCAGCGCTACGTCTCCGACGTCAAGAGCGACATCAACCGCGAGTTGCAGCTCGAGGAACTGCGCAAGATGCAGAGCCAGGTCGAGGCTTCCGCGCGGGAGGTCGAACTGAGCATCCACGACGAAACCAACTCCGTCGAGCGGTCGCTCAACGCCGCGATCGGTGGCGGCGCATCGGCGCCCGGTGGCGCGCAGGCGAGCGGATCTGACGCAACCGAACCGCCGCCCGCCGAGCCGGGGACGGTCGGACCGCCGGCCGCCGTCTCACAGCTGGAGCTCGAACTCACGACGGCGGCGGGCGACAAGAAGGGCGCCTAGCTTGCCCATGACGGAGCCCGCGGAAGAGAGCTTCCTGTCCCATCTGATCGAACTGCGCGACCGGCTGGTCCGCGCGCTGATCGCGGTGGGCGTGGTGTTCGTCGTCCTGATGCCATGGGCGGCGGACATCTACGACATCCTGGCCTTCCCGATGATCCGCACGCTCCCGCAGGGCGCGACGATGATCGCCACCGGAGTCATCACGCCGTTCCTGGTCCCGGTCAAGGTCACGCTGCTGGTCGCTTTCCTGGTGGCGCTTCCCTATGTGCTCTACCAGGGCTGGGCGTTCGTCGCGCCGGGGCTCTATGCGCACGAGAAACGCTTCGGCCTGCCGCTGGTGGTCGCCAGCACCGCATTGTTCGTCCTGGGCATGGCGTTCTGCTATTTCTTCGTGTTCCGGACCGTATTCGGCTTCATCGCGAATTTCGCGCCCAGAAGCATCACGCCGGCGCCGGACATCGAGCAGTACCTGAACTTCGTGCTGACGCTTTTCCTCGCGTTCGGCCTGGCGTTCCAGGTGCCGGTGGTGGTGATCGTGCTCGCCCGGTTCGGAATCGTCAGCCTGCAGAAGATGAAGGAGGCGCGCCCCTATGTGATCGTCGGCGCGTTCGTCGTCGGCGCGATCTTCACGCCGCCCGATGTGATCTCGCAGATCCTGCTGGCGGTTCCGCTGTGGCTGCTCTATGAGCTTGGCCTGGTGCTCGGACGCTTCGTCGGCAGGCCGGACGCGGCCGCACTGGACGCCGGCGCGAAAGGCGGAACGTCCCGCTGACCGGGTTTCCGTGGCGCTATTCGCGCTCGAGCTGCGGGCGCCGCACCACCGTCGCGCCGACCTCGAATGTGCGACCGGCGCGACGCAGTTTCAGGCGGACCGTTGCTCCAGGCTTGATCGCGGCGATCAGGTCGAGCATGCCCGACGGATCGCGCACCGGTTTTCCGGCCACCTCGACGAGCACGTCACCCGGCTTCACGTCCGCCTTGGCCGCAGGGCTGCCGGGCACGACGCGGGCGATCAGTGCGCCCTCCGTTCCGGACAGATTGAACGCTTCCGCGAGCTCCGGCGTGATCGCTTGCGCCTCGACGCCGAGGAAACCGCGCGTCACCGAACCGCTGCGAATGATCTGTTCCATCACGCTGCGGGCGAGCGACACGGGGATCGCGAAGCCGATGCCGACCGAGGCGCCCTCCGGGTTCCTGGAAAAGATCGCGGTATTGATGCCCACCAGCGCCCCGCCGCTGTCGACGAGCGCGCCGCCGGAGTTGCCCGGGTTGATCGGCGCGTCGGTCTGGATGAAATTCTCGAACGTGTTGATGCCCAAGCGGCTGCGGCCGAGTGCGCTGACGATGCCCATCGTGACCGTCTGGCCGACGCCGAACGGGTTGCCGATGGCGAGCACGACGTCACCCACGCGCAGCGAGTCGCTGGGCGCGAAAGCCATCGCCGGAAGCTTCGTGCCGGTGGCGATGCGCAGCACCGCCAGGTCGGATTCCGGGTCCGTGCCGACCACCTTGGCCTTGAACTTGCGCCCGTCCGACAGGGCCACCTCGATCTCGTCCGCATCCGCGACGTGATTGTTGGTCAGGATGTAGCCGTCGGCACTGACGATCACGCCGCTGCCCAGGCTCTGGGCGCGCTGCGGTCCGGCATCTCCGTCACCGAAGAAGCGGCGCAACAGCGGGTCGTCGGCCAAGGGATTGCGCTGGGCGGGGATCTCCTTGCTGGTGAAGATGTTGACGACGCTCGGCGCCGCCCGCGCGGCGGCATCGCCGTAACTGACCACCTTGCGCGGCTCGCCCGCCGGCGCCACGCTCACGGCTACCGCGGGCGCCGGTGAGCCGGACCCGCGCCCGTTCGCTCCCGGCAGTGCGGCGAGCCAGTCGGGTCGCAGCGTCTGCACCACGAACAGCAGGGCGAGCGCGACCGTCACGGTCTGGGAGAATACGAGCCACAGGCGTTGCATGGGCCGTCGTGAAGTGGATGGTTTCGGGAAGTTGTCGTGCGCCGGTCTGCTGCGCCGTCCGGACGGGTCGTTCGAAGCGGCCGGTTTGCGCGATTATTGCCGAAACGCGAAGCAAGGGGAAGATCGCGTCCTCGCCCGGACCCTTTCGCCCATCCCCGCGCTTTCCTGACCCGGACGTCCGGGCGCGTCGCTCATCCGGGCGCTACATGTTCGGATAGACCGGCCCCTCGCCGCCCTGCGGCGCGACCCAATCGATGTTCTGGGTCGGATCCTTGATGTCGCAGGTCTTGCAATGCACGCAGTTCTGCGCATTGATCTGCAGGCGCGGATTCGATCCGTCGGCATCGCGCAGGATCTCGTAGACCCCGGCCGGACAGTAGCGCTGTTCCGGCGCGTCGTACAGCGCCAGATTGATCCGGATCGCAACCCCGGGATCCTTCAATTTCAGGTGGCAGGGCTGGTTCTCCTCGTGGTGCGTGCCCGACAGGAAAACCGACGAGAGCCGGTCGAAGGTCAGCACGCCGTCGGGCTTCGGATAGTCGATCGGCTTGCAGCGGGCGGCGGGCAGGAGTTTCTCGTGGTCCGCGCTGAGCCGCAGTGTCCACGGTGCCCTGCCGCCGAACAGCTTCTGGTCGATGCCGAACAGCACGGAGCCCGCGTACAGGCCCTTGCTCATCCACGGCTTGAAGTTGCGCGCGCGGTACAGTTCGTCGTACAGCCAGCTTTCGCGGAAACGGCGCGCATAGTCGGTCGGCTCGTCGTGCGAGCGCCCCGCCGTCAGCGCGGCGAAGCACGCTTCCGCAGCCAGCATGCCGGACTTGATCGCGGTGTGCGAGCCCTTGATGCGGCTGGCATTGAGGAAGCCGGCGTCGTCGCCCAGCAGGCAGCCTCCGGGAAAGACGAGTTTCGGCAGCGCCTGCAGGCCACCGGCGGCGATCGCCCGCGCCCCGTAGGCGATTCGCCGCCCCCCCTCGAACGCGCCGCGCATCAGCGGGTGGGTCTTGAAGCGCTGGAACTCCTCGAACGGCGACAGGTAGGGATTGGCATAGTTCAGGCCGACGACGAAGCCGGCCGAGACCTGGTTGTTCTCGAAGTGATACTGGAACGATCCGCCATAGGTATGGGCATCGAGCGGCCAGCCCGCGGTGTGCATGACCAGCCCCGGCCGATGGCTGCCCGGCGCGAATTCCCACAACTCCTTCAGGCCGATGGCATAGACCTGCGGGTCGCATCCGTTGCGCAGATCGAAGCGCGCTTCGAGCCGCTTGCCGAGATGCCCGCGGCATCCCTCGGCGAACAGGGTGTACCGGGCCCGCAGTTCGATTCCCGGCTGATAGGCGCTCGTGGGCTCGCCGTCGCGCCCCACGCCCATGTCGCCGGTGATCACACCCGCCACGGCGCCGGCGTCCGAATACAGCACCTCCGCCCCGGTGAAGCCCGGGTACAGTTCGACGCCGAGTGCCTCCGCCTGACCGGCCAGCCAGCGGCACAGGTTGCCGAGGCTGATGACGTAGTTGCCGTGATTCAGGAAGCATGCCGGCAGTGCGGCGCCAGGAAACTTCCATCCGCTGCGCGGCCCGAGAAACAGGAAGCGGTCCTCGCTGACCTCGGTGCCGAGCGGTGCGCCGCGTTCCTTCCAGTCCGGCAGCAGTTCGTCGAGTGCGCGCGGGTCGAATACGGCGCCCGACAGGATGTGGGCGCCGATCTCGGAGCCCTTGTCGATCAGGCAGACGGAGACCTCGTGGCCGTGCTCCAGCGCGAGCTGCTTGAGCCGTATCGCGCCGGCGAGTCCGGCGGGGCCGCCGCCGACGATCACGACATCGAACTGCATCGATTCACGTTCCATGCCGGCCTCGTGCCGCAGCGAAGTGTCCAGTGTCGTCCCGCGAGCGGGACGGAGCGGGCGATTATAATTGCAATCGAGCAGGCCATCCGAGTCGCGAATGGCGACGCAATGCAGCCTGGTCCATCCGGCGCGCATCCCGATCGCGCGACGAAGGCGATGCGAGACCGGTGCGGGTGGTGAGGAGGAACGATGCGCGAAACACCGTTGTGGGAACCCGGACCGGAGCGTGTCGAGCGCGCCGCGATGACCGCCTTCCTTCGCCAGACCAACGCGCGCTGGCAGCTCTCGAACGGCGACTACGATGGCCTGTGGCGCTGGTCGGTCGAGGCGCCCGAGCGGTTCTGGCGCTCGCTATGGGAATTCTGCGAAGTCATCGGTGAGCCGGGCAGCGATGTGCTCGTCGATGCCGATCGCATGCCCGGCGCGCGCTGGTTTCCGCAGGCGCGCCTGAACTACGCCGAGAACCTGCTCGTGCGGCGCGACGGCGCGACGGCGCTGGTGTTCTGGGGCGAGGACAGGGTGCGCGCCCGCGTCAGCCATGCGCAACTGCATCGGGCCGTCGCGCAGTGCGCGGCGGCGTTGCGAGCGCTCGGCGTCGGGCGCGGAGAGCGGGTCGCGGCCTATCTGCCGAACCTGCCGGCGACGATCGTCATCATGCTCGCGGCCGCCTCGATCGGCGCGGTGTTCTCGTCGGCCTCGCCCGATTTCGGCGTCCAGGGCGTCGTCGACCGCTTCGGGCAGATCGAACCGGCCGTGCTGTTCGCGGCCGACGGTTACTACTACAACGGCAAGACGATCGACAACCTCGGCAGGATCGGGCAGATCTGCGAGCGCATGCCGTCGCTGCGCCGTACCGTGATCGTGCCGTACGTGAGCGGCGCGAGCGCGGACCTGGCGGCGATCCGCGGCGCAACCTGGCTCGCGGATTTCCTCGCGCCCCATGCCGGCGCGCGCGAGATCGCGTTCGAGCGGCTGCCCTTCGACCATCCGCTCTACATCCTGTATTCGTCCGGCACGACCGGCGTGCCGAAATGCATCGTGCATGGCGCAGGCGGCGTGCTGCTGCAGCACCTGAAGGAGCACCGGCTGCACGGTGACCTGCGGCCCGGCGACCGGCTGTTCTACTTCACGACCTGCGGCTGGATGATGTGGAACTGGCTCGCCTCGGGCCTCGCCTCGGGAGCCACGCTGCTTCTGTACGACGGCTCGCCGTTCGTCGGGCGCGGTTCGATCCTGTTCGACTACGCGCAGGCGGAAGGCATGACGCATTTCGGCACGTCGGCGAAGTTCATCGATGCGATCGCGAAGGCCGGACTCGCGCCGGCGCGCAGCCACGAACTGAGCGCGCTGCGCGTGATGTTCTCGACCGGCAGCCCGCTCGCGCCGGAAGGCTTCGATTATGTATACGAGAACGTCAAGGCCGATCTCCAGCTCGCGTCGATCTCGGGAGGCACCGATCTGATCTCGTGCTTCGTGCTGGGCTGTCCCATCCGCCCGGTGTGGCGCGGCGAGATCCAGTGCAGGGGGCTGGGCATGGCGGTCGAGGTGTTCGACGAGCGCGGCCGGCCGGTGCGCGGCCGCACGGGGGAGCTGGTCTGCGTCCGGCCGTTTCCGGTGATGCCGGTCGGCTTCTGGAACGATCCGGACGGCCGCAAGTACCGCGCCGCCTACTTCGAGAGATTTCCCGGCGTGTGGTGTCACGGCGACTACATCGAGATCACGCGCCACGACGGCGTCATCATTCATGGGCGTTCGGACGCGACGCTCAATCCGGGCGGCGTGCGCATCGGCACCGCGGAGATCTACCGCCAGGTCGAGAAGCTGGACGAGGTCCTGGAGTCGCTCGTCATCGGGCAGAACTGGGAGCGCGACGTGCGGGTCGTGCTGTTCGTCAAGCTGCGCGACGGGCTGGTGCTCGACGATGCGCTCGCCGCTCGCATCCGCCAGGCGATTCGCGAGAACACCACGCCGCGCCACGTTCCGGCGAAGATCCTGCAGGTCGCCGACATTCCGCGCACGAAGAGCGGCAAGATCGTCGAGCTCGCCGTGCGCAACGTCGTGCATGGCGAGCCGGTACGCAATCTCGAGGCGCTGGCCAACCCGCAGGCACTGGACTATTTTCGTGACCGCGAGGAACTGCGCGCGTGATGCGCCGGCGCGTGCCGCGGGCTAGCGCCGCTTGTCCCAGGCGTAGCGGCGCGTGCGCTGCCAGCGCGCGTCGGGCCGCATCAGGGCGTTGTCTGCGGGCGCCTCCCGGGGCGGGCTGCGCGGCGGCGAGGCCGGGCGTCGCGGGACGGGCCTGTTTCGTCTGGCGGACATGGGGGCATAATAGCCCCAACGAACCGACCGAAGCGCCGTCGCGGCACCGCGGATCATGAAACCGTATCGTTCGACGAGGCCGGCCTGAGACATGTCGGGCAACACGCTGGGCAGGCTGTTCTGCGTCACGTCGTTCGGCGAGTCGCACGGGCCGGCGATCGGCTGCGTCGTCGATGGCTGTCCTCCCGGCATGGAACTCGCGGAGGCGGACATCCAGCGGGAGCTCGACCGGCGCAAGCCGGGCACGTCGCGCCACGTCACTCAGCGGCGCGAGCCCGATACGGTCGAGATCCTGTCCGGAGTGTTCGAGGGCCGCACGACCGGAACGCCGATCGGCCTGCTGATCCGCAACGTCGATCAGCGCAGCCGGGATTATGGCGCCATCATGGAAGCCTTCCGCCCCGGCCATGCCGACTACACCTACTGGCGCAAGTACGGCATCCGCGACTATCGCGGCGGCGGGCGCGCCTCGGCCCGCGAGACCGCCGTGCGCGTCGCGGCGGGCGCGATCGCCAAGAAATGGCTGGGCAGCCGATACGGCGTCACGGTACGCGGGCGGATGTCGCGGCTCGGCCCGATCGGGATCGCCTTCAAGGCGTGGGACGCGGTGGATCGCAACCCGTTCTTCGCCGCCGATCCGGATGCCGTGCCGCAACTGGAAGCCTACATGGATGCATTGCGCAAGTCGGGCGACTCGATCGGCGCCGAGATCACGGTGATGGCCAGTGGTGTGCCCGCCGGATGGGGCGAGCCCGTCTATGGTCGGCTCGACGCCGACATCGCCTCGGCGATGATGGGCATCAACGCGGTCAAGGGGGTCGAGATCGGCGCCGGATTCGGCTGTGTCACCCAGCACGGCAGCGAGCATGCCGACGAGATGACGCCGGAGGGTTTCCTGTCCAATCATGCCGGGGGCATCCTGGGGGGCATCTCGACCGGGCAGGACATCGTCGTGCGGCTCGCGGTGAAGCCCACGTCCAGCATCCGCCTGGAGCGTCGCACGATAGACAAGTCCGGCGCACCGGTGCGGATCCATACCGAGGGCCGCCATGATCCGTGCGTGGGCATCCGCGCGACACCGATCGCGGAGGCGATGCTGGCCCTGGTGCTGATCGACCATGCGCTGCGCCAGCGTGCCCAGTGCGCCGACGTCAGGCCTGGTGTTGCCGCGATCGCGGGAGCCGCCGGGCACCCGGCACCGTCCGAAGCGGGGGCGCGGGTGAACGATCCCGAGCCGGAGGAGCCCTGAGCCGGCGGCCCGCGGAGTCTTTTCATCGAACCACCGATCCACTTACCGAGCGAGGAACGAAATGCCGCTGCTGTCCCACGAACTCGAGCAGGAATTCCCCGAGCTCAAGCACGTGATTCATCGGCTTCGCAGCTCCGACACGCAGTTCGCCCGCCTGTGCGACGAGTACAAGCGGGTCGATGCCGACGTCTCGCGCGTCGAGGAGAACAACGAACCGGTGCCGGACGTCGAGATCGAGAAGCTGAAGAAGAAGCGGCTGAAGATCAAGGACAGCCTGTACGCGCTGCTGCGCGCCCAGCGCACCTGAGCGCCTGCCGGCGTGTGCCGCGCGGCAGCGACCGGTCGAAGCGATGCTGCCGTACTGGCGCCTGTCGACGTATTACTTCTGCTATTTCGCCTTCGTCGGCGCGTTCGCGCCGTATTTCAGCCTGTACCTCGCTTCGCTGTCGTTTTCCGCCTTGCAGATCGGCGTGCTGATGTCGCTGATGCAGGCGATGCGCGTCGTTGCGCCGAACCTGTGGGGCTGGCTCGCCGATCGCGCGGGGCGGCGCACGCCCATCGTGCGCGCCAGCTCGGTCGCCAGCGCCGTCGGGTTTTCGGCGCTGTGGTTCACGCAGTCCTTTACCGGCATCTTCGTCGCGATGGCGGTCATGGCGCTGTTCTGGGGCGCCGCGCTGCCGCTGGTCGAGGCGCTGACACTGGAGCGACTCGGCAGCCGCGGCGAGCGATACGGCAGCATCCGGCTGTGGGGCTCGATCGGGTTCATCCTCGTCGCGCTCGCGCTCGGCCCCTTGCTCGATCGGACATCGATCGGCGCAGTGCTGTGGGTCTCGACGGGCCTGCTCGCGGCGATCGCCGTGTGCTCGATGTTGCTGCCGGACGATGGTGCGCAGCGCCACGGGCGCGACGGGCCCCGTCTGGGCGAGATCGTCCGCAGGCGGGAAGTGGCGGCGCTGCTCGCCGCGTGTTTCGCGATGTCCGCGGCCCATGGCGCGCTGTACGTATTCCTGTCGATCCATCTCGTCGACAGCGGCTACAGCAAGGCTGCGGTCGGCTGGTTGTGGACGCTGGGCGTGCTCGCCGAGATCGCGGTGTTCGCGCGCATGCCGCGGCTGCTCGCGCGCCATTCGCTGCGCGGCATCCTGGTGGCGAGCTTCGCGTGCGCGGTGATTCGCTTCCTGCTGATCGGCTGGGGGACGCGCCAGCCCGTGCTGATCGTCGCCGCGCAACTGTTGCATGGGGCAACCTTCGGCGCCTATCATGCCGCCGCGGTCGCGGCGATCAACCGCTGGTTTCCACCGCCCCATCGAGCGCGCGGCCAGGCCCTGTATTCGAGCGTGTCGTTCGGCGCCGGATCGATGGCCGGCGGGCTGCTCAGCGGACTCACCTGGGAGACGCTCGGTGCCGGGCCGACTTTCAGCGTGTCCGCGCTGTTCGCGGCCGCCGGTCTCGGGCTGATGCTGCGCCGCTGGCCCGACGCGTCATCGGAGGGCGTGTCGGCGCGTTGATGCCGATATCCGCTTGACCATGAGACGAACATGAAGATTCCGGGCGCCCCCCTCGCGGCGAGCCTCGCGCTCGCGCTGATGCTGACGGCCTGCCAGTCGGTGCCGATCACCGGTCGTTCCCAGCTCCAGCTCCTGTCCGAGGGCCAGGAGGTGTCGATGGGGTTCGCCGCGTTCCAGGACGTGCTGAAGAAGGAGAAGATCTCGGCCGATCCCCGGATGAACCAGATGCTGGAGCGGGTCGGGCGGCGGATCGCCGCGGCGACCGGGCGCAGCGACTACCGGTGGGAATTCAAGGTCCTCGACAATGACAAGGAGATCAACGCGTTCGCGCTGCCGGGCGGCAAGGTCGCGGTGTATACCGGCATGTTTCCGGTCGCGCGCGACGATGCCGGACTGGCGGCGGTGGTCGGGCACGAGGTCGCGCACGCGATCGCGCGCCACGGCGGAGAACGCGTCAGCCAGCAACTGGTCGTCGAGGGCATAGGCGCCGGGCTGGCGATGTCGACGTCGGACCCGGCCAAGGCCAACCTGTACGGCGGCCTGCTCGGACTGGGCGCGACGGTCGGGGTGTTGCTGCCCTATTCGCGGCTGCAGGAGTCCGAAGCCGACCGTCTGGGGCTGATCTACATGGCGAAGGCCGGCTACGATCCGCTCGCCGCGCGCGACCTGTGGGTGCGCATGGCGCAGGCGAGCCGGGGCCGCGCGAGGCCGCCGCAGTTCCTGTCGACCCACCCGGCGGACGAGGCTCGCATCCGCGCGATCGAGCAGTGGCTGCCGGAGGCGCGCCGCTACTACTCGGCTCGTTGAACGCCGCAGCGCCGTGAGATAATCGCGGCCAACCGGTACGCTTCGGACCCGCCGATGCCGCAAACGCTCTACGACAAGCTCTGGACCTCCCATATCGTCCGCCAGGAAGACGACGGCACGGCGCTGCTGTACATCGACCGCCACCTGGTCCATGAAGTGACCAGCCCTCAGGCATACGAGGGGCTGCGGCTCGCGCACCGCACGGTTTGGCGGCCCGATTCGATCGTGGCCACCGCCGATCACAACACGCCGACCCGCGACTGGGACCGGGGCATCGCCGATCCGGTCTCGCGGCTCCAGGTCGAGACGCTGGACGCCAACATCGCGCGCACCGGCGCGCTGGCCTACTTCCCGTTCCGCGACGCCCGCGAGGGCATCGTGCATGTGATCGGGCCGGAACAGGGCGCCACGCTGCCGGGAATGACCGTGGTATGCGGCGATTCGCACACCAGCACCCACGGCGCCTTCGGCTGCCTGGCGTTCGGGATCGGCACATCCGAGGTCGAGCACGTGCTGGCGACGCAGTGCCTGCTCGCGAGGAAGGCGAAGAACATGCTGGTGCGCGTCGAGGGTGCGCTGCCCCGGGGCGTGTCGGCGAAGGACCTCGTCCTGGCGGTGATCGGACGAATCGGGACCGCAGGCGGAACCGGCTGCGCGATCGAGTTCTCCGGCAGCGCAGTGCGCGCGCTGTCGATGGAAGGCCGCATGACGGTGTGCAACATGGCGATCGAGGCGGGCGCGCGCGCCGGCCTGGTCGCCGTGGATGACACGACGCTGGCGTATCTGCGCGAGCGCCCGTTCGCCCCGCGCGGCGAGTCGTGGGAACGTGCCTGTGAGTTCTGGCGCACGCTGCACAGCGACGGGAACGCCCGGTTCGACCGCGTCGTCGAGCTCGATGCCGCGTCGCTGCGGCCGCAGGTCACCTGGGGCACCTCGCCCGAGATGGTCGTCCCGGTCGATGGCGTGGTTCCCGATCCGGATCGCGAGAAGGATGCGACGCGGCGCGAAGGCTGGGCGCGCGCGCTCCAGTACATGGGCCTCAGGCCGGGCACGCCGATCGACGCGATCGCGCTCGACAAGGTGTTCATCGGCTCGTGCACGAACTCGCGCATCGAGGATCTGCGCGCGGCCGCCGAAGTGCTGCGCGGGCGCCACGTCGCGGCGAACATCCGGCAGGCACTCGTGGTGCCCGGATCCGGGCTCGTGAAGCGGCAGGCGGAAGCGCAAGGGCTGGATCGGGTCTTCGTTGCGGCGGGATTCGAATGGCGCGAACCGGGCTGCTCGATGTGTCTGGGCATGAACGACGACCGGCTCGGGCCGGGCGAGCGCTGCGCGTCGACGTCGAACCGCAACTTCGAGGGCCGCCAGGGTCCCGGAGGGCGAACCCATCTGGTCAGCCCGCGGATGGCGGCCGCCGCCGCGGTCGCGGGCAGGTTCGTCGATGTCCGGAAAATGCTTCAGTCATGATCGCGGGCGAGGAGGACGGACATGCGTAACGGACGGCTGCTCACTGCCGTGGTGGCGTTGATGATGCTGATCGCGGGCTGCAACACCGTGCAGGGGCTCGGCAAGGACATCAGGAAGGGCGGCGAGGTGATCGAGAAGTCGGCGAAGTGATGGAACGAAGGGATGGAACCATTCAGACGGCATGAAGGGATCGTCGCGCCGATCGACCGCAGCAACGTCGACACCGATGCGATCATCCCTAAGCAGTTCCTGAAGTCGATCCGGCGCACCGGGTTCGGCCCGTACCTGTTCGACGAGCTGCGCTATCTGGACCGCGGCGAGCCGGGGCAGGATTGCGCGGGCAGGCCGCTCAATCCGGATTTCGTGCTCAACCAGCCGCGCTACCGCGGCGCGTCGATCCTGCTCGCGCGCGAGAATTTCGGCTGCGGCTCCTCGCGCGAGCACGCGCCGTGGGCGCTGCTCGATTACGGATTCCGTGCGCTGCTCGCGACGAGCTTCGCCGACATCTTCTACGACAACTGCCTCAAGAACGGCCTGCTGCCGATCCGGCTGCCCGCCGCCGAGATCGACGAGCTGTTCGCGGCGGTCGCCGCGCGGCCCGGTTACCGGCTCGCGATCGACCTCGCGGCGCAGACCGTGACCCGCCCCGACGGGCGCGCCACCGGATTCGAGATCGATTCCTACCGCAAGGATTGCCTGCTCGACGGGCTCGATGACATCGGCCTGACGCTGCGCCATCGCGACGAGATCGCCCGGTTCGAGGCGCGCCGCCGGATCGAGCAGCCGTGGCTCTTTTCCCGGTGAAGGCCGGTTCGGCGAAACGATGAAGATCTGCATCCTGCCGGGTGACGGCATCGGGCCGGAGATCGTCGCGCAGGCCGTGCGCGTGCTCGAGCGGCTGCGCGCCGACGGGCTTCCGATCGAAACGGAACACGCGCTGCTCGGCGGCTGCGCGGTGGATGCGCAGGGCGATCCCTATCCGGAGTCGACCCGGGATCTCGCGCGCAGCGCGGACGCGGTGCTGCTCGGAGCGGTGGGCGCGCCGAAGTACGATGCGTTGCCGCGTGCGCAGCGACCCGAGCGGGGCTTGCTCGCGATCCGCAAGGATCTCGGCCTGTTCGCGAACCTGCGCCCGGCCGTGCTCTACCCGGAGCTCGCGAACGCCTCGACGCTCAAGCCGGAGGTGGTCGCCGGACTGGACCTGCTGGTCGTGCGCGAGCTGACCGGCGACATCTACTTCGGCGAGCCGCGCGGCATCCGTACCGAACACGGCGAGCGGGTCGGATTCAACACGATGGTCTATTCGGAGTCCGAGATCCGCCGCATCGCCCGCGTCGCCTTCGATGCCGCGCGCAGACGCTCGAGCAGGCTGTGCTCGATCGACAAGATGAACGTGCTCGAGGCGACCCAGCTCTGGCGTGACGTCGTCATCGAGACCGCGCGCGAGTACCCGGATGTGGCGCTGACCCACATGCTCGTCGACAATGCCGCGATGCAGCTCGTGCGCAACCCGAAGCAGTTCGACGTGCTGCTGACGGGCAATCTGTTCGGCGACATCCTCTCCGACGAGGCGTCGATGCTGACCGGTTCCATCGGCATGCTGCCGTCGGCCTCGCTCGACAGCCGTGGCAAGGGGCTGTACGAGCCGATACACGGTTCGGCGCCCGACATCGCGGGCCGGGGCGTCGCCAACCCGCTCGCGACGATCCTGTCGGCGGCGATGATGCTGCGCCACTCGTTCGGGCACGAGGAGGCGGCCGCGCGCATCGAGGCTGCGGTCAGGAAGGTGCTCGCGAGCGGCGTTCGCACGGCCGACCTGTGCGAGCCCGGCATGGCTGCGGTGGGTACCGCACAGATGGGCGATGCGGTCCTCGCGGCGCTGTGAGGCGGGTCGCAAGGCGGATGGACGGGTACGGAGAGCGGAAATGAAGCGGGTCGGATTCGTGGGCTGGCGCGGGATGGTGGGCTCGGTGCTGATGCAGCGCATGGCCGCGGAGCACGATTTCGACGCGATCGAGCCGGTGTTCTACTCCGCGTCGCAACCCGGCGGGCAAGCGCCGGACATCGGCCGCGCGCTGCCCGCGCTGCTCGATGCCAGGAGCATCGAAGCGCTGGAAGCGATGGAGATCATCGTCTCGTGCCAGGGCGGCGAGTACACGCGCGAGGTCTTCCCGAAGCTCCGGGCGGCCGGCTGGAACGGCTACTGGATCGACGCGGCGTCGGCGCTGCGCATGCGCGAGGATGCCGTCATCATTCTGGACCCGGTCAATGACGACGTGATCCGGCGTGCGCTCGACCGGGGCGTGCGCAACTACATCGGCGGCAACTGCACCGTGTCGCTGATGCTGATGGGACTCGCGGGGTTGTTCCGCCACGGCCTCGTCGAGTGGGTCAGCGCGATGACCTACCAGGCCGCTTCGGGAGCCGGCGCGCAGCATGTGCGCGAGCTGCTCGCACAGATGGGCGCGCTGCACGGCGCAGCGGCCGCGCTGCTCGCCGACCCGTCCTCGGCGATCCTCGCGATCGACCGCGAGGTCACCGCCGCGCTGCGCGCAGAAGGCTTCCCGACCGCACGCTTCGGCGCGCCGCTCGCCGGCAGCGTGATCCCGTGGATCGATCAGGATCTCGGCAACGGGCGAAGCCGCGAGGAATGGAAGGGGCAGGCGGAGTGCAACAAGATACTCGGCCGCGAGCGCGATCCGATACCGGTCGATGGGCTGTGCGTGCGCATCGGCGCGATGCGCTGCCACAGCCAGGCATTGACGATCAAGCTCAAGAGGGACGTGCCGTTGGCCGAAATAGAACGAATGATTTCCGGCGCGAACCCGTGGGTGAAGCTCATCGCCAACGAGCGCGAGGCGAGCGTGCGAGAGCTCACTCCTGCGGCGGTCACCGGTACGCTGTCGGTGCCGGTCGGGCGCGTGCGCAAGCTGTCGATGGGCGGCGGCGAGCTCCTCGCCGCCTTCACGGTCGGCGACCAGTTGCTGTGGGGCGCGGCCGAACCGTTGCGCCGCATGTTGCGCATCCTCGTGGAGCCGTGACGGCGGCCACGCTGGCGGATGGCTGCCCGAGTCTCGAAGCGGGTTCAGCTTGCATGCGTAACTGCATGATGTTATTTTTGGTTTCGGGCATCGTACCCCCCAGGGAGCTGCAGTGGGCAAAAGGATCATGAAACCTACGCTGGCGGCCGCGGCCGTGACGCTTGCGATTGCCGGTTTTTCCGGGTCCGCGCAGGCGGCCGGACTGGGAAAACTCACAGTTCTGAGCGGCCTGGGGCAGCCGCTGCATGCGGAGGTCGAACTATCGGCGGCGCGCGACGAGTTGTCTTCGGCCGCCGTCCGCATGGCGGCGCCGGAAGCGTTCCGGCAGGCCGGTATGGAATATTCCCCCGTGCTGGGCACCGTGAAGATGGCGCTCGTGCAGCGGCGCGACGGCAGGCCGGTGATTCGCATCACGACCGATCGCCCGGTCGATGATCCCTTCCTGTCCATCCTGGTCGAGCTCAATTGGGCCTCGGGGCGGCTGGTGCGTGAATACACGTTCCTGCTCGATCCGCCGAACCTGCCCGTCGCCCGGCAACCGGCGGCGCCGGTCGTCGCGCCGGTCGCGGCACCGGCGGTGAGCCAGGTCATCCCCGGCAGACCCGTTGCGGCAACGCCTTCGCCCGCCGCGGCGAGGGCGGCGCAGACGGCGCACGAAGTCAGGCGCGGCGAGACGCTGCACAGCATCGCGAGCGAAACGAAGCCGCAAGGCGTGACGCTGGACCAGATGCTGGTTGCGATCTTCCGGGCCAATCCGCAGGCCTTCGACGGCAACATGAGCCGCCTGCGCGCCGGTCGCATCCTGAACATCCCGGAGCGGGACACGGCCGCCGCGGTCGCGGCGCCGGAAGCCCGGCGGATCGTGCTCGCACAGGCCGCGGAGTTCAGAGCCTATCGACAGAAGCTCTCCCAGGCGGTGGCCGCGGCACCGGCCCCGAAGGAAGCTCCGGCCACGCAGGCCGCAGCCGGCAAGCTGGCACCGCGCGTCGAGGAGAAGCCTGCGGCAGCCGCCGAGGCCGTCGATCAGCTCAAGGTCTCCAGGGCGGAAGCGGCCGGCAAGGCCGCGGGGGGAGCGGCCGCCACGACGGATCGTGCGGCGCAGGCGCGGATCACCGCGCTGGAGGAAGACCTCGTCGCGAAGGAAAAGTCGCTGAAGGACGCAAACGGCCGGCTGGCCGAACTGGAGAAGAGCGTACGCGAGCTCCAGCAGCTGCTCGAACTGAAGAATCAGAATCTCGCACGGTTGCAAGGCCAGGCGGGCACGCCGCAGGCAGCGGCACCGGCGAAGGCGCCGGAGGCTGCACCGGCGGCGCAGGCGCCGCAGCCGACCGTGTCGGCCCCGCCTCCCGTCGCAGCGAAACCGGAGGCTGCGAAACCGGAGGCTGCGAAACCGGCTGCGCCGCAGCGCGAAGAACCCGGCTTCCTGTCCGGGTTGTTCGGCGGTCCGGCGGGCTGGGGTCTGGGCGCCGTGATCCTCGCCCTGCTCGGATTGCTCGGCTACCGGCTGCGCAGGCGCTCGGCTGAACCAGGCGCTGCGGTGACTGCGGGTGCGACGACCGCACCGGTCGCGCAAGCGAGTTTCGGTGCAGCCGGCGGCCAGAGCGTGGATACGACGAGCAGTTCGGTCCAGACCGACTTCAGCCAGTCCGGACTCAGTTCGATCGATACCGACGAAGGGGTCGATCCGGTCGCGGAGGCGGACGTCTACATGGCCTACGGGCGCGATGCGCAGGCCGAAGAAATCCTGCTCGATGCGCTCAAGAGCGAACCGACGCGCCATGCGATCCACGTGAAGCTGCTCGAAATCTACGCGCAGCGCAAGGACGTCAAGCGGTTCGACGCGCTCGCCACCGAGCTGTATGCGGCCACCGGCGGCAAGGGGCCGGAGTGGGACAAGGCCGCGGCGATGGGCAGGAAACTCGATCCGACCAACGCGCTGTTCGGCGCCGCGGCGCCGGCCCCGGCCGAGGAGACGCGCTTCACCGAAAAGACCATCGTCGTATCCTCGCCCGACAAGCTGCGCGACACCTGGACGATGCCGGGTGACGCCGGCCAGATCGCGGCCGCGGTGTCGGGGGACAGAGAAGACAAGACGGTCATCCTGGACCGGTCGCCGCTCGCCGACGCCGGCGCGGCTCCCCTCGATCTCGCTCAGCCCGCCGCCACGGCGACGCCGGCGCCGGTCGCTGACGTCGATTTCGATCTCGGGCTCGATTTCTCCGCGACGTTGACCACGCCGCGGCCGGCCGAGGCGCTCGCCGCCGAGAAGACGGTCGTGCTGGAACCGGGCGCGGGGGCGGGCGGCAAACCTTCGATCGATCTTCCGCTCGATGCCGCGACGAAGACGCAGCAACTCGCCGCGATCGACCTCGATCTGGAACCGGGTGCCGCGAGGCCGCAGGCGCCGGATGCTTCGATCGATCTCGAAGCGACCGACATCGGCGGCAACATCATCGATTTCGAGCTCGATCAGGCGCCCGTCAAATCCGCGCCTGCCGCGCAGGTCGTCGATCTCGAGAAGACCGACATCGGTGCGGACGTCATGCAGTTCGTCGAAGGCGAGCGTGCCGGGGCGCCTACCGCGCCGGTCGTCGATCTCGAGAAGACCGACATCGGCGGCGGTGTGCTCGATTTCAACTTCAAGCTCGACGAGGCGAACAATGCCGCGCCGGCAGGCGAGCCCGCAGCACCGGCCGCGCCGCGGCTCGGTCTGTCGGGGATCAACCTCGATCTGTCGGCGCCGCCGGCGGACGCGGGCGCGGAGGAGATTTCCGAGGTCGCCACCAAGATCGAGCTCGCGAAGGCCTACGAGGAGATGGGCGACAAGGAAGGCGCGCGGGAACTGCTCGACGAGGTTCTCAAGGAAGGCAATGCCTCCGAGCAACAGCGCGCGCGCGAGATGCTGAGCCGCCTCGGCTGAGGCGCGGCGATGTTTCACCCCGGGCTGCGGCTGCTGCTGTGGACGGCGGTGATCGTGCTGTTGCAACTCGCCGCACCGGCCTTCATGCTGATGGCATCACTGGCCTGTGTGATCGCCGCCGGCCTGTTTTCCGCCGCCCGTTTCGTCCGCCTGCTGTCGCGTTCCGTCTGGCTGCTCGCCGCGCTCGCGGTGTTCTTCGCGTGGGGCAGCGCCGGCCTCTACCTGTTTCCCGAGCTCGGCGCACTCGGGCCCACCCGCGAAGGCGTGCAGCTCGCGGCCGTTCATGTCATGCGGCTCGTCGCGATCATCGCGCTGGTCTCGCTGCTGGTCGCCCGTACTCCGGCCGAGGACATCGTCGCCGGCCTGCATGCGCTGCTCGCGCCGTTCGGACGGGTGCGCGAGACGCTGGCGGTGCGCCTGACGCTGGTGCTGCGCAACGTCGAGGACGGGAACACTGGCTGGCGCGAATGGCTGGCGCCGGCCGCGTGCGAACCCCAGGTGATCCGGCTGCGCGCACCGGCGCGGCCGGGCCGCGCGGACCTCGCGGCGGCGGCCGCGGTGGCGGGCGTCGCGCTGGCCTGCTGGCTGCTGTGAGGATCGCCCTCGGCCTGGAGTACGACGGGTCGGCGTTCTTCGGCTGGCAATCGCAGCCGTGCGGCAACACCGTCCAGGACGTGCTCGAGCAGGCGATCGGGCGCATCGGCCGCGCGCCGGTGCGTGTGCATTGCGCGGGCCGCACCGATGCCGGCGTGCATGCGCTGTCGCAGGTCGTGCATTTCGACACGGCGGCCGAGCGGCCGCTCGAGGCGTGGGTGCGGGGCGTCAATGCGCACCTGCCCGCGTCCGTCGCGGTGCGCTGGGCACGGCGCGTGACCGAGGAATTCCACGCGCGTTACGCCGCGATCAGCCGCGGGTATTGCTATGTGCTGTATTGCGCGCCGGTACGGCCGGCACTCGATGCCCGCCGGGTCGGATGGGTGCATCACAGGCTGGACGCCGACGCGATGCGTGAAGCGGCCGCCTGCCTCGCCGGCGAACACGACTTCTCCGCCTTCCGCAGCGCTCAGTGCCAGGCCCGATCGCCGGTGCGCACACTGCACGAAGTGGCCGTGAGCGAGCACGGCAGCCACGTGCTGATCGCGCTGCGCGCCAACGCGTTCCTGCACCACATGGTGCGCAACATCGTCGGGGCGCTGGTGCAGGTGGGCCGCGGCCGCCGGCCGGTGCGCTGGGTCGGGGATCTGCTGGCGAGCGGCGACCGCAGCCTGGGCGCGCCGACCTTCGCGGCGTGCGGCCTGTACCTGTGCCGCGTCGAGTACGCAGCGAACTGGGACCTTCCCGGGGCGGCCCGCCCGGTCATGCCGATGGAATGGAACGTCCGATGATGCGGCATCGCACGCGGATCAAGATCTGCGGCATCACCCGGGTCGAGGACGCGCGGGCCGCGGTCTCGCTCGGCGTCGACGCGCTGGGACTGGTGTTCTACCCGCCCAGTGCGCGCTGCCTCGATGTCGATCGTGCGCGCGAGATCGCCCGCGCGGTGCCGCCGTTCGTCACCCGGGTCGCGCTGTTCGTCAACGAGTGCGACGAGACGATCCGCCGGGTGCTCGACGCGGTGCCGGTCGATTGCCTCCAGTTCCACGGCGAGGAGACCGAGGCGCAGTGCCGCCGGTACGGGCGGCCCTACGTCAAGGCGGCGCGGATGAAGCGGGGGGTCGATCTGCTAGAATGCGCCCGCTCGTTTGCGTCGGCCCAGGGGCTGTTGCTCGATTCCCACGTCCCGGGCTACGGCGGTGCCGGTCGGGCGTTCGACTGGTCGCTGATTCCGCGCGATCTCCCCGTCCCGATCATCCTGTCCGGCGGTCTGGATGCGAGCAACGTGGCCCGGGCGGTTCGCATGGTTCGGCCGTGGGCGGTGGATGTCAGCAGCGGCGTCGAAGTGGCGAAGGGCATCAAGGATGAGCGCAGGATGGCAGAATTCATTGCCGGAGTCAGGGATGGGGATGCCGGCTGATCTTCCCGATTGCCGCGGACACTTCGGTCCGTACGGCGGGGTGTTCGTGTCGGAAACGCTGATCCCCGCGCTCGACGAGTTGCGCGAAGCGTACGAGGCGGCTCGGCGCGATCCGCAGTTTCGCGCCGAGCTCGACCACGATCTCGAGCACTACGTCGGGCGCCCCAGCCCGATCTACCACGCCAGGCGCTGGTCGCAGCAGTTGGGCGGCGCGCAGATCTACCTCAAGCGCGAGGATCTCAATCACACCGGCGCGCACAAGATCAACAATTGTCTCGGCCAGGCGCTGCTCGCGCGGCGCATGGGCAAGAAGCGCGTGATCGCCGAGACCGGGGCCGGCCAGCACGGCGTGGCCACGGCGACGGTCGCCGCGCGTTACGGCATGCAGTGCGTCGTCTACATGGGCTCGACCGACGTCGCGCGCCAGGCCGCGAACGTCTACCGCATGAAGCTGCTCGGCGCCACGGTGGTGCCGGTCGAGTCCGGCTCGCGAACGCTCAAGGATGCACTCAACGAGGCGATGCGCGAGTGGGTCACGCGTGTGGCCGACACCTTCTACATCATCGGCACCGTCGCGGGTCCCCATCCCTACCCGGTGATGGTGCGCGACTTCCAGTCCGTGATCGGCGCCGAATGCAGGCGCCAGATGCCGGCGGTCGCCGGGCGGCAGCCGGACTACGTCATCGCGTGCGTGGGCGGCGGGTCGAATGCCATGGGGATCTTCCACGAATATGTCGGTGACGACGCGGTGCGGCTGATCGGCGTCGAGGCGGCCGGCCTCGGGCTGGCGACCGGCAGGCATGCGGCCTCGCTGCTCGCCGGGCGCCCCGGTGTGCTGCACGGCAACCGCAGCTATGTGCTGCAGGACGGCGACGGACAGATCCTCGAGACCCACTCGATCTCCGCCGGGCTCGACTATCCCGGCGTCGGCCCCGAACACGCATGGCTCAAGGACAGCGGCCGGGCGCAGTATGTCGCGATCGGCGACGACGAGGCGCTCGCGGCGTTTCACGATGCGTGCCGGCTGGAAGGCATCATTCCGGCGCTCGAGTCCGCCCATGCGCTCGCGTATGCGGCGAAGCTCGCGCCGACGCTGCCGCGCGACACGCTGCTGCTCGTCAACCTGTCGGGCCGGGGCGACAAGGACATGCACACGGTCGCGCAGCGCTCCGGGATCGAACTGTGATCGCGCACCGACGCGCCTGAACGGTCCCCGGCGAACGAGCCATGTCACGCATCCCCGCCACCTTCGATCGGCTCGCGCGCGAGCGGCGCAAGGCGCTGATCCCGTTCGTCACCGCGGGCGATCCCGATCGAGCGGCGACGGTGCCGCTGATGCACGCGCTCGCCGCGGCCGGTGCCGACCTCATCGAGCTGGGTGTGCCGTTCTCCGACCCGATGGCGGACGGGCCGACGATACAACGCGCCAGCGAGCGCGCGCTGAAAAACGGCGTGACGCTGCGCGCGGTGCTCGACATGGTGCGCCGGTTCCGCGAGGCCGATGCGCTCACCCCGGTGGTGCTGATGGGATATGCCAATCCGATCGAGGCGATGGGGGAACGTGCGTTCATCGCCGCCGCGGCCCTCGCGGGCGTCGACGGCGTGCTCGTCGTCGACGATCCGCCGGAGGAGTGCGCGGGGTTCGCACGGGCGCTGCGCGAAGCGGGCATCGACCCGATCCTGCTGCTCGCGCCGACATCCACCGAGGTGCGCATACGCAACGCGGCCGCGACCGGTTCCGGCTACATCTACTACGTCTCGCTCACCGGCGTCACCGGTGCGGCGAGCCTGGACCTCGATGCCGTCGCGCGCCGGCTGCCGCACATCCGCGCGGCCTGCGGCATGCCCGTCGCGATCGGGTTCGGCATACGCGACGCGGCGAGCGCGCGGCGGGCGGGGGACGTGGCCGATGGCGTCGTCATCGGCAGCCGGCTGATCGAGGAGATCGAAAACGCACCGTCGGGCGCGGCGATCGAGCGCGCGGGAGCTTTCCTCGCCCGCATGCGCGAGGCGCTCGACGCTCCCGCCACGCAGCAGGAGCCCACGACATGAACTGGCTGCACAAACTGTTGCCGCCGCGCATCAAGCGCAGCGAACCCGGCACCCGCAAGTCCATGCCCGAAGGGCTGTGGTCCAAGTGCCCGGCCTGCGAGGCCGTCCTGTATGCGAGCGACCTCGAGGCCAACCTGCATGTGTGCCCGAAATGCGGACATCATGGCAGGCTGCGCGCCCGCGCGAGGCTCGATCTGCTGCTCGACCGCGAAGGGCGATTCGAGATCGGGGCCGAGGTCGTGCCGGTCGATCCGTTGAAGTTCCGGGACAGCAAGCGCTACGTGGAGCGCCTCGAAGCGGCCCGAGAGGAGACCGGAGAGGCCGACGCGCTGGTCGTCATGCAGGGAGCGATCAGGACGATTCCGGCGGTCGTGGCCTGCTTCGAGTTCGACTTCATGGGCGGATCGATGGGCTCGGTGGTCGGCGAGCGGCTGGTGCGCGGTGTGCGCGCGGCGCTGGAACAGCGGCTTGCGTTCGTGTGCATCACCGCCACCGGCGGCGCGCGCATGCAGGAGGGATTGTTCTCGCTGATGCAGATGGCGAAGACCACCGCGGCACTGGACGAACTGGCGGCCGCCCGTCTGCCCTTCATCAGCGTGCTGACCGACCCGACCATGGGCGGCGTCTCGGCGAGCTTCGCGATGCTGGGCGACGTCGTCATCGCGGAGCCGGGAGCGCTGATCGGCTTCGCCGGTCCGCGCGTGATCGAGCAGACCGTGCGCCAGACGCTGCCGGAAGGATTCCAGCGGGCGGAATTCCTGATGGGCAAGGGAGCGCTCGATCTCATCGTCGACCGGCGCGAGCTGCGCGACCGGCTCGCGATGCTGCTCGCATCGCTCGGCCGCCTGCCCGTGCCGGACTGACCACCGCCGTCGATGCCGCGCAGCCTGGGCGAGTGGCTCGCCCGTATCGAGCACCTGCACGCGAAGCCGATCGAGCTCGGGCTGGAACGCGTGGCGCGCGTGAGCGAGGCGCTCGGTTCCTGGCGTCCGGGCTGCGTGATCACGGTCGGCGGCACCAACGGCAAGGGCTCGACCTGCGCGATGATCGAACGGGTGCTGACCTGCGCCGGCTACCGCGTCGGCCTGTACAGCTCCCCGCACCTGCTGCGCTACAACGAGCGCGTGCGCATCGGCGGCGAGCCGGTCGCCGATGCGCCGCTGTGCGAGGGCTTCGAGGAAGTCGATCGGGCCCGAGGCGAGACGCCGCTGACCTATTTCGAGTTCGGCACGCTCGCGGCCTGGCAGGTCTTCGCGGCTGCCGCGCCCGATGTCGTGATCCTAGAGGTGGGTCTCGGCGGGCGGCTCGACGCCGTGAACGTTTTCGACGCCGACTGCGCGGTGCTCGCGGCCATCGACATCGATCACGCCGAATACCTCGGCGCCACGCGCGAGCGGATCGGGCGCGAGAAGGCCGGCATCCTGCGCAGCGCAAGCCCCGCCATCCTCGCCGACCCGGATCCGCCTGCCAGCGTCTTGGACCGGGGCCGGGAGATCGGGGCGGACGTGCGCCGAATCGGGGTCGACTTCGGTTTCCGCGCCGAACGCACCCAGTGGCAGTACTGGTCGCGGCGCGGCAGCCGCACGGTGAGCCGCGCGGGACTCGAATATCCGGCGCTGCGCGGCGCGCGGCAACTGTACAACGCGGCGGGCGCGATCGCCGCGCTCGAAGCGCTCGGCGATCGCCTGCCGGTCGCGATGCAGGACATCCGCCGCGGCCTGATCGACGTCGACTGGCCCGGCCGCTTTCAGGTCGTCCCCGGCCGGCCGGCGCTCGTGCTCGACGTCGCCCACAACCCGCAGGCGGCAGGCGTTCTGAGCGAGAATCTCGGCGACATGGGATCCTTTCGTGAGACCTGGGCGGTGTTCGGAATGATGCAGGACAAGGACATTCGCGCCGTGGTCGAACGACTGCGCAGCCGGGTCGATCGCTGGCTGCCGGCGAGCCTGCCCGGCCCGCGCGGCGCCAGTGCCGAGTGCCTCGAGCGCGTGCTGACCGAGACCGGCGCGCCGGTGCACGGCCGCTACGCCAGCCCCGGCGAGGCCTTCGATCACGCCCGAGGGCGCGCGGGGCAGGATGATAGAATCGTCGCGTTCGGATCTTTCCTGACCGTTGCCGATGTCATGCGCCGCTGCGGCGCGTGAGCGGTGGCCCCCATGGCGGAAGCGGATGCACGACAGGAGTTGAAGAAGCGCGCGCGGCGCCGGCTCGTCGGCGCGCTCGCGCTCGCGCTCACCGCGGCGGTGGTGCTGCCGATGGTCATGGACCAGCAGCCGCGCCAGCCGGGTGAAGACATCCAGATCCGCATCCCCAGCCAGGACGGCGGCGCGCTCGTCACCCGCGTCGTTCCCGGGAGGGCGGCACCGGCCTCGCCGGCGCAAGGCGCAGGTGAGCCGGCCGCGGCGAGCACGCCTGCCGCGCTCCCGCCGTCGCCATCCGCCAACAGGTCCGGATCCGGACCGGGCGCGGGCGCGCAGACGGGGAGTTCCGACGCGAACATCGGGCCGAAACCCGCCGCAACGGCCGAGTCGAAGCGTGCCGCGAAGCCGGAGCCGAAGCCCGAAGCGAAGGCCGAGCCGAAGGCTGGGGAACACGCAACGGCCGAAGAGAAACCGGCGCGCGGGTCCGCGAACGGCGCCGAAACGGCGCGCACGCCCGCGATGCCCGAAGCGCAGACTCCCGCAGCCGGCACGCCCGAGCAATACATCGTGCAGCTCGGCGTATTCGCCAGTGCGGACAATGCCCGCAAGATCCAGGCACGGGTCAAGGCGCACGGCTACAGCGTCTATACCGAACCGGTGGCGGGTGCAGGAGCGCCGAAGACGAGGGTTCGTGCCGGACCGTTCGCCAGCCGCGCCGCGGCCGAACAGGCGCGCGAACGGCTCGATCGGGCGGGCCTGCCGGGGATCGTCGCGCCGCGCGGATGACCGCGTTCGATTACGGCGTGCTGGCGATCGTGATCGGCTCGCTGGCGCTCGGAGCGTTTCGCGGGTTCGCGGGCGAGCTGCTCTCGCTGGGCGCGTGGGTCGCGGGGTTTTTCGCGGCCCGGGCCGGCGCCGCCGCGGCCGGCGCACCGGTCGCGCAATGGGCAGGGATGCACGATCCGGTGCTAGAGTACGCAATCGGTTTCGTGCTCGTGTTCGCAGGCGTGCTGTTCGCCGCGTCGATCGCGAGGCTGGTGTTGCGGCGGATGCTGTCGGCGGTCGGGCTGGGGCCGGTCGACCGGTTTCTCGGCGCGATCCTCGGGCTCGGCCGGGCGCTGCTGGTGGTGGCCGCGCTGGTGCTCATCGCGGGGCTCACGAGCGTGCCGCGGCAGGCCTGGTGGCGCGAGGCGCGGCTGTCGGCGCCGCTGGAGACCGCGGTGCTGATGATGAAGCCGTGGCTGCCGGTGCGGCTTGCGGGCCGGCTTCATTTCCGCACGCAGGACGGAACCCGGCGCGGCGCGCCGCCGGGGGCAGGCCGGATGGGGGTGTGACATGTGCGGAATTCTCGGTGTCGTGGCGAAATCGCCCGTCAATCAGTTGCTGTATGACGGATTGCAGGTGCTGCAGCACCGCGGCCAGGATGCCGCAGGCATCGTCACGGGCGAAGGCAAGCGCTTCCACCTGCACAAGGGGCCGGGCCTCGTGCGCGACGTCTTCCGCACGCGGCACATGCGCAACCTCGCCGGCAACTGGGGCATCGCCCACTGCCGCTACCCGACCGCCGGTTCGGCCTTCAACTCGGCCGAAGCCCAGCCCTTCTACGTCAATTCGCCCTTCGGCACGGTGCTCGCCCACAACGGCAACCTGACCAATGCCGAGAGCCTCAAGCAGGAGATGTTCCTGCAGGACCTGCGCCACATCAACACCAACTCGGACTCGGAAGTGCTGCTGAACGTGCTGGCGCACGAGCTGCAGGCGGCGGCCACCAGCTACCGGCTCGACGAGGACATGATCTTTCGCGCGGTGGCCGGCGTGCACCGGCGCTGCCGCGGCGCCTACGCCGTGGTCGCAATGGTCGCGGGCTTCGGGCTCGTGGCGTTCCGCGATCCCTACGGCATCCGCCCGCTGATCGTCGGGCGCAACATCACCGACGAGGGTCCCGAATATCTCGTCGCCTCGGAGAGCGTCGCGCTCGATACGCTGGGCTTCCAGGTGCTGCGCGACGTGCTGCCCGGCGAGGCGATCCTGATCACCGTCGATGGCAACTTCCACAGCCGCGAGTGCGCCGAGCACACGATGCATGCACCCTGCATGTTCGAATATGTCTATCTGGCGCGGCCCGATTCGCTGATCGACGGCGTGTCGGTGTACGAAGCGCGCGTCAAGATGGGCGAGCTGCTCGCCGAGAAGATCCGGCACACGATGCCGCGCCTGGCGATCGACGCGGTGATTCCGATTCCGGATTCGAGCCGGCCCTCGGCGATGGCGCTGGCCAACAGGCTCGGCGTGCCCTACCGCGAGGGTTTCGTCAAGAACCGCTACATCGGCCGCACCTTCATCATGCCGGGGCAGGCGGTGCGCAGGAAGTCGGTGCGCCAGAAGCTCAACGCGATCAGCCAGGAGTTCCGCGGCAAGAACGTGCTGCTGGTCGACGACTCGATCGTGCGCGGCAACACCAGCCGCGAGATCGTACAGATGGCGCGCGAGGCCGGCGCCCGGCGCGTTTCGTTCGCCTCGGCTGCGCCGCCGGTGCGTTTTCCCAACGTGTATGGCATCGACATGCCGACCCGCAGCGAGCTGATCGCCTCCTCGCGCAACGACGAGGAGATCCGCGTCGAGATCGGCGCCGACGCGCTGATCTACCAGGACCTGGAAGCGCTTCGTCGGGCGGTCAGTGCGGTCAATCCGGCGATCGAGCATTTCGAGACCTCGTGTTTCGACGGCAACTACATCACCGGCGACGTCACGCCCGAATATCTGACCGTCGTCGAGCACCTGCGCGAGGCCGCGCCCGCGGACATCGCGGAGGAAGGCGAGGGTGGTCAGCTCGACCTGAATCTGGTGCTCGCGCCCTGACGGGCCCCGTCGCTTGCCCGAAGCCCCGGCAGCCCGTCACGGGTTTGCCTGTTGCGGTGTTGCCTGTTGGCGGTGTTGCCTTGACAGCGGTTCGGC
>JBBIUI010000002.1:0-80197 GCA_037440385.1 Rhodocyclales bacterium | reverse complement strand
GGCCCTTGTGCTTCTTCGGCGCCTTCGCAGCCGGCACTGCCGGCATCGCGCCCGCAGCCACCGCCGCGTTCGCCTGCTTCGCCGGCGCCTGAGTGCTCTTCGCTTCGCCTTTCACTGCCTTTGCCATGATGTCCTCCATCGAGGAAACGAACGAAAACGATCCGAAACACCGCCTCACTTGCCTGCCTTGCGTGAGAGCCCGTCCAGGGCGGCGAGTGCCGCGACGACATTCGGAAATCCAATGACATTCACCGTCGCAAGCACCGCATGGCGCACTTCCGCGCGCCGCGCTCCGGCATCGAGCGCGCGCCGCGCATGGCTGCGCACCGAACCCGGCGAGCCGATCGCCGCTGCCGCGGCGAGCTGCACGAGCTGGATCGTCTTCGCGTCGAGCGGCCCGGCCTTGCGCGCCGCCTTCCCCAGAGCGTCCAGCGCCTCGATGACTTCCGGATAGTCCTTGCGGACCTGCTTGTACACTTCGGGTGCGTCCTGCCTGGCCATCGGAGTCTCCCGTTTCCGGTTCCCGGACGGGACCGCCCGTGCGCTCCCGTTCATCGGTCATCCGGTCGTTTTCAGTCTGGTACACGCGGCGATCGAGGTCAAGCCGTTCGCCGCTGCCGATCGCGAATTGCGTGCCATCACTTGTCGGGCGCTTCGATTCCGAGCTTGCACATCTTCTCCCACAGGTTCTTGCGGCTGATGCCCAGCGCGGCGGCCGTCTCGATGACGCGGTAGCCGCGCGCGCGCAGCGCCTGCTCGATGTAGCGTTTCTGTGCGCCCTTCAGGTACTCGCCCAGCGACTCGTTCGTCGAGGCAACCTCCGCGCCCGGCAGCTCCATATCCTGAAACAACAGTTCGGCGGTGAGCAGCCGTTGCCTCGACAGGATGCACGCCCGTTCCAGACAATGTTTCAGCTCGCGGATGTTGCCCGGCCAGGGATAATCGAGCATCGGTTTCTCCGCCGAGCGGTGCAGGTGGCGGCGCGCGCCGCCATGCTCGGCGGCGAGCCCTTCGAGCAGCCGCTCGGCCAGCCAGAGGATGTCCTCCTTGCGCTCGCGCAACGGCGGGACGTGCACGTGAATGACGTGGATGCGGTAATAGAGGTCCTCGCGGAACTCGCCCTGCTCGACCATCTTCTTCAGGTCCTGATGGGTCGCGCACACCAGCCGGATGTCAACGGCGATCGGCTTCTCGCCGCCCACCCGCACGATGCTGCGCTCCTGGATCGCGCGCAGCAGCTTCACCTGCATCGCGAGCGGCATGTCGCCGATCTCGTCGAGGAACAGCGTGCCGCCGCTCGCCTGCTCGAACACGCCCTTGCGCTCGCGCACCGCGCCGGTGAAGGCACCCCTCTCGTAGCCGAACAGTTCGGACTCCAACAGCGACTCGGTCAGCGCACCGCAGTTGACCGCCACGAAGGGACGCTTGCGTTGGGGATCCCGCGCGCGGTGCAGCGCCCTGGCCACCTCCTCCTTGCCCGTACCCGACTCCCCCGTGATCAGCACGGTGGTGACGCTGGGCGCGAGTTGCGCGACCATCGCCTCGATGCCGCGCATGACGCGCGAGATCCCCAGCGTGGGCTCGCCGGCAAGCTGCGGTCGCGCCTTCACGCACAGCGCGCGCACCTTGTCGATGAGCGCCGCCACGTCGAACGGTTTGGTCAGATAGTCTTCGGCACCCAGCTTGAGCAGCCGCACGGCCGCGTCGACCGCACCGTAACCGGTGATGAAGATGAACGGCGGCAACGGTGCCCCGCCCGCGCGCAACGTCGTGAAGAGCTCTTCCCCGCTCGAGTCGGGTAGCCGGATGTCGCTGATCGCGGCGTCATAGCGCTTGCGTTCGAGCGAGGCGCGCGCGGCCTGCGCATTCCTGAACCACTCGCAGGAATAGCCCTCGACCTCCAGCCGGTCGGACAAGGCCTCACCCAGGATCTCGTCGTCCTCGATCAGGCAGATGCGGTACCTTTCTTCGTTCATTTCGGTGCAGGTACCGGAAGTTTCACTTCGAAACGCGTCATCGCCCCCTCCTGCGCGGGATGCGCAGCGATGCGCCCGCCGAGCTGCTGCACGATCTGATAGGTGACCCACAAACCGAGACCGTGCCCCGAACCGGTGCCGGTGAAGGGCTCGAACAGGCGTTCCTTCACCGCCAGTGGCAGCGGCTCGCCATCGTTGGCCACGCTCAGCTCGAGCGCATCGTCGCGAAGCGCGACCCGGCAATCGACCCGGCTGGCAGCCGCACGGATCGCATTGAGCAGCAGGTTGATCAGGATCTGGCGCACCAGCGTCGCGGGCAGTTCCACGCTGCGGCCGAGTTCGCCGTGCCAGCCGAACCGCAGCGACTTGCGGTGCGCCTCGGGCTCGAGCAGCGTGCGCACATCCTCGATGTCCTGGGCCGCGAGGGCACGGCTGGTGAGCTTCGCTTCCACCAGCAGCGCCGCCACCGTGTCCTGGATCTGCAGCAGGCCGCGCTCGATCAGTGACACGGTCTTGAGCGTGCGCGGATCAGCGCTGCCATGCGACGCAAACGTGTTGATCGCGGTCAGCATGCCTGCCAGCGGGTTGTTGATCTCGTGGGCGATCCCGGCCGACAGCCGCCCGATCGCGGCCAGCCTCTCGGATCGCACCATCTCGGTCTCCAGCACGCTCTTCTCGCGCAGTTCCTCGACCATGCGACCGTAAGCCTCGAAAAGCCGGCCGAGCTCGTCGCCGTAGGCATACAGACTGGGATCGAGATCCTCGGGCACGCGCCGGCCGATCTGTCCCATGCGCTCCGCCAGCATGACGAGCGGCTTGGCCGTGCGCCGCCCCCAGTACCAGTTGATCGGCAGCAGGATGGCGAGCACGGTCGCGGCGATCATCCCGGCGCCGATCGAGATCTGGTGGAAGCGATCGAGAAACGCCGCGCGCGAATACACGAGCACCAGCGAACCGAGCCGCGCCTGCTCGTCGGCGATCGGAATCACGAAGTACAGATGCGCGGAGCCGGGCAGATCCACCGCCAGCGTCTGCCGGCCGCGATACTCTTCGATGCGCCGCGCGATCTCGGCGAACTCCACGGACACATACCGGATCTCGGTGAGCATCGGCAGCACCTTTGGGATGCTGGAGACATAGACCTGCCGGTTGCCGTCGAGCGCCACGACCATCTCGGCCTGCACTGGATTTTCCGCGGACGCCTGTTGCACCGGAGCCCGCACGACTTCGTAGGCCTGCCAGACGTTATCGTGGAGCATCGCGGGAAACAGCGTCTTCGCCAGCGAGCGCCCAAGGCTGTCGGCGCTGATGAACAGGTCGGTGCGCAGATCGTTGTAGGCGCGCACCATCAGCGCACCCGACACGGATGCGGCCGAGGTGACGATCAGGAAGCTTCCCCACAGCGGAATCTTGTAGCGGAAGCTCAGGTCGAAGAGCGACTTCATGCCTCGCCGAATGCACGCATCATCCGTGCGACGCCCTCGTACAGGCTGGCATCGCCCGGGACGAATCCGCCGAGATTGAAGCGGCGCAGCAGCGCGGCACCTTCGGCATCGCCGGACATGCCGAGCAACATCCGCTGCATCGCCTCGAAGTCTCCGCTGCGCACCGCGACGTGGGCGACGAAGGGCGGGAAACCGTATTCCTCGCTGCGGCTCACGATGCGTGTCTGCCGCGTGATCGCGGGCTCGATCACGGCGAGCGACTCCCAGACGTAGCTGTCGACCGCGCCGGCCACCGCGAGCCCGGCGGCGACCGCCTCGATGACCTTGCGGTGGGAATAGGTGAAGAACGTCTTGCGGAAGAACCGTGCAGGATTCTCGCCCAGCCGGTGCAGCGCATAGCGCGGCGCCAGATAGCCGGTGTTCGAATACGGATCCGCATACGCGAACACCGTGCCCTTCAACTGCGCCAGCGAACTCGTGTGCAGGTCGGTCCCCGCCACGATCAGGTACGAACGGTAGAACGGACGCCCCCGGTACAGCGCGACTGCCAGCAGCCGCACCTGGTCTCGCAAGTGGATGAAGGGGTAGTCGCAGATCCATGCGAAATCGAGCTGACCGAGCCGCAGCAGGTCCATCGTCTCCCGGTAGCCGTCGCGCTGGACGAACTGCACCGAGCGGCGCAGTTTCTGCTGCATGTACGCATGCCAGTCCGCCAGCAGGCCGTGCTGATCGTGGAGAAAGGCGGGCGTGAGCCCGATGCGAAGCGGCGAGTTGCCCGCTGCGGCAAAGGCACGGCGCGACGGCGCGGCACCGGCCAGCCCCGCACCGGCGGCCGCACAGAACAGCCTCAATATCCGCCGCCGGTCACCGTTCGGTAACTCATCGTCTGCTCCAACGGCGGCGGATAACCATTCGGTAACCGATTCTCGATCCCGCGAGGAGCCCCTGTCCCGTTGCCGCCCTCGCACCACCCGTTCGAATGGGTTTGCCGTCATGGAAGTCTCCTCGATGATCGTGGCGCGCAATTGCCGAAAAAGCCTCTGGCCCGGTTCGTGCAGAGGGTACATCACGCGCAATGGCGCGCCAACCTGCGATACGCGATGAACAGCCATGCACGAGCCGTTCCAGAAACCGGCACCGGAAACCCGGCCGGCCTCTGCTCCGGATTCGGGACCGGGTCTGGTTTCCGGCGCCGGCGCGAAGGCAGCCCCGAGCCGCTGCCCGCCCCGCGTCCGGAGCGCCCTACATGGTCGGGCGGCAAACCGCAGATCGTTGCCGGCTGCACGACCTGCGGTTTCGGCGCGGCAGTTCGTCCGGCTGGCGGACAGCATGCGGTTGGCCGGGAAGATTCGCCGGGAAATCCCGCAGATGTTACCTACTCGTAACCAATCGAGCGATGCCAGAAGCCGGCGGTTCGAGGCATCGGGGCTCGGCGCCCCCGTGATTGACCCGCCTGCGCAATTGGCAGGGCCTCCGCCTCCGGACACGGGCCGGCGCGGGTTCTTCCGCCGGCTCGCGGCCGGGAGGGCGAACACCGCGGCAACGAGCGCCCCGCAACCCGCCGCGCCGGCGCTGCGTGTCTCCGCGCGCTGCATGAACCATGGATTCTGCGCGGCGATCTGCCCAACGCGGGCGCTGCGCCGGTACGAAACCGGAACGGCAGCGGGGATCGCGTTCGACGCCGCCGCCTGCGACGGCTGCGGCCTGTGCGTGCGCGCGTGCGTGCAACACGCGCTGCGGCTCGACCGGTCCGGAACCCTCACGGATCCCGCAGGACGCCCGCTCGTTCTGAGCCGATTCGAGCTGCGTCACTGCCCCGTCTGCGGAAAGCCCTTTGCGCACACGGGCGAGGCGGCCTGGTGCACGGCCTGCCGTACGCGCGGCCGGCTCGGGCGCGATCTGTTTGGCTCGGTCTTTGCATTGCGGTGAAGAACGTCATTCGAGTCTTTGGTCATTCGAACAGGAGGCATGGATCATGAGCGATTCGATTCTCAATCCAAACGTCACCCGGCGCCGTTTTCTGCAGGCGACCGGTGCCGCGGGCGCGCTGGGCGCCGCGGGTCTTGGCCTGGACCTCGGCGGGGGCCTGTCGACACTGACCAAGGCACACGCGCAACCCGCGGGCGCCGCCGGCGGCGAGACCGTGATCACCAAGAGTTTCTGCCACCAATGCCCGGCGCGCTGCGGCATCGACGTCTATACGACCAATGGTCGCGTGCACGCGATCTACGGAACGCTGGACAACCCGCTGACGCAGGGCAAGCTGTGCCCGAAAGGGCATTACGGCGTCTATCTGCTGTACGACCCGGATCGCTTCAAGTCGCCGATGAAACGCACGAATCCCAAGAAAGGGCGCGACGAGGATCCGAAGTTCGTGCCGATTTCCTGGGACGAAGCGCTGGGCATCGTCGCCGGACGCCTGAACGCGCTGCGCGAGAAGAACGAATCGCACCGTTTCGCGATCATCACCGGCCGCGGCTGGGGCGCATCCGACGTGGGGATCCTGGGCGATTTCGGCAAGCTGTACGGAACGCCGAACTTCAATCTCGGCCACTCGTCGATTTGCTCGGACGCCAGCGAGACCGTCAAGCACATCATGGACGGCCATCATGCCTACAGCGCCTACGACTATCCCAACACCAACTACCTGCTGGTGTTCGGTGCCGGCTTCCTCGAATCGTTCCGTCCGTTCACCGGCAACATGGTCGCGTGGGGACAGATGCGCACCAAATCGCCCAAGACCCGGGTCACCGTGGTCGATGTGCATGTCAACACCACCGGCACCGCCGCCGACCGGCTGCTGCTCATCAAGCCGGGCACCGATGGCGCGCTGGCGCTCGCGATGGGCCATGTGATCCTGACCGAGGGCCTGTGGGACCGCGCTTTCGCAGGCGATTTCACCGATCCGGCGCTGAAGTTCGAGGCCGGCAAGGAGATCGACCCGAATACCTTCAACGAGAAGTGGGTCAGCGGGCTGGCCGAGTGGTGGAACGTCGTGCTCAAGGATTGCACGCCCGAGTGGGCCGAAAAGATCACCACGATCGATGCGGCGGACATCCGCACGGTGGCGATGGACTTCGGCAGCACGAAGCCGGCGGTGGCGCTGTTCGAGCGGGGCGCCTCCGCGCATACCAACGGCGTCTACAACGGCATGGCGATCCATGCCCTCAATGCGCTGACCGGCAACATGTTCGCGAAGGGCGGCCTGCGCGGCTACCAGATGAAGACCGCCTGGGCCAAGCCCGACGTGAAGGCCGAGGAGTTCATGGATGACTACGCGAAGGCGCCCGAGCGCAAGAAACCGCGCCTGGATGGCGCGAAGACCGAAAAATGGCCGCTCGCGAAGAACATGATCCAGGAGATCGCGATCAACCAGTTGAAGGGCGATCCCTACAAGATGGACACGATCCTGTTCTACATGACGGGCCCGATCTTCTCCGCCCCGGACTGCAAGAAATGGGAAGAAGCGCTGCGCCAGGTTTATGTCATCGATACGTCGGCCTATCCCGGCGAAACGTCGGTGTTCGCGGATCTGATCCTGCCCGATCACCATTATCTCGAACGCCTGCAGGTGGCCGACACCTATCCTTTCCAGGGCTACCCGATTTCGATGATCCGCACGCCGGCGGTGAAACCGCTCTACGACACCAAGGTTTTCGGAGACACGATCATCGAGATCGGCAAGCGTATCAAGGGACCCACCGGCGAGTACTACAAGCGGCTGGGCAACACCGAGAACCTGATCCGGATGCTGTGCAAGGGTTTCGAGGAAAAGCCCGGAGACAACGGCGTCAAGGATTTCGAGAGCTTCAAGGCCAAGGGCGTCTGGTACCGCAAGCCCTACGCGTTCCTGCAGAAGGACGGCGAGTTCTACGAATGGGACGGCAAGGGCTATGACAAGCACCTGACCCCGGAAGAAGTGAAGCAAAAAGTGATGCCCACCGCGACCGGGAAGTTCGAGGTCAAGGTCACCGAGCTCGAGCATTACGCCGAGTACGTCGCCAAGCGCCTGGGGATCGCTCCCGAGCGCGCGCCGTTCCCGCAGTGGATCGAACCGCGCCATCCGGGCGGCGGCGACCTGCATTTCGTGTCACCCAAGCTGGCCGGACAGGCCGAGGGGCGCAGCGCCAACCTGCCTCATGTCAGCGCGATAATCCAGCCCACGCAAGGCGGCAAGCGCAACGTGTTTCTCGAGATCCACCCGGAGACCGCGAAGAAGCGCGGCATCGGCGACGGCGACCGGGTACGCATCAAGAACGACGTCGGCCAGATCGAGGCGATCGCCCGCCACTTCAACGGCATCCGACCGGACACCGTCGCGCTGCCGATGATCCACGGGCACTGGGCGCAGGGGCGCTGGGCCAAGGGACGCTCGCCCACGGCCAGCACCAACGAGGTCACCGCCAACGTTTCCGAGCCGATCTCGGGCCTGGCCGTGTTTCACAGCGGCAAGGTCTTCGTGGAAAAGATCTGAACGAGTATCGAGGAGCTCATCATGGCAAAGTGGGGAATGGTCATCGACCTTGAGAAATGCACCGGATGCCAGGCATGCACGATCGCCTGCGGCATGGAGAACAGTCGCCTGCCCGGCGAGCACTGGCAGGACGTGATCTTCTTCAACGAAGGTCAGTATCCGAGCGTGCAGATGAAGTGGTTCCCGCGGCCGTGCCAGCACTGCGAGAACCCCTCCTGTGTGGCGGTGTGCCCCGTCCGGGCGACCTACAAGACCGAGGAAGGTTTCGTGCTGGTCGACTGGGAGCGGTGCATCGGCTGCAAGTACTGCATGATCGCGTGTCCCTACGGCGTTCGCTTCTACACCGAGGAGAAACCGTCCTACGGCGGCCCCGATGTGAAACAGGTGTTCAAGAGCAATGACGCGCACTCCTGGAATCCGCCGTGGAAGATGCCGGATTCGCGCGAGGACTGGAATCACGGCGTCGGCGTTCAGCCGCACGACGTGGTGTCCAAGTGCACGTTCTGCTATCACCGGGTCAGCAAGGCACCCAAAGGTACGGCCGATCTCGATCCGGGCAATCCCGCGCAGCGCGAGTTCACGCCGGCCTGCGTCGTGACCTGCTCGCCCGGAGCACGCTTCTTCGGCGACCTGTCGAATCCGCGCAGCAGGGTCTCGAAGCTGATCGCCGACAAGGAAGGCGTGCGCCTGCTCGACCAGCTCGGCAACAAGCCGCAGGTCTATTACTTGACCGGCAGTGGCGGCGCGGTACCCAGCAGCCATGCCAACGTCAAGGCCTGACAGGAGGATCCCATCATGTTCCCGATTAGCGAACCGAAACACTTTGCGGAAATCATTCCTTACCTGGCCAACCTGTGGCGGGAGGAAGGAACGATGCGCTTCATCGGCACCGTCCTGAACCTGGGCCACGGGCGCTCGGCCGCCGGGCTGTGGTGGAAACTGTGCCTCGCGACCGGGCTGGCCAGCGGCGGCTACGCGCTGTACATGCTCGTGACGCTCGGGCACGCATCCTTCAATACGTCGAGCGACGGCGTCAACTGGGGCATGCCGATCGCGACCTACGTGTTCTTCGCGCTGACCTCGTCCGGCCTGAGCATGATCGCGTCGATCCCCATGGTGTTCGGATTCGAGCAGTTCAACCCAATCGCCAAGCGCTGCATCTGGCTCGCGATCATCACGCTGATCGCGGGCTTCGCGGTGCTCGCGCTGGAACTCGGCCACCCTTTCCGCATGCTCTGGGCGATGCCCACGGGATTGCAGGTCCGGAGTCCGATGTTCTGGATGGGCGTGTTCTACTCGATCGATCTCGTGCTGCTGCTGATCAAGTTCTACCTGCTCTGGCAGCAGGATTGGGACAGTCCGTTCTCGCATTTCATCGGCGCGGCGAGCTTCGTCGCGGTGATCCTCGCGAGCGGCATGCTGGGCCTGGTGTTCGGGTCCGTCGTGATGCGGCCGATGTGGTTCGGCTCCTTCACGTCGATCTACTACATGCTCACCGCGGCGCTGTGCGGGGCGGCGGCCATCGTCGTGACGACCTACATGGCTTATCACTTCGACCGCGATCGAATGCCCGAACCGTTGCGCAGCATGGCCGGCAGCCACGAACTGCCGATGGTGTTCGCGACGCTGATCGGCATCGCGCTGGTGATGATCCTGACCCGGTTCTGGACGGGCCTGTGGAGCAACCTGGACGGCTTCGAAGGCTTCCATCAGCTCGCCCGCGATCCGCTGTTCCACCTGGAAGTGTGGGTCGGACTCGCGCTGCCGTTCGTGATGATGATCTCGCCGTCGATGCAGCGGCGCGAAGGCGCCCAACTCACTGCGGCGTTCCTGGTGCTCGCAGCGATGTTCTACAACCGCTACGAGTTCATCATCAGCGGGCAGTTCGTACCGATGTTCAAGGGAAGCTGGGTGAACAGCCTCGTGCCTTACACGCCCTCGCTGACCGAGTGGTCGCTGACCGTGTTCGGCTTTTCGATCGCGCTGGGGCTGTATGCGCTGGGCGAGAAGCTGTTCCACCTGTCCGCCACCCCGAGCGGCGAACCGGCGGTCGAGCAGACCGCGGAGGCCGCCGCATGACTGCCGCCGTACTCTCGCCGGCGGTGCGTGCCGCCGGCCAGGACGCGGCGATCGCCATGAACCCGAACCTCGCCGCAGCCGAACTCTGGTTGACGCTCGCGCAAGCCTTCCTGCCGCCGACCCGGACGGAGGTGTCCGACGCCTTCCGCCATCACCTCGCCGGCGACCTCGAATCGCTCGCAGGCGCGCTGGGACTCGATCTCGGTTCGGATCTCGCCGCGCTGCGCGCGAGTCTCGCGGCGCGACCCGATGGCGAAGCGCTTCTGGTCGACTACAGCGGTCTGTTTCTGGCACCCCCGGTGAAGGCGAGGCTGAACCTGGGCTGGTATCTCGACGGCTCGCTCTACGGCCCGAGCGAGGATGCGATCCTCGCGAGCTTCGCACACTACGGCGTGGAGCGCTCCGAGCGGTTCAAGGATCTGCCCGATCACCTGTCATCGCAACTCGAGTTCATGGCACTGCTCGAAACCGCCGCCGGCGAAGGCGGCGAGCCGGCGCGCCATCACGCCCGCCGCTTCCTGCTGCCCGCGCTCCCCGGACTGTGCCGGGACATCGAAACGGCCGGGGCGGATTCACCGTACCTGCATCTGGCGCGCATCGTGGCCGCCGCACTCGAGCCGCTGGCCGCGCCCGGTCACGACGAGGTGGCGCCGCGCAGGCGCAACCGGCGCCGTTTCGATCCCGACGACGCCGCGGTGCGCCGCTGCAAGATCTGCGCAAAGCCGTTCGCGCGCGACAAGGAGATCCGCATCATGGTCCGGGCGCTGGCCGAGCATGGACTGCCTGCCGGACATCTCGACACCTGCCCGGATTGCCGCGCACCGGCCATGGGCTGGCACACACGCGCGATCCGCTGAGCGCGCATCGTGGTTGCGGCGCGCCGCCCTCAGGACGACAGCATGCGCCCGCCGGGGGTCGCCGCCACCGTCTCGCGGTGCGACGCATCCACGCTGGCCAACGCCTGTTCCAGCGGCATGCCCGCATCGACGCGGTCCATGATCTGGCGCTGCAGGATCGCGCCGAGCATCTCGACATTGCCGGACATCGCGTCATGCGCAGCCTTGATCAGCCGGATCGCGACCGGATCGTCCTCGAAGCCGTCGAGGAAGTCATCGAACGGTTTTCCGGTCGCAAGCCAGTAGCACAGGTCGTAGAGGATGTCGTACGCGCGTGCGAACTCGCCGTCGGCGACGGGACCGAGATTCACGCGCACTTCCTGAGCGAGATCGCGCCTGAATTCCTTCAGGCCATACGCGACCTCACCCTTTACCACCTGTTCCGGCACGAACTCCCATTCCATGTCCAGCCCCCTCAGCCGAAAATTGCCGAGAACGCCTCGTCGTCGTCCCGGCAGATGTCGCATCGGTCGCGCGGCTCGGGCGACGTGAAGAACCGGTCGCACACCGAGCAGCGCTGCTTGTTCAGCTTGTGCAGCACCCGTGTGCCGTGGCCCGGCGATGCGTCGAACCGTTGTGCCGCATTCAGCACGCGCGGCTGGCACACCTCGAGGCACACCTCGCACGCCACGCAGCGATCCGGATCGAAGCGCAGCATCCATTCGGCTTCCGTCTCCGAGACCATCAACGTACCGGTCGGACACACCCGCATGCAGGCCTCGCACGCCGTGCATCCCGGATCGAGCCGCAGGTCCATCCATGGCAATGCCGCATGCGGTTCGGCCGCGAAGCCGGCTCGTTGCGGCACCTTGCACACGATCGCCAGCAGCTCGCGCTGCTCGGTGATCGCCGGCGGGCCCGCGCGTATCGCCTTCTGTGCAACGGGCGGTGCGGCGCCCGCATCGGCGCCACCCGCAACCTGATCGATGCCGCGCCCGATCAGCCGCCGGAACAGGTGGCGGCGCGAAGCGGCCCGCACCGGCGCATCTGCGCCCGGTACGGCCTCGGGCGCGGCGGCGATCGTGGGTTGGAGCCAATCCTCCCCGGAAGCCGCGCGCATCACTTCGACGCCCTCCAGCGTCAGCGCGAGCTGGGCCGCGCCGCGCGCACCATGCACGCAGGTCTCGCAGCCGTGCGCACCGCGCAGCTCGGCCGGAATACGGCGCTTGGCAAGATAGCCCAGCGTCGGCGCATCGAGCGCGCCCAGGCAGGGGACGATCGCATCGGCCTGCATGCCCGACGGGGCGCAGGCGAACGAGAACGCCGGCTCGCGTATCGCACGCTTGAGCAGTTCGATCGGCTTGAGGTTGCCCGCCGCGAGCGCGCCGGTGCGGCACGCGCTGACACACAGGGCGCAGTTGCGGCAGCGCCCTGCATCGAGCGTGATTCCCTCGTCGGTCAGCGCGACCGCTTCATGCGGGCAAGCCTCTTCGCAGCGCCGGCATTCGCTGTAGCGATAACGGTAACGAACGCAGCGCGCGGACCGGAACTCGGGGATCGACGACGTCATTCGCGCCCGGATCGCAGCTCCTGCAACGGCGCGCCCTGCTCGCAGGTGTTCTTCGGGATCACGAACGACATCGCCGCACCGCCGGGTGCGCCCGGTTCGCCGGAGGCGCCCGCCTGCCGCTCGGCGTACGCGAGCCACGTCGGCATCCCTCCCTTGACCGCCACGACCTCCTTCGCCCCGTTGTCTCGCGCCAGCGCACGCCCCACCGAAAGCGCCTGGCGATCCGAGTCGGCGACGACGACCACGGCCGCGGTCGGATGGATCTTCACGCCCGGCCGATACACGACGGCATCCGCGAGCGGCCTGGACTTGCGCACCGCCTCGCCGCGCGCATCGACCACGCAGCACGGCGCACCTTTTTTCAGCGCCGTCTCGATTCCCGCCAGGTCGAGCAGCGTGACGGCGGCCTGCGCCGCCCAGCTCGCCAGCAGCCCTGCCATCAGTACCGCCAAGCGCCGCAATTTCATGCCGGAATCTCCACGGTGTCGCCGGGTTCGCCGGACTCGGCGAGTCCTCGCCACGCAAGCACCCGTTCATCCTCGCGGAACAGCCGCGGCGGCAGCGCGAACCGTGTCACGCCCGCGAGCGACGCCAGATCCCCCAACGGGGGTTGCTCGCCGCGCAGCGGTGCGAACCACAGCCGGTCGCCGAGCCGCTCGACGAGGTCCGCGAACAGGTTGAGGTCGGTATCGTCGCGCAGGTCGGCACGCACCAGAACCGGCCCCGCCCCCCGTTCGATCATCCGCCCGATCCACCACGGCGCGATCGTGCCGGTGCGCCGTCCGTCCGCCATCAGGACTTCGAGGTTGGGTTCGCAGATCGACGGTCGCATGATATTGAAGTCGGCGTTCGATTCGGTGTCGAGCTGCCAGCTCACCTGCATGCGCGCGCACGGCGCGACGATGCCGATGCGCTGCGAGCCGAATTCGCTCGCCAGCCGCGTGACGATCTGCGCATCGCGCAGCGCCGCCTCGCCGATCAGCACACCCCGTGCGCCCGCCGCGAGCCGTTCGCGCGCTCGCGCCTCGCCCCCCTCGCCCAGCAGCACGACGCAGTGCGCGAGCGCACCCTCCGGCACGCAATCATCCGTGGCGAAACATTCGCCGGCGGGCGCTTCGCCCGCTGCATCGACGAGGCAGCGAACGAGGATCTCAGGTTTGGAATCGTGCGGCAGCGGATCGGGCATACAGGACCGGGCGGTGACGGAACTTGCGATAGACGAACGGCTGCATCGGACATTCGGCGTCGGGTGCGAGCCCGGCGATCAGCGGACGCAACTCGTTCAACGTGGCGATCACCGGATCGACTTCGACGCCGAGGAACACCGGCCGGTATTTTGACAGCAAGACGAGCGCGTCGTCCAGCACCAGCAGCGCGCCTTCCTGATTCGCGCTTTGCGTGAAGTGCAGCGCCAGCGTGGCGAATGCCAGCCCCTGCAGGAACTGCGCCTCCGGATCCTTCTCGCCCGCGATACGGTCCCGGATCAATCGGGACCAGCGAAGGTTCAGCCAGTCGTGCGCGCGGGCCATGTCGTTGCCGTCCCACAGGAACGCAAACTCCTGCCATTCGTATCCGCCGGGGTTCTCGGTCGTCTTCTCGACCGGCACGGCCGGGCGCAGGCCCAGATCCCGGATCAGCGCCTCGTGGCTCACCTGTGCGCCCCGCGGCCGGGCACGCGTCCCGGATCGATTTCGAGTTCGGCGAGCGAACACGCATTGCACACCGGCTCGTCCGGATTGAATTCCACATTCACTTCGGCTTTGGGCACGACCGCCCGCGCCTGATCGGCATCCTCCACCTTCAGCCGCAACGATGCGATCTCGTCTTCGGCAAACCGCTCCAGCGCACGCGCCATCTCGCGATAGAACGAATGTTCCGCGGCCCGCTGCACCAGCCGCGCATAACCGCGCACCCACCTGCCCAGATGCAGCGCCCAGAAGCGCTTGACCTCGCGCTCGATCTTGCGGTATTGCGCACCGTCGCCGCGATCGAGCGCACCGGCCGACTGCTCGAGCAGCTCGGCGACGAACGCGAGCTCCACGCCGAGCTGATCCTCGAACACGCGAAAGCGCGCGGGCTTCACCTCAAAACCGAACTGCCGGTAGATCTGCCGGACCGAGAACAGCGGCTCCTGCTGGTAGCGCCCGGTCAGCCGCACCGACTCGACCGGCGGGAACCCGCCCGAGGCGGCAAACATCGTCGTGTATTCGCACGCGAGCTGCTCGACCAGGACGTCCGGGTCCGTGGCGAGGAAATCCGCATCGAATTCGAGGCCCGCTTCCGCCAGACCCTCCAGCGACTCCGGCGAGCGCAACGCATCCAGAAATTCACGACCCGGCTCCTCGACGAACACCGCCGAGAGCAGCCGGTACATCCGCGCGCGGGCCGCGCACTCGTCGCGCCGCTCCTGCGCCGACCACTGCGGTTCGACCGCGGCCTCGCGCGGCCGGTCCGTCTCGATGGCCAATTCACTGAGCATGGATCCCTCCGAAAAAATACCGGTGCGCCGAGCTGCCGCGCGGCGCACCGGCCAGCCTCGTCACTGCTCGTGCGTCAGTGGCCGCCACCCGCCTTGGGCTTGACGCTCTCCGGCCCGCCCCACGATGCCATTTCGGGGTGCATCTTGCGGTGCAGGTCGCCGGTGTAGGCGTAACGCAGGGTTTCCTTGTACGCCTCGTAGTGTTTCTGCCAGTCGCCCTGCGTGTCGCCGTACTTGTCGCTGGGACCGGCCTTGGTGACCTTGACGACCGTGTCGTACCAGCCCTGCGAGCCGCCGATGGGGTCGGCCACCACGGGGATCACGCGGTTCGGATGCACACCCCGGTCATCCCACCAGACGTTGTTCAGGTCGGGATCGTCCTGGCCGCCATAGCCCGGCTTGTCCTTGAGTCTCAGGGTGGCGAGCCGACCGTATTCCCAGTGGCCGAACCCCGTCGGAATGGCGACCACGCGCGGATGCACGCCCTCGAGGACGTAGGCCTTGGTCACCAGATACCCGACCTTGCTCTCGACGCGCACCAGGTCGCCCGTCTTCACGCCGAGCTTTGCCGCGGTCTGCGCGTTGATCCAGGCCGGGTTGCTGTGCGCGATCTCGGCCAGCCACTTTACTGCCGCGGTGCGCGACTGCTTGTGCACGTTGAGCTTGAAGGTCGTGAGGATCATCTCGTCGTCCTTCATCGCCTCGTGCCAGGGAATGCGCTTGAAGGTCGGCATCGGGTTGAAGCCGTACTCGGCCCATTCGTCGACGCGCACGTTGATCAGGCGATTGCCGGTCGGGAAGCCGACGTAGTTCCTGCCGTTGCGCTTGACGCCGATCGCCTTGCCGTTCTTGGTGATGGTGCCATTCTTCTCGATTACCGCGCCGGCCATGTCGGCCTCGGACAGTTCCTTCCGGTACAGCCCGTACTCGGCCTTGATCTCGCGTCCGGTCTTGTCCGAAACCTTGCCGGTTGCGGGATTGAGCTTGCCGTAGATCGGCCAGCAGCCATGCTTCTTCAGGAAATCGAGGCCGCCCGCTTCCTTGAGCCCCGGAACGCTGTCGAAGTGATGGCGCATGTAGTCTTCGCCGTCCTTGAAGTTCCAGTACTTCTTCATGCCCCGGCTGCCATCCGGATCGAGCTTGTGGATGATGTCGCGCAGGAGGATGCGGTTCTCGCGCGCCTCGCCGAGCGGGGCATGCACCGGCTGACGGATTCCCAGCCACGGCCACAGCGAGTTGGGCATCGACTCCGGCTCCCAGCGCTCGAGATAGGGGCAATCCGGCAGGATGATGTCGGCGAGCGCGGTCTCCTCGCCCATGAACGGGCTCATCGAGACGTAGTACGGGATCAGCTTCTCGTCGCGGAACATCTTTCCCCACACGTCCACCGAACCCGGATTCGTATAGACGGGATTGTCCTGGTAGGTGAAATAGACGTTGATCTTCTGCTTGCCGTCGGCGATCCAGAACGGCACGAGCTGGGCGACCTTGTGCCCGGCCAGCGGATAGTCCGGATGGTCGGCGAGGTAGGAGCCATGCTTGGCCTTGGGCGGCTCGGGCTGCGGCTGCGGCCACCCCATGCCTCGCGGCAGGCAGTATCCGCCCCGCGTTTCCACGTTGCCGGTCATGATCGGCAGCATCATGCACGCCTTCTCGTTGTAGGAGCCGTACAGATGCTTGCACGGCCCGCGGTAGGTGAACAGCGTCGCGGGCTTGGTGGTGGCGAACTCGCGGGCGATGCGTTCGATGGTGGCCGCCGGCACGCCGGAGATCTTCGCGGCCCATTCGGGCGTGTATTGCTCGTAGTGCTTCTTCAGCTCCTCGACCGTGACGTTGGTCCAGTCATTGATGAACTCCGAGTCCTGCAGGTTCTCTCTCAGGATCACGTGACCCATCGCCAGCGCCACCGCGCCGTCGGTCGCGGGGAAGATCGGGATCCATTCGTCGGAAAAGCCGGCGGTGTTCGACAGACGCACGTCGAAGGTGACGATCTTCATGTTGTTGTCGACGCGGCCCTCGGTGATGCGCTGGGACAGCGGGTTGTGGAAGTACGCGGCCTCGAGAATGTTGGACCCGAAGTTGAGGACGTATTTCGTATTGGCGAAATCAGGCGTTTCGATATCCGGTCCCCAGGTGGGCTCCATGCCGATCTTCTTCGACGACTCGCACACCGACGTGTGGTTGAGCACCGTCGCCGAGCCGAGCGTCTTCATGAAGCGCTCCAGCGTGCCGCCGGCGCGATTGCGCCCCCACTTCAGCATGATCGTGTTGGGGTCCTCCTTGAGCGCCGCGTCGAGCTTCTGCGCGATCTCGGTCAGCGCCTCGTCCCAGGTGATCCTCTTCCACTTGCCTTCGCCGCGGGCGCCGACGCGCTTCAGGGGATACAGGATGCGGTCCGGATCGTAGCTGTACCACATGCCCGAGTTGCCCTTGGCGCACAGCCGCCCCCGGGTCGACACGTGCTCGGGGTTTCCTTCCAGCTTGACCACGCGGCCGTTCTCCATGTAGGCGATGGCGCCGTCCTGGATGTTGCACACGTGGCAGTTGATCGGGACGGCCTTGCGCTCGACCAGGTTCACCGGGCTGAAATCCTTGCCCCCCAGATCGACCTCCATGGCCTTCAGCACGCGCGGCGCGGCGGCGACTGCGGCCGTCGTGCCGGCGCTCACTTTCAGGAAGGTGCGTCGCGTGACTTTTGGCATTTCCATGTCTTCTGTCTCCTCGTGACCGGTCAGTACAGGGTCTGCAATTGCTGGGGACCCATCAGCAGCGCGTAGCGCAGCGCGGCACTTCCCACCAGAACCAGCAGGGCCGAGAGCATCAGGCCAGCCTGCTGGCGGCCGGCCGGCGCCAGCAGCAGGGCCACCGGCGCGGCGGTGCCGGCGAGCATGCCGGCGCCCACGAAGATCAAGCCCATCGTGCCCGTGGTCAGGATCATGAACGTCAGCTCGGAAGCGGCTCCGCCGTAGTTCGTCGTGCCCAGGATCGAGATCAGGATCACGCCCACCGCGGCGGTCGACCACAGCAGATACGAATGCAGCACCTTGCGCGCCGCCTCGTTGCCGGCGGCGAGCAGCGAACCCACCGCCGTGCCGGACGTGATCGCCAGCGCGACGAACAGCACCGGCATGATCGGGGTGTTCCACACCGGCCGCGACTGGTGCACGGTCAGGTCATATCCGGTGTAGACCGGCAGGCCGAGGGCCAGCAGTGCGGCCACCGTCGCCAGCAGCCTGGTGCGCGGCGTCTCGTCCTTCTTCAGCAGCGACAGGACGTAGAGCACCGAGACGATGCCGAAGGCGACGATGTTCAACGCCCCCCAGGCCAGCGGCGAGGTGAAGTGCAGATAGGCCGGATTGAGGATGTTGAGGAAGCGAAGCGGCTGCGACAGATCTGCGATCAACAGCAAGCCGCCGACCGCCAGCAGGACGATGGAGCCGTAGGCCGCCTTCTCGCGCAGCGGCCGCAGCGCCGGCGTGATCCACGAGCCGTAGGACAGGAAGGAGAGCCCCGCGACGATGCCGATCACGAAGAAATAAGTGGCATAGGTCGCATGCCAGGAAACATCGTGGAACCAGACGTAATCACCCATGATTCACCTCTCAGATATTCAAGTGGCGCTTGAAGGCCGCGCGTTCGAGTTCCATCACTTCCGGCTTGCGGTAGGCATCGCGCCCGAACTCGGTGGCGTTGCGGTCCGCGCCGATGTAGAACACGTGCGGCTTGGTCCCTTCTTCGGGGCGCAGCACCTGGGTCGCGTTCCGGGTGACCAGATAGGACACCTCGCTCGTCGGATCGTTGAGATCGCCGAACACGCGCGAGCGCCCCACGCAGGTCTGCACGCAGGCCGGCACCATGCCCTGGGTCACGCGATGGAAGCAGAACGTGCATTTGTCGACGACGTTCGTGATCTGCGTGTAGGTGCGGTGTGCGGGCAGCATGAAGCGCGCGTTGTACGGGCAGGCCGCCATGCAGCTTCGGCAACCGATGCACCGTTCATAACGCTGCAGCACGAAGCCGCCATCCTCGACCTTGTAGGTCGCCTCGACCGGGCAGTTGCGCACGCACGGCGGGTCGTCGCAGTGGTTGCACAGCCGCGGCAGGAAATGCTTCTTGACGGTCGGGTAGGTGCCGACCACCTTGTAGGGCACCCAGGTGCGGTTGACGCCCAGCGGTGTGTCATATTCGGCCTTGCAGGCGACCTGGCAGGCCATGCATCCGATGCAGCGACGCGTGTCGACCACCATGGCGTAACGCTTCTTGCCGGCAACGCCGCGCGTCTCGATCGGTGAAACCCTCAACTCCTCGCTCATCAGCTCGACTCCAGGGATGTCCGTGATATGGGGCGGACCGGTACGCACCGGCCGCTCCGCCTCCCACGAATTTCGTGGGGCCCGGGATACGGCACCCACCTCGCAGCAATTCGCGGGCCACCACCGCAAGCCGTTGATCGAAGGTAAATCGTTGCTGGTCCGGGGGCCTCCGCCGTTACCCCGGCGTAACAGGTTGCAGTGCAAGATGCTACGCGGCGGTAATGGGCTGCGCGGCACCGCTCGCAATGCCTCGCTCACAGGTACAATCGGCCGCACGACCCCAGAGGAGCCGCATCGTGATCCATTCACGCAGACGCTTCATGCTGATGCTGGCCGGCGCTGGACTGCCGGGCAGGTCCGGCGCGCGCGACGAGGAGCACGGTGCGGCGCTGCGCTTCGGTCTGACGCCGGTATTCCTGGACAATCAGGTGGCGTTCCTCGACCGCTGGCGCGCGTGGCTGGAGCCGCGAGTCGGCCACCGGGTGACGTTCGTGCGGCGCGGGACCTATCGCGAGATCGTCGACGCGCTGCGCAACCGCGAACTGGATTTCGCCTGGATCTGCGGCTATCCGTATGCCCGCCACGCGGCCGAGCTGACACTGATGGCGGTGCCGGTGTTTCGCGGCAAGCCGCTGTACCGCTCGTATCTGATCGTGCCCTCCCGCGATACGGCGAGCCGCTCGATGCTCGACCTGCGCGGCAAGGTGTTCGCGTTCTCCGACCCGGATTCCAACTCCGGCTATCTGTATCCGAGTTTCCTGCTCGCCTCGACGCAGGACCAGCCGGAGCGATACTTCCGCCGCAGTTTCTTCACGTGGGCCCACCGTTCCGTGGTCGAAGCGGTCGCGCGCGAACTGGCAGACGGCGGGGCGGTGGACGGCTATGTCTGGGAGACGTTGGCGAGGCTCCAGCCGCAGCTCACGGCGAGGACCCGCGTGATCCACAAGTCGCCCGAGTTCGGTTTTCCGCCACTGGTCGCCCATCCGGCGCTCGCCCGCACGGATTACCTCGCGATGCGAGGCGCGCTGCTGCAGATGAATGCCGACGCCGAGGGCCGGGTGCTGCTCGATCGGCTCAATCTCGACGGATTCATCCCGGGCAATGCCAAATTGTTCGACGGGATCGGGCGGATGATGACCGCGCTCAAGAACTCGGCGAATGCTCCGGTTTCGTGACCTCAGCTTCCGCTACAAGATCCCGCTGCGCGCGGCGCTGCTGATCGTGATTACCGCGGCCGCGGTCACGTTTTCGCTGATCGGCCTGGAATATGACAAACTGCGTGGCGACCTCGTCGCGAGCTCGGCGAGCCTCGGCCGGGTGCTCGCGCGCATGCTGGTCACGCCGATGAGCCACGACGACGTGTGGCGAGCGTTCGAGATCATCAACTCGCCATTCGTCACGGCGCCGAAGGGGACACCCACGCAGGACGCCAAGGAGATCCTGGTGCTCGACGCCAAGGACCAGATATTCGCATCGACGCATCCCGCGCAATATCCGGTGTTGACCGACCCGATCGCGGCGCGTCCCGCGCTGCACCCGTTCCGGCAAGCGATCGGCGGGCTCGACCCGAAGGGCGGCGAACCGGGAATCGTCGACGTGCCAGGCAGCGATATGCTCTACATCCTCACGCCGGTGGTCGCCGACGAAGCCGTGCTCGGCACGCTGATCGTCGGTTACTCGAAGAGCGCATTCCTGCCGCGGTTCTACGCGATCGCCGAGCGGGCGGCCCTGGTGACGACCGTGGTGATCGCGGTGCTCATTCCCGCGAGCTGGTTCTGGGCGCGGCGCTTCGCGCGCCCGCTCGTCGAACTGTCGAGCAACATGGAACGGATCGGGCAACGCATCCCGGCGGACGACGAGTTGGCCGTGGAGATCTCCGAGGACGAGCTGGGCAAGGCGGGCGCGTCCTTCCTTCGCATGGTGCGCGAGCTGCGCGAGAACGAGGCGCTCAAGCATCAGGTCATCGTCTCGGAAAGGCTGGCGGCGATCGGCCGGCTAACCGCGGGAATCGCCCACGAGATCAACAACCCGCTCGGCGGCATGCTCAACGCGATCAACACCTTCCGGCACCACGGCACGCTGGACACGTTCACGCACCGAACGATCTCGATGCTCGAACGCGGCCTGTTGCAGATCAAGGAGACCGTCGCGGCGCTGCTCGTCGAGGCGCGGGTGGAGAGCCATCCGCTGGACCGCCGGGACATCGAGGACATCCGCATGCTGATCGCATCCGACGCGGCGCACAAGTCGGCCGAATTCCGCTGGGAGAACGATCTCACCGGGTCGTTGCCGCTGCCGTCGACGCTGGTGCGGCAGGTGCTGATCAACCTGCTGCTCAATGCCGTGCACGCGATCGCGGCCGGCGGGCGGATCGCCTGCCATGTCTATCGAGACAGTACCAGACTGCACCTGAGGACGGTCAATGACGGCGAGCAGATCCCGCAGCGGACGCTCGATTACCTGTTCGAGCCTTTCGTCAGCGGCAGCGAGGGCGGACACGGCCTGGGCCTGTGGATGACCTACCAGATCGTGGCCCAGCTCGGCGGCGACATCACGGTGACGAGCGAACCGGGCGAGACCCGCTTCTCGGTCACGATCCCGATCGTGGAGCACGCGGCGTGAGCGAACCCAGACCCAGGCTCTGCGTCGTGGAAGACGACCCGATCATGGGCGAATCGCTGTGCGTGCGCTTCGATCTCGAGGGGTTCGATGTCGACTGGCACCGCAGGGCAGGCGACGCATGGCACGCCATCGAATCGATGCCGTATCACGTCGTGCTCTGCGACATCCGGCTGCCGGATTTCGGCGGCGACGAACTGTTCGGCAGGTTGCGCGCGGGCGCCGTACCGCCGCCACCCTTCGTCTTCATCACCGGTTACGGATCGATCGACCGGGCGGTCGCCCTGCTCAAGCAGGGCGCGACGGATTACATCACGAAACCGTTCGACATCGAGGCGCTCGTCGACAAGGTGCGCAAGCTCGCGCTCGCCCGCGCACCCGCATCGCAAACCGGCGAGTGCGCGCTCGGCGTGTCCGCCGCGATGCGCCGGATCGCGCAGGTCCTGCCGCAGATCGCCGCGCGCGCCGACACACTGCTCGTGACCGGAGAGTCCGGCGTGGGCAAGGAACGCGTCGCGCAGGAATACGACCGGCTCGCGCGAGCCACCGCCGCTTGCCCCTTCATCGCGGTCAACTGCGGAGCGATCCCCGAAGGTCTGATCGAATCCGAGTTGTTCGGTCACGAGAAGGGGGCGTTTACCGGAGCGGTGCGGATGCGCAGGGGCTGCTTCGAGCAAGCCGATTGCGGCACGCTGTTCCTCGACGAGATCGGCGAGATGCCCCTCGCGATGCAGGTCAAGCTGTTGCGGGCGATCCAGGAGCGGCGCTTCAGGCGCGTGGGCGGCGAGCAGTCCTTCGCGGTGAAGCTGCGGCTCGTGTGCGCGACCAACCGCGACCTGCGGGAGCGCATCGCCGAGGGCAGCTTCCGCGAGGATCTGTTCTACCGCATCAACGTGGTCAACCTGCGCATTCCTGCGCTGCGCGAACGCAGGGAGGACATCCCCTGGTTCACACGGATCTTTCTCGACGAGTTCGCCCGCATCCACGGTGGCGAGCGCCGCGCGCTCGATCCGCACGCCGAGCAGGCGCTGCTCGAGTATCCGTGGCCAGGGAACGTCCGCGAGCTCAAGCACACGATCGAGCGCGCATGCATCCTGTCGCCGAACGCCGTGCTGATGCCGGGGGATCTGTTCGAGCCCGTCGCCGCCGCGGCGAGCGCGGCGGCAGCGAGAAATCTGGACGAATACCTCCACGACTGCGAGCGTGCCTACATCCGCAAGGCCCTCGACGACAACGCCTGGCACATGGGCAACACCGCGCAACTGCTCGGAATCAGCCGCAAGAGTCTGTGGGAGAAGATGAAGCGGCTCGGCATCCAGGCACGGGGTGCGGCATGAGTGCCGGATCCGTGCAGCGGTTTCGCACGGCTGCGGTCGCGCGCGCGGGCGCCGCGCCTCGAAGAGCGTCTGCGATCCGATGCACGGCCTGAAACCCCGTCTCGCCGGGCTGATCGATGCGCTCGGTGCCGGCCTGATCGAGCGCCAGTGCGCGATCCGGCTCGCACTGCTCGCGGCGCTCGCGGCCGAGCACCTGCTGCTGATCGGCCCGCCGGGCACGGCCAAAAGCGAACTGGCGAGGCGATTGCGCCGGGCGTTTCGCGATGCCGCATACTTCGAGCGGCTGCTGACGCGTTTCTCGGTTCCGGAAGAGTTGTTCGGGCCGCTGTCGATCGCGGCACTGGAGCAGGACCGCTACGAGCGCCAGACCGCGGGCTTCCTGCCGGAGGCGTCCATCGCCTTCATCGACGAGGTGTTCAAGGCCAACAGCGCGATCCTCAATGCACTGCTGACGCTGCTGAACGAGCGGGAGTTCGACAATGGCAGCCGGCGCGTCGCCACACCGCTGATCAGCGTCATCGGTGCGACCAACGAGGTTCCCGAGGACGAAGTCACCGCCGCGTTCTACGACCGGTTCCTGTTGCGCTACCGGCTCGCTCCCGTGAGCCGTACCGGTTTCGACGCGCTCGTCAGGCTGCCTTTCTCGGAACCATCCGACGTGCCGGAAGCGCTGCGGCTCACGCGCGACGACCTGGCAGGCATCGCCGCCGCGCTGGACAACGTGGCGCTGCCCGAGCAGATCGTGCGCTGGCTGGACGAACTGCGCGCCCATCTCGCGGAGCATGCTCTGTACGTGTCCGACCGTCGCTGGCGCAAGATCGTGCGCCTGCTGAAGACTTCGGCACTCACCAACGGCCGCGGAGAGGTCGACATCTGGGATCTGTGGCTGCTCCCGTTCTGCGCGGCCCACGATCCGGCACAGGCCGCGCTGGTGGAGCAATGGTACGAGCGACGCCTGGGCGTGTTCGAGACGCTCGATCCGCAGCGATTCACGCGCGTGGTGCAGGCGTTCGAAGCGCAACTGGACCTCGAACGCAGCGCCTCCGAGCTCGCCTACGGACAGGAAGGCTCGCTCAGGCTGGGCGAGACGATCGGCGACGCCAAGGGGGCGAGCGCCGCGATCCGCATGAGCTACATCGGCACGAAACGCTACGGAGCCGCCCACATCGCGGCGCGCACCGGACAGGTGCGCGAACTGATCGCCGAGCTCGACGATTATCTGCAGCGGCTCGCCGCGATGCGCGCGGCGCTCGCGCAGGCCGTGGCCGCGCACCTGTGGATCGATCCGCAGTTCGGCCCGCACGCCGATGCGAACCTCGCCGGCACCGGCGAGACGGTGCGCGCGCTGCGCAGCCGCGCCATGGCGGTGCTGGAGGGCTTCGCGGCGCTGCCGCGGCTGGCCACCGATCCCGGCATCGTGCCGGAACCGGTGCAGATGCAGCGATGAACGGCCTGCCCGGCGGATTCGTGCCGCAGGCGCTGGAAGCACCGCTCGCGCCGCTCGACGCGCTGCCGCGCGTGCTGTGGCTGGGCGGCATCGTCAATTCCGTGGGCCGCCTGCGGCTGCGGCTGGCCTGGCTCGCCGAGCTGCACGCCGAGCTGCGGGCCGGCCGGTTGCAGCCGCGGCGATGGCCGCCCGGCCGGGTCATCTCCGCGTTCGGCCAGGCGATGGAAGAGCTGGAACTGGCCGGGTTGTGCGAGGGCCGGGAGGAAGCGGCGAACCAGGTCATCGGGAGCCTGCTGTTTCATACCGATCGCATCGTCGATGATGTCGAGGACGGCGACGAGGGCGCCGCGATCGCGCGCGCCGTGCAGGCTTTCCGCGCCGACTGGCAGGAGCGCTGCGGACAGATCGAAGCGCTGACCTGGGTGTTCGGCGATGCGGGCGATGCGGCTGCGCACGAACGCTGGGACACCACCCGCGGCCTGCTCCGCTCGACCGGCTGGCAGGAATTATTGCGCATCCGCAGGCTGCTGGAGGCGCTGCCCGAGCTGGCTCGGCTGATCCGTCGCCTCGGCCGCGACCGGCGCAGCGACGAGCCCGACGAGGCGAGCCACGTCCGCGTCGAAGTCCTCGCGCAAGACCTCGAGCCCGCCCTCCGGGCGCAACCGCGACGCGTGCCCGGCATGCCGGGGCGGACGGACTCGGTCGTTCGCTCCGGAGCCATCGCGCGCATGCTCGCGGCGGAGGCCATGCTGCTGCCACATCCGCGGCTGCGCACCGTGTGGTTCGCGCGCCATGCCGAGCGCACCCTGCTGACCTACGAGGACGACGACATGCCGGAGCAGCCCGTGCCGGCGCAAGTCCCGGTGCAACGCCCGAGCGAATCCCGCCGTCCGGAAAAGCGGCTGGAGCGAGGACCCGTCCTCGTGTGCATCGACACCTCCGGTTCGATGCGCGGGGCAGCCGAGGACGTCGCGAAAGCCTGCGTGCTGGAGGCGATGCGCGCCGCGCATGGCTGCGGCCGCGCGTGTTACGCGTTCGCGTTCGGCGGCCCGGGGGAAATCGTCGAGCGGGCCCTTCCCGTGGATACCGTCGGCATCGAGGCGGCGATCGAGCTGCTGACCGGAAGCTTTCATGGCGGAACCGAGATCAGCGACGTGCTCGACCGCGCGATCGTACGCGCGAACGAGCAAACCTGGCGTTTCGCCGACCTGCTGATCGCTACCGACGGCGAGTTCGGTCCGGCGAAGGAGGCCGTGCGCCGGCTGCAGGCCGCGAAGGACGAACTGGGGCTGCGCGTGCAGGGCATCCTGATCGGCGATCGCGAGACCATCGGCATGCTGGAGACCTGCGACGACATCTTCTGGGTGCGCGACTGGCGCCGGTTCGGCCAGGGCGGGCCATCGCCGGTCCACAGCAAGAGCCTGACGGCGCAATACTTCCCCGGTGCACTGCGCAGCGCCGGAACCGCCGCCGAGATCCCCGCGGCGATCGCCTCCCGGGCGGTCACCGGACGAGCGCAACGCTAGCCGCTCAGCAAATCTGCGACGAGTCGCCCAAGCCGGGCACGACGACATCGTGCCAGCCGAGCCGCGCCGCGATCACACCGGCGAGCGCGTGCGAAGCCGTGGGCTCGCCATGCACGACGAAGGTCTGCGCGGGCGGCTCGGCGAATCCTCCGAGCCAGGCGAGCAGCGCGCCCTGGTCGGCGTGAGCCGAAAGTCCGCCTATCGTGTGGATGTCCGCGCGCACCGCAACCTTCTCGGAAAACAGGGTCACCGACCGCGCGCCGTCGACCAGCCTGCGGCCCAGCGTCCCGGCGGCCTGAAAGCCGGCGATGACGACGCTCGATTCAGGCCGCGGCAGGTTGTGGCGCAGGTGATGCTTGATGCGCCCCGCGTCGCACATGCCGCTCGCCGAAATGATCACCGCGCCCTCGCGCACGTCGTTGAGCGCCATCGACTCCTCGACACTTTGCACGAAGCGGATGGGCGGCCGGTCGGGATGAGCACGCTGCCACGCGATCAGGCTGCGCGTGGGCGCGTCGAGCGCATCGACATGGCGCAGCGTCACCTCGGTCGCGGCAAGCGACATCGGCGAATCGACGTAGATCGCGGGCGGCGGGATGCGGCCGCGCCGCACCAGATCGATGAGCACGAAAATCAACTGCTGCGTGCGGCCGACCGAGAACGCGGGGATGATGACGTTGCCATGCTTGCGGCCGAACGTGTCGGTCAGCACATCGACCAGTTCTTGCTCGGTCTCCTGCATGCCCCGGTGATGGCGCTCGCCATAGGTGGATTCCACGACCAGCACGTCGGCCTGCCGGATCGGGCAGGGATCGCGCACGACCGGTCGTGCGGGCTGACCGAGATCGCCCGAGAACACCAGCTTGCGCGCGAGGCCGCCCTCGCCGAGCCACAGTTCGACGATGGCCGAGCCGAGGATGTGCCCGGCATCGCGCAGCACGCAGCGCACGCCGGCGTGCGGCGAGAACTCGCGGTCGTAGGGCTGCGCGCGCAATTGCTTCAGGCACTCTTGCGCCTGCTCGACCGTGTAGAGCGGTGGGGGCCGAAAACGGCGATACACCGGACGCCTGGCTGGCCGAGGTGCGGCCGTATCTGTCCAAACCCTATCTGCGCACCCCGGCTATCGACAGCGCCGCACTACTGGCCGCGCGCGAAGCCGCCGCGGCGGTGCCGGCTCTCCCACTCCGCTTCCTTCTGCTGGATGTGAGCCGAATCGAGCAGCATCACTTCGAGCAGGTCCACGCTGGCCGCGGTCGCATGGATCGGCCCGCGGTAGCCCAGCGCGACGAGTCGCGGCAGCAGTCCGGAATGGTCCAGATGCGCGTGGGTCAGCAGCACGAAATCGAGCGACTTCGGATCGAAGGCGAGCGCGTGCAGGTTTTTCCCGTACGCCTCGCGGCCGCCCTGGAACAGGCCGCAATCGACCAGCAGCCGCATCCCCATGCCTTCGACCAGGAAACACGAGCCGGTGACCTCCCCGGCGGCGCCGAGAAACGCGATCCTCATGGCCGCGCGCCGATCGCTCCGTGTGCTATGTTGAGGGCAGGCATTTCATTTCCGGGAGGATACGAACGTGTTCAAGCACATCCTGGTACCCACCGATGGCTCTCCGTTGTCCAGCGACGCAGTCGCCCGTGCCGTGCAATTCGCGAAGGATTCCGGCGCACGCATCACGTTCTTCTTCGCCAGACCGGACTACCCGATCTCGTTCTACGGGGAAGGCGCGGTGATGGACCCGGCCTCGCCCGAGAAATTCGCCGAGCTGGCACGCAAACAGGCCGACGAGATCCTCGGTGCCGCGGTCGAGCTCGCGCGGCAGGCCGGCGTCGAGTGCGACGGCACCTCCGCGGTGAGCGACGTACCGCACGAGGCCATCATCGCCGAGGCGAACGGCCGCGGATGCGACCTGATCTTCATGGCCTCGCACGGCCGGCGCGGGATCTCGGCGATGCTGCTGGGCAGCGAGACGCAGAAGGTGTTGACGCACTCGAAGATCCCCGTGCTCGTTTTCCGTTGAGCGGGGCGCGCGCCGGCTCGCGCCCGGACGCTGCACATCGCCGCACTCAGGGCTCGTCGTCGTCCTCGCCGTGCGCGAGCGCATCGGGATAGCGCCACAGGTCGAATGCCAGAGCCATGATCAGTCGGGTCCAGGCTTCCCAGAACGACGACATTTCGCCTCTCTCCTCGCCAGCCCCGCGCACGCACGGTGCGCACCGGACGCCGGCGCAGGGGAGCTTATCCGGTTCGCGGCGGTGCAGACAAGCAAGATTGGCACGGATGGGCGGATCCGGCCGGCGACGCGGCCATGCCCGAGCCGCGCTCAGGCCGATCGGCCGGAACGTGCCGCAGGCGCATCGCGGCCCCGGTCGGCCGCAGCCTGGAAGAAACCGGTGAATGCCGAAGACAGTGTGGTGAGCGCCCAGAACGCGAAGAACCCGAAACTATAGGTTCCCAGCGTCGAGTACTCCACCGGTGCCCCGAACAGGTAGAGTTGCTGCGGGTCGATCAGCGCGAAGAACGCCGCAACGGCGATGACGGCGCACGTGAAGGACGGCCACAAGACCCAGATCAATCGCTCACGCACGTCGTATCCTCCAGGGCTGGCCGCCGCGTCGTCACGGCGATGACGAAAGCGATCGCGAACACGCTCGACGGTGTCGCGGGCGAACCGGACGGCCGGTTCCATGCCATGTTCATCACTTCGCTTCGCCGGACTGCGAACGCAGGCGGACCGTCGATTGCTCCGGCAGGCGGATCGCTCCGGCGAGCCGCCAGCTGCCGCCTTCATCTTCGATGCCGATCTGCCACCTGCCCGCAGCGAGCGGTGCGAGCGCCGCCCGGTAGCGGCCATCCGTGCGAACGAGCGTCAACGCCCGGTCCATGCCCGGCCGCGTCGCATGCGCGAGATCGATTCGCAACCGGTCGGGAAGCCGGACCCCTTCGCGGGCGCTGATCGTCACTTCGAGCGCCTCGCGGCCCACGCTCACCTGTGCCGCGAGTTCCATGATGGCGGTGCGTCGTTCGCGCGCCAGATCGCGGTTGATCGCGAGGCCCTGTCGGTAATAGTCGCCTGCCACCAGCCCGTCGTCGCTGCGTATCGCGAGCCACAGCGTGACGAACCCGGCGAGGACCGCGATCGCCGGCAAGACCATCAGCAGCCATGGCCACGGTTGCCGGTACCAGGGCGCGGAGCCGCGGGCTGTCAGCGGTGGCATCGTGCTCACGGCAGCAGGAAAGTCGCCTTCTCGTCGACCGACACGTTTTCATCGCCGATCGCCTTGACCTGGAAGCGGATCGGATGCGAGCCCGCCCGTCCGGCGTCGGGCGGCACCTGCACCCGCGCGGAGACGCCGCGGGTACTGGCAGCCGCGACATCGACGAGGGCATCGGAAGCGAGCCGGATTCCGGGCAGACCGCTCACCGCGATCGAGAAGCGGCGTGGCTGCTCCCCGGTATTCATGACCTGCAGACGGAAGACGTTCTCGATCAGCCCGCCCTCCACCTCTCGTGCCAGCGTGCCGCGGTCGCGTATGACGTTCACCTTGAGCGGCACCCGCAGCGCAATCGCCGCGACGAGCGCGGATACGATGGCGGCGAGCAGCACCGCGTAGACCAGCACGCGCATGCGCACCAGGTGACGCAGGATGTCCCTGCGCCCCCAGTGCTCCGTGATCGCATTCTCGGTCGAGTAGCGGATCAGGCCCTTCGGGTAGCCGACCTTGGCCATGACCTGATCGCACGCATCGATACAGGCGGAACAGCCGATGCACTCGTACTGCAGCCCGTCCCGGATGTCGATCCCGGTCGGGCAGACCTGAACGCAGATGCCGCAATCGACGCAGTCGCCCAGCCCCGCGGTCTTGCGATCGACTTTCCTGCCGCGCGCGCCGCGCGGCTCGCCGCGCTCCGCGTCGTAGGTGACGATCAGCGTGTCCGGGTCGAACATCACGCCCTGGAAGCGCGCGTACGGGCACATGTACTTGCAGACCTGTTCGCGCATGAATCCGGCATTGCCCCATGTGGCGAACCCGTAGAACAGGATCCAGAAGGTCTCCCAGGGACCGAGGCGAAGGCCGATCACTTCGCCCCACAGCTCGCGGACCGGCGTGAAATAGCCGACGAAGGTGAACCCGGTCCACAGCGCCACCGCGCTCCAGGCGGCATGCTTGGCGGCCTTGCGGCCGAACTTCCCCGCGCTCCGGGGGGCCGCATCGAGCTTGATCCTCGCGGCGCGCCCGCCTTCGCATTTCTCCTCGATCCACATGAAGATCTCGGAGTAGACCGTCTGCGGGCACGCATAGCCGCAGAACAAGCGACCTGCGACGGCGGTGAACAGAAACAGCGCGAACGCCGAGATGATCAGAAGGACGGCCAGATAGAAGACGTCCTGCGGCCACAGCACCAGTCCGAAGATGTAGAACTTGCGATTGACGAGATCGAACAGTACCGCCTGCCGGCCGTTCCATTCCAGCCAGCACAGGCCGTAGAACACGATCTGTGTGAACCAGACGAAGCCCCAGCGCCAGCTCGCGAAGCGCCCGGTGGCGGAACGCACCTGGATCTTCTTGCGGGCCTCGTAGGCGCTGTCCGCCTCGATGGGGATGACCGACTTCGCCTTTGCCGAGGACGTGGTAGACATCAGGAAAGCAGTATATACGGACGCGTAGACGAAAAAATCCCCGGCCCTTGGCCGGGGAGGATGCGGACGCGTTATCGTCTGTTCGCGCCGCCGGACAGGCCGACGACATAGGCCGCCAGCAGATGGACCTTGGCGTCGCCGAGGAATTCCTTGTGCGCCGGCATCCGATTGTTGCGGCCCTTGGTGATGCCCTCGATGATCGTCTGCTCGTTGCTGCTGTACAGCCAGGTGCCATCGGTCAGGTTGGGCGCACCCATCGCGTTGTTGCCCTTGGCATCCGGCCCGTGGCAGGCGATGCAGCCGGCGCTCTGGAACGCATCCTTGCCCTTCTGCGCGCGCGCACTGTCGTGTGACAGATTGGAAAGCGAACGCACATAGTTGGCCAGATCCTTGATGGTATCCGCGCCCAGTTGCGCGAACGGAGGCATCGCGGCGATCCGGCCTCCGGCGATGGTCTGCTCGATCTGTTCCGGCGCACCGCCCCACTGCCAGTCGTTATCGGTGAGGTTCGGGAATCCCTTGGCACCGCGCGCGTCCGATCCATGGCACTGCGCGCAATAGGTCAGGAAGAGCCGCTCGCCCATCTGGCGCGCCTCCGGGTTCGCCGCGACCGCCTTCAGATCCTGCTGGAGGAACTTGTTGAAGATCGGATCGTACTTGGCCCTGGCCTGCGCGACTTCCTCCTCGTACTGTTTCAGTTCCGTCCAGCCCAGCGAGCCGCTGTAGCTTCCCAGTCCGGGATACAGCGCGAGGAAGCCCAGTGCGAAAACGATCGTGATCCAGAACAGGCCCATCCACCAGCGCGGCAGGGGATGGTTGTATTCCTGCAGCGTCTCGTCCCAGACGTGGCTCTTGACCTCCACCGGCCCCGCCGCGGGCCGGCCCGAGTTGGCCCACAACAGGACGCCGCAGCCGATGATGCCCGCCAGCGTGATCACCGTGATATAGACGCTCCAAAAACCGCTCGTGAAATCGCTCATCTCAGATCTCCCCGTTCCGCCGGTCGACAGTGTCCGGCGAATCCTCTTCCGTCATCGGCAGGCGCCCGGCCTCCTCGAAATCGGCCTTGCGTTTGCCGCTGTAGGCCCACAACACGATGCCGGCGAAGCTCACGAAGGCCAGCACGGTGTAGAGCGAATGCAGCTCGTTGACGTCCATGTTCATTTCACCGTCTTGATGGAGGTACCCAACCCCTGCAGATAGGCGATCAGCGCATCGAGCTCCGTCTTGCCCTCGAGCGCCTTGCGCGCGCCCGCGATCTGCGCATCGGCATAGGGCACGCCGACCGTGCGCAAGGCCCGCATCTTGCCGGTCAAGCCCCACGGTTTCGCCGGTCGATCGAGCCAGTAGAAGGCGGGCATGTTCGACTCGGGCACGACGTCACGCGGATTCAGCAGATGAATCCGGTGCCATTCGTCCGAATAGCGCCCGCCCACGCGCGCCAGATCCGGGCCGGTGCGCTTGCTGCCCCACTGATACGGATGGTCATAGACGAACTCGCCGGCCACCGAATAATGCCCGTAGCGCTCGGTCTCGGCGCGGAACGGCCGGATCATCTGCGAGTGACAGTTGTAGCAGCCCTCGCGGATATACACGTCCCGCCCGGTGAGCTGCACCGGGTCGTAGGGTTGGAGCCCCGCGACCGGCTCGGTCGTGGATTTCTGGAAGAACAGCGGAACGATCTCCACCAGCCCGCCGAAACTCACGACAAGGACAATGACGAGGACCAGCGCCGCGACGTTGCGCTCGATGAAATCGGATTTGCTTTGTTCAGCCATTGGTCTCTCCCAGGATCAGGCCGCGTGCGCAGCCGGTGCCACCACCGGCGCGTCGTAGGCCGGCTTGCCGGCGATGGTCTTGACCATGTTGTAGAACATGATCAGCATGCCGGTCAGGAACATCAGCCCGCCGACCAGCCGGATCGTCCAGAACGGGTAGCTTGCCTTGACGCTCTCGACGAAGGAATACGTCAGCGTTCCGTCCGGATTGGTCGCGCGCCACATCAGGCCCTGCATGACGCCGGAAATCCACAGCGCGGCGGCATACAGCACGACGCCGATCGTCGCAATCCAGAAGTGCACCGTGATGAGCTTGACGCTGTACATCTGTTTTTCGCCGAACAGCCGCGGCAGCATGTAATAGACCGCACCGATCGACACCATCGCCACCCAGCCGAGCGCGCCCGAGTGGACGTGGCCGACCGTCCAGTCCGTGTAATGCGACAGCGCGTTGACGGTCTTGATCGACATCATCGGCCCTTCGAACGTGCTCATGCCGTAGAAGGACAGCGACGTGATCAGGAACTTCAGGATCGGATCGTCGCGCAGCTTGTGCCACGCACCCGACAACGTCATGATGCCGTTGATCATGCCGCCCCAGGAAGGCGCCAGCAGGATCAGCGAGAAGGCCATGCCGAGCGACTGGGTCCAGTCGGGCAGCGCCGTGTAGTGCAGATGGTGCGGGCCCGCCCACATGTAGGTGAAGATCAGCGCCCAGAAGTGCACCACCGACAGGCGGTAGGAATACACCGGGCGCTCGGCCTGTTTCGGCACGAAGTAGTACATGATCCCGAGGAACCCGGCGGTCAGGAAGAAGCCCACCGCGTTGTGCCCGTACCACCACTGCACCATCGCGTCCTGCACGCCACCATAGGCGGAGTAGGACTTGGTCAGGCTGACCGGGATCTCGGCGCTATTGACCACGTGCAGCAGCGCGACCGCCAGGATCATGCCGCCGAAAAACCAGTTCGAGACGTAGATGTGGCTGACCTTGCGGATCGCGATCGTGCCGAAGAACACCACCGCATAGGCGACCCAGACCACCGTGATCAGCAGGTCGATCGGCCATTCCAGCTCGGCGTATTCCTTGCCGGTGGTCATGCCCAGCGGCAGGCTCACGGCGGCCAGCACGATGATGAGCTGCCAGCCCCAGAACGTGAATGTCGCGAGGCCCGGTGCGAACAGCGGCGTATGGCAGGTGCGCTGCACCGAGAAGTAACTGGTCGCGAACAGCGCACAGCCCCCGAATGCGAAGATCACCGCATTCGTATGCAGCGGGCGCAGCCGGCCGAAATGCAGCCACTCGGCGACATTCAACTGCGGCCAGACGAGCTGGGCGGCGATGATCACGCCGACCAGCATGCCGACGATGCCCCAGACCACGGTCATCACGGCGAACTGCCGTACCACCTTGTAGTTGTAGGTATCCTGACTTTGCATGATGGTTACCTCATGGAAATGACAACCCCGAATGGAACCCGACCAATCTCCCTAAGACTCGTGCCGCCTGCCGGCCGTCAACGGATGCGGCCGTTTCGATTGCTGCCGCGAACCGCCGCTATGCGGGGCTCCGGCGTCTGAACATTCCGATCCGGCCGTCGATCGCATCGTTCTCGCCGGGAATCCGGATCGCATGGATTTCGCCCCGCGCAGTCAAAACGGCGGCTGCGCGGTCACGGCGATCCGAACGGCCCATGCAGTCAAACTGGATGTCTGCATAGTTTCGCGAAGGACAGTCAAAAGCCATATAGCAACTATGGCTATTATTTAGACTGTATCGTTTGATCTGGATCAAAAAACGTGCGCAGGGCACGGCAACGAGGGTCGTGACCGTCCGTCGCGTCCGGCGCAGCCGCAGGAAACGGGATGCCGGGCCGGCGTCGCGGCAGTGCACGGTAGCGGCTCGCCGCGGACAAAAAAAGGGTGCACCGCCGGTGCACCCCCCAACCCCAACAGAGAGACCAACCTCATGCTTCCCCCGTCCCACGCGCGCGTGGCGTTCCCTGAGCGTTGCCTTACGATGCGATTCGGCACGGCGACGGGCCGGCGGGCCGAAGACAGCGCGCGTACGATGTGCCGGTTCGGCGAGATCGTCGTTGACGAGGGTCAACGAAAATCGTCCTGCCGGGCACACCGATCCCGGCCCGCATCCTGCGCGCGCCCCGACGCTTCGATGTCACGACCGCCATCCGTACCGGCCGGCGCGGGCGCTCGCGCGGGCGGCAGGTCGTCGTCCATCAGGAGGCGCTGCGCCGGACCCTCGAGATCGTCGAACTGCCCGCTCTTGAGCGACCACCAGAACGCCGCCCCGATCGCGAACACCAGCACGACGGACAACGGCACCAACAGGTAGAGGATCTCCATCAGCGTTCGCCCGCCTGCGGCTGCCGCCCCTGCAGCCGTAACGCGTTCAATACGACCAGCAGCGAGCTCGCGGACATGCCGATGCCCGCCATCCACGGCGTCACCAGTCCGAGCATCGCGGCGGGCAACGCCACCAGATTGTAGACCACCGCCCAGGCCAGGTTCTGGCGGATCACTGCGAGCGCGCGCCGCGCGGCCGCGACGCCGAGCGCCAGCGCTCCGAGATCGTTCGACAGAAGCACGATGTCGCCCTGACTGCGGGCGAGGTCGGTGCCCTGCCCCATCGCGATCGAGACCTGCGCGCGCGCGAGCACCGGCGCATCGTTGACGCCGTCTCCGACCATCGCGACGAGCGCGCCGTCACGCTGCAGCTCGCCGATGCGATCGTACTTATCCTCCGGCGAGAGCCCTCCGCTCGCCGTTTCGATGCCCAGTTCGCGGGCCGTGCGCTCGACCGCCGAGGGGGTGTCCCCGCTCAGGATCGAGACGTCGCAACCGGCCGCGCGCAGCCCGCGGACCGCTTCGGCGGCACCCTCGCGAAGCCGGTCGGAGAACAGGAACGCCGCGATCCAGCCGCGCTCGTCACCCAGGACCGCGACCGTCTCGCCGCTCGCCAGCGCCCGTTCCAGCGCCAGCGGCTGCGGCCGGCCATGGAGCTCGCGAACGAACTCGGCACGCCCGAGGCGCGTTCGCGCGCCTGCCACGATGCCTTCCATGCCCCGGCCCGGGACGGCACGAAGCGACGACGCCCGCGCAGCCGCATCGCCGGGGGCCGCGTCGGCGAGGGCGGCCGCGATGGCGTGTTCCGATCCGGCCTCGAGCGCCTGCGCGATGCGCAGCGCATCTTCGGGGGCTCGCGCATCGAGCGACACGGCGCGCGCGAGCACCAGATGCGCGCAGGTCAGCGTGCCGGTCTTGTCGAATGCGAAATGGGTCGCACGCGCGAGGGTCTCGATCGCATGCCCGCGCGTCACCAGCAGGCCCAGCCTCGCCAGCGCGCCGGTGGCGACGGCCAGCGCCGCCGGTGTGGCGAGCGACAGTGCGCACGGACAGCTCACGACGAGCACCGACACGAACACCGGCAGCACCCGCTGCGGGTCGATCTGCCACCACACCGCCGCCGTGAGCGCCGCGGCGGCGAGCAGCGCGGCGACGAACCAGCCCGCGACGCGGTCGGCGGCGATGACCACGCGCGGGCGTTCGGCACGTTCCATCAGGCGCCGGATCGCAGCGAGCCGGGTCTGCTCCCCCACGCGCTCGATGCGCACCGCGAGCGGGCTCGCACGATTGACACTGCCCCCGAGCACGGCCGCACCCACGCCCTTGTCGACCGGCCGGCTCTCGCCGGTGAGCAGAGATTCGTCGGCGCTGCTCGCCCCCTCGATGACGATGCCATCGGCCGGGAACACCTCGCCCGGCTTCACCTGAACCACGTCGCCGCGCGAGAGCGAGAGCACGGGGACCTGCTCGAGTCCCGGTCCCGGATGACACTTGAACCGCGTCGCGTACGCGGGCACCACGCGCGCAAGCTGCTCCACGCCGCGGGCCGCCTTCTGGCGCGCCATCAGCTCGAGGTAGCGGCCGCCGAGCAGAAAGAACAGGAACATCGCCACCGAATCGAAATAGACCTCGCCGCGCCCGGAGATCGTCGCCCACGCGCTCGCGGCGAATGCGCTGCCCACGCCGAGTGCGACCGGCACGTCCATGCCGATGCGGCCGAGACGCAGATCGCGCCAGCTTCCGCGGAAGAACGGCGCCGCCGAGTACGCCACCACCGGGGTCGTCAGCGCGAGGCTCGCCCAGCGCATCAGCGAGCCGATGTCCGCGCTCATCGTGCCCGCTTCGGCGATATAGGCCGGCAATGCAACCATCATGACCTGCATCGCGCCGAAGCCGGCGACGAACAGCCGCCACAGGGCCTCACGCCGCTCGCGCCGTGCCGCGAGCTCCGCCCGTTCGGCGTCGTAGGGGCTGGCCCGGTAGCCGATCGCGGCGATCGCCGCGAGGATCTCCGACAGCCGCAGCCGGCGCTCGTCCCAGCGCACGCGCGCGCGCCGCGTCGAGTAATTGACGTCGACCGCGACGACGCCCGGCAGGCGCGCCAGATGCTCCTCGTTGAGCCACACGCAGGCGGCGCAGGTGATGCCTTCGAGGATCAGCGCGGCCTCGCGCTCGTGCTCGCCGACGGGGCGCACGAAACCGCGCTGGAATTCCGGGTGATCGAACGGCGCCAGATCGCGCAGCGCAGCCGGCACCGCCTCTCGCGGCGAGTCCGGCAATGCATCGCGCCGCTCGTAATAGATCGCCAGTCCGTTCTCTACGATCGCGCGGGCGACGGCCTCGCAGCCTGCGCAGCACATCGGCCGCTCGACGCCCCCGATCGCCACCTTCCAGCGCGAACCTGCGGCCGGCAGCGTCAGGCCGCAGTGGTAGCAGATCGCGGAAGAGGATGGACTGGACCGGATTCGACTGTCGGCCGGCTCCACGCGGGAGCACCTCGGCAGGGAAAAGGGCAGACCGGATCCGCCCTGCGGAACCTCCGAACACGTCTCGCACGGACCGCGCGAGACCCGTTCGGAGCTTCCCTAAAGTTTGTTCGACCCGCTCCGTAAATCCCCTTGACGGCGACAACAACGCCCGCTCGATCGGACATCAGAGGGCGAGGGCTGTCACGGACCAACCTCTTTGCAAGGAGAAACGAAATGGCTCAGACGATCAATACTAATGTAATGTCACTGAATGCACAACGCAACCTGAACACCTCGCAGACGTCGCTGGCCACCTCGATGCAGCGGCTGTCCTCGGGCCTGCGGGTCAACAGCGCCAAGGACGACGCCGCCGGGCTCGCGATCGCCGAACGGATGCAGGCCCAGGTCAAGGGCATGAACGTCGCGATCCGCAACGCCAACGATGCGATCTCGCTGTCGCAGACCGCGGAAGGCGCGCTGGGCAAGATCGGCGACGCCCTGCAGCGCATGCGCGAGCTCGCGGTGCAATCGGCGAACGCCACGCCGAGCGCATCGGACCGCGCGAATCTCGATGCCGAATTCCAGGCCTTGAACTCCGAAGTCACCCGCCTGGCGACCGGCACGAATTTCAACGGCACCAGCCTGCTGGACAACGCGACCGGCCTCGTTTTCCAGGTCGGAGCGAGCACGGCCGCGACGGACCAGATCACGCTGACGACGACCGACGTGACGGCCGCTGCGGTAGGCGGAGGCATCACCACTGCGGCACTGGCCACCACCGCGATGACCGCCCTCGATACGGCGATCGATCTGGTCACGACCTCGCGCTCGGCATTCGGCGCGGCGCAGAACCGATTCGAGGGAGTGGTCAGCAATCTGCAGATCGCGGCCGAGAACCAGTCCGCCGCCCGCGGACGGATCATGGACGCCGACTTCGCGGTCGAGACGGCGAATCTGACGCGCTCCCAGATCCTGCAACAGGCCGGCACCGCGATGCTGGCGCAGGCCAACGCCGCGCCGCAGAGCGTGCTCAGGCTGCTCCAGTAAGCGTTCGACCGGTTTCGGCCGGCACTGACGGGGTCGGGCGCGAACTGCCGCGGCCGGCCCCGTCGTCTTGAGCACGGGGGGTCAGAACGTGAATATCCAGCCCATCGACGCCGCCACCGCGCAGGCCGCCGCAGCGCGCGCCGCACCGGCCGCCGTGCGGCAGCCGGGCCCGGCCGTGCAGCCGCCGGTCACCGGCGAACCGCGCCCGGTCGAGCTCGCCCAGGTACGCGAAGCGGCCCTTGCGGTTCACGCCGCCCTGCAATCCGTGGCACGTGACTTGCATTTCGCTTTCGACATCGACGAGCAGAGCGGAAAGATCATCGTGAAGGTGACCGACGCACGGACCAGCGAAGTGATCCGCCAGATTCCGGCGGAGGAAGTGCTGGCGATGAGCCGCGCGATGCGGCCCACGCCGGGACTGCTGCTCGAAAGACAGGCCTGACCGGCCGGGGGAATCGGACATGATCACCGCTTCGGGCATCGGATCGGGACTCGATGTCAATGGCATCATCAGCCAGTTGATGGCGATCGAGCGCAGGCCGATCGACGCCCTCGACCAGCGCAAGTCGAAGATCCAGAGCCAGTTGTCCGCGTACGGTCAGCTTCGCTCCGCACTGGACACGCTGCGCTCGGCGGCCCAGGCGCTCGGCAGCCCGGCAAAATTCGCCGTCTTTTCGGCAAGCGTTGCCGACACGAGCGTGGCGAGCGCCACGGCCGGCACGAGCGCGGTGGCCGGAACCTATTCGCTGCAGGTCAACCAGCTCGCCCAGGCGCACAAGCTCGCCTCCGCGGGCATCGACAACGCGGCGCCCGACCTCGGGCCCGGTACGCTGACGATCGATTTCGGCACCTATGACGCCGGCACGAACACGTTCACGGCGAACCCGGACAAGGCGCCGGTCGCGATCACGATCGCGTCCGGCGCACACACGCTCTCCGATATCCGCAGCGCCATCAACGCCGCCAACGCCGGCGTCTCCGCGACGATCATCGACGACGGCGCCGCGAGCCGGCTCGTGCTCTCCGCCAGCGACACCGGCGCGTCGAGCAGCCTGCGCGTGACCGTGACCGAGGGCGCCGGCGGGACGAACAACGCCAACGACACCGATGCGATCGGTCTGTCCGCGCTCGCCTTCGATCCCACCGCCACCGCCGGTGCCGGCAGGAACCTCACCGAGGTCGCCGCCGCGCGCAACGCCGAACTGGTCCTCGACGGCATCACGGTCGGCAGCGCCAGCAACACGGTCGCCGGCGCACTCGAAGGCGTCACGCTGGTGCTGCTCAAGACCACCGCCGCCGCGACGACGGTCGCGGTGAGCCGCGACGATGCCACGATCCGGCAGCGCGTCGAGGACTTCGTCAAGGCCTACAACGATTTCGACAAGCTCGCCCGCTCGCTGTCGGCCGCCGACCCGGCGACGGGCACGTCCTCCACGCTCACCGGCGACGGCGCGCTGCGCTCGATGCAAACGCGCCTGCGCGCGGTACTCGGCTCGCAGGTCACCGGCACGACCGGCGCTTACGCCTACCTCAACGAGGTCGGCATCGCGTTTCAGCGCGACGGCACGCTCGCCGTCGACGGCGCGACGCTCGACCAGGCCATCCGGGATCCGGCGAAGGACATCGGCCAGTTGTTCGGCTCGGCCGCCGGCTCGACCGGCATCGCGACGCAGATCGACACGCTGGTGGGCGGATACATCGACCTCCAGGGGCTGCTGACCGATCGCACCGACGGATTGCAGGGTTCGATCCGCGTGCTCGACCAGCGCAGCGAGGCGATGCAGCGCCGGCTCGACGCCATCGAGGCGCGCTATCGCGCACAGTTCACCGCGCTGGACAAGCTGATTTCTAGCATGACCCAGACATCGAACTTCCTGACGCAGCAACTCGCGTCGCTGCCCAGTTCATCCAGAGGAGCCTGAGCGATGTTCGGTTACGGAACGGGATTGCAGACGCGCGCGGCGGCCTATGCGCGGATCGCGGTCGAGACCGGCGTGGCGAATGCGCGCCCGATCGAACTCGTCGTCATGCTCTATGATGGAGCGCTGCTGTCGATCGCCTGCGCGAAGCAGCACATGGCGGCCGGGAACGTCGCGGCCAAGGGCCAAAGCCTGTCCAAAGCCATCGAGATCATCACGAACGGACTCAAGGCGAGCCTGAACCTCGAGGTCGGCGGCGAACTCGCGGGCCGGCTCGCGGCGCTGTACGACTACATGTGCCAGCGCCTGGTCTATGCCAACGTGCACGACAGCGCGGTGACGCTCGACGAGGTGCGCTCGCTGCTCGTCGAACTGAAGGAAGGCTGGGAAGAGATCGGCGCACGGCAGGCGTCGCCCGCGGCGCGTACCTCGCTCGGCGCGAAACGCGCGGGAAAAGCATGAGCCTGCGCGCCTACGAGCAGATGCACGCGATCTCGGCTGCGATGGCCGAAGCGGCGCGTGCGCAGCGCTGGGACCGGCTCGCCGAGCTGGAAGCCGGCGTCGCGCGGTTGCGCGATGCACTGGCCGCCGCCTCGCCGGTCGCGCTCGGCCCGCTGGAGCGCGACGCCAAGGCGCGGCTGATTCGCGGGATCCTCGAAAACGACGCCGAGGTGCGCCGGCACACCGAACCGTGGATGGAGCACGTATGCGCCTTCCTCGCCGCGGGCGCACGCGGCCGTGACCTGCGCCGCGCGTACGGTGCCGCAGTGCCCGGCGATCCCGGCCGCGCCGGCTGAACGGCTCGCCGCCGCGATCATCCCCACGACGGCCGCCGGAACATGCCCCCGAGCGAACTTGCCGCGCGGCTGAAGAGCGCCGCGGAGTCGTCGGTGCGACCGGCCGCGGCGGTACGCGAGATCCCCCGCGATCTGCCGGACTACCGGCCCGGACAACGCTTCGTCGTACGCATCGAGGCTGCGCTGCCCGACGGCACGTTCAGGGCGACGCAGGCCGACCGCAGCGTCAATGTCTCGCTTGCGGGCAAGGCCATGCCCGGCGACGTGCTCGAACTGGTCTACATCGATCGCACGGCGCATTCCATCGTCGCACGCCTTGCAGAGGCCGGCGCCGCGCACTCCGCCGACGCCACGTTGAGCCGCGCCGCGCGGCTGATCGGCGAGTTGTTCGCCGGTGCCCGCGTGCAGATGCCGGCGCTCGCCGCGGGCGAGCCGCTGCTGCCCGCGCCTGCGGCGTCCGCTGCCGCGCTCGCCCCCGCACTGCGCCAGGCGGTCGCCGAAAGCGGGATGTTCTACGAATCGCATCAGGCGGCCTGGCTGTCGGGCACGCGCGAGGCCGCGAGCCTGATGCACGAACCGCAGGCCGCGGAATCGTCACGATCGCCGCGATCGCCGGCACGCCCGGCCGGGGCCGATGCGGGGACGGTGCCCGCCGCCGATGCCGACGGCATGCGGATCCCGGCCTCGCTGCTGCCGCTGGTGCAGCGCCAGCTCGACGCACTCGCGACCCATCAGCTCGTCTGGCAGCTCACGCCATGGCCCGGTCAGGACGCGCGCTGGACGATCGAGGAGTTTCCCGACGAGCGCGGCGGCCCCGGGCACGAGGCGGGCGCGCACTGGGCGACCTCGATCGAACTCGTGCTGCCGAACCTGGGCCGGGTCCGCGCCAGGATCGCGATCGCCGGTTCCCGGCTCGATCTCGCGATCCGGGCCGCCGGAGTGCAGGCGCGCAACCGAATGAACGAGGCGCGCACGGCGCTCGTCTCGGCGCTCGCCCGCGACGGACTCGATGCGGCCACGGTGGAGATCACGCCATGATGCCCGCATCCGGGCGCCGCAACGCCGTGGCGCTGGCCTATGGCGCCGGAGAAGGTGCGCCGCGCGTCGTCGCGAAGGGCCGCGGTGTGCTCGCCGAGCGCATCATCGAGCGCGCCAGAGCCCACGGGATCTATGTGCACGAGTCCGCCGAGCTGGTGTCGCTGCTGATGCAGGTCGATCTCGACGCGCGCATCCCGCCCGCACTCTACGTCGCGGTCGCGCAGTTGCTGGCATGGCTGTATCGCCTCGAACGGGGTGAGGAGAGCAGCGCACCGTTCGCTGCCGAGGCCCCGCACGCCGGCGCGCGGCCGCAAGGCTGACACGGGAGCACGCCGTGCCGGCACGCGTCGAACTTCTGAACGGGCAGGATCACAGCCGATACCTCGTCACGCGCCGCGCCGAGATCCTCGCGGTGCTGCGCGCGGTCATCGCCGAACGCTCGCTCGCCTCCGCCTACTTCGACGAAGGCGACGCCTTCCTGCTCACCGGCCTGCTGGCGATCGACGGTGAAGGGCTGATCGTCGATTGCAGCGCATCCGCCGACGTCAATGCCCGCGCGCTGTCCGCCTCCGCGCTGACCTTCGTGACGACGCAGGCGCACGTCAAGGTCCAGTTCGCATGCGGGGTGCCCGAGCAGGTCGATCACGAAGGCAGGCCGGCATTCCGGGTCGGCCTGCCCGAGCGGCTGCTGCGGCTGCAGCGCCGCGAGTATTACCGGCTTACGACGCCGGTCGTCGATCCGCCGACCTGCGCGCTTCGCGTTTGTGCCGGTGCCGCGGCCGAGCACGAGGTGACGCTGCACGTGATCAATCTGTCGGCGGGCGGGCTGGCGATCGTCGCGCCGCCGGGCGAGCTCGCGCTCGAACCGGGCGAACGCTTCGAGGATTGCGTCATCGCGCTGCCGCGATCGGTTCCGATCCACCTCGCACTGTGCGTGCGCAACGCGTTCGAAATCACGCTGCGCAACGGCATTCGGATGCACCGCTACGGATGCCAGTTCGCCGGGGCGCCGGCAGGTGCGATCGCGAAGATCGAGCGCTACATCCTTGAGACGGAGCGCGGCCGCAAGGCGCGCGATGCAGGGCTCGCCTGAGCGCGCCGGATCACACCGGCATGTTCATGATGTCCTGATAGGCCGACACCAGCCGGTTGCGCACCTGCACCATCTGCTGGAACGACAGGCTGGCCTTCTGCAGATGGATCATGACGTCCTGAAGATCGACCTGCGGCGAGCCCGCGCTGAATTCCCCGGCCATCTGCCGGGCACGGATCTGGGCCTGATTGACCTGATCGAGCGCCCCCTTGAGCACCTGCGCGAAATCGACCGCTCCGGCGGCCTCTCCCCCGGAGCGCGCCGGAGCGCCTTGCGCGAGTCGCGCCGCGGCGTTCAGCTGTGCGAGCATCTGATCGATCGCTTTCGCTTCCATGATGCCTCCCGCAACGTGTTCGGTCGAACCACGGCGCGCAAGTTCGATCGCGCGTCGCGATTCCGGTCTAGCAATACGCGTGCCTCGCCGGCACTCAGGCTGCCGCGCCCTGCTCGCGGTACTGGCGCAGCTTGTAGCGCAGCGTGCGCTCGGAGATGCCGAGCAGCTCGACCGCGCGCTTGCGCGAGCCGCCCACCGCGGCGAGCGTTTCCAGGATGTGCGAGCGCTCGATGTCCTTCATGCTCGCCGGCGCATCGGCGGGCGCGATCTGGGCCGCGAGCGCGGCGATCGGCGGTGCCGGGGTCAGCGACAGGTGGGCCGGCTCGATCGTGTCGCCGCCGGTCAGGATCAGCGCTCGCTGCAGCGTGTTCTCCAGCTCGCGCACGTTCCCCGGCCAGCGGTGCGCGATGAGCGCCGCGAGCGCCCGGGTGGAAATTTCTGCCCGCTCGCCGGTTCGTTCGGCAATTCCTGCCAGCAGATGGCGCGCGAGCGGCGCGATGTCCGCCGGCCGGGCGCGCAGCGGCGGGATCTCCAGCGGGAAGACGGCGAGCCGGTAATACAGATCCTCGCGGAAACGCCCCGCGGCGACCTCGCCGCGCATGTCGCGGTTGCTGGTGGCCAGCACCCGGATGTCGAGCGGCACCGGCGCGCGGGCGCCCACCCGCTCGACCTCGCGTTCCTGCAGCACGCGCAGCAGTTTCGCCTGCAACACCAGAGGCATTTCCGACACCTCGTCGAGCAGCAGCGTACCGCCCTGGGCCTGCTCGAACTTGCCTGGCTGCGAGCCGTGGGCACCGGTGAATGCGCCCTTCTCGTACCCGAACAGCGTCGCCTCCAGCAGGCTGTCCGGGATCGCCGCGCAATTGATCGCGACGAAGGGCGAGCGCTCGCGCCGGGACTCGCGGTGGATGTGACGCGCGAACACTTCCTTGCCGACGCCGCTCTCGCCGGTGATCAGCACGGTGGCATCGGTGCGGGCGACGCGGGTGGCCAGTGCGAGCACCTGCCGCGTCGCCGGATCCTCGGCGATCAATCCGTCCGGAGCGCTGCGCGCCAGCGCGTAGCGCCGCACGGCGTCGACCAGCAGCGAGGATTCGAACGGCTTGAGCAGGAAGTCACAGGCACCGCAGCGCATCGCCTGCACGGCATGATCGACGTCTCCATAGGCGGTCATCAGCAGTACCGGCAGGCGCGGCTCGCGCAAGCGGATCGCGCGCAGCAGTTCGATGCCGTCCATCGGCTGCATGCGCAGGTCGCTGAGCACGAGCGCGAAGGCCGTGCGGGCGACGCGCGCGAGCGCCTCGCCCGCGTCGCCCGCCCCGCTCGCCCGGTAGCCCGCGGCGTCGAGCGTCAGGCACACGGCCTCGCGCAGACAGGTATCGTCCTCGACGACCAGGATTTCGGGTGTGTCCGGCTTCATTGCATGCCTCCGGCATCCGGCGGCAACGTTTCGCCCAGCAGCGGCAGCGCCAGCACGAATTGGGCACCGCCGCCCGGCGCACCGGAAAAGTCGATCGACCCGCCGTGCGCACGCGCGACCCCGCGCACGATCGCCAGGCCGAGCCCGGTACCGTCGGCGCGCGTGCTGAAGAACGGCTCGAACACCCGCGGCCGGACGGCCGGGTCGATCCCGCGGCCGTTGTCCGACACGACGAAGCGCACCGCGCCGGCGTCGACGCGCACGTCCAGCGCGACCTCGCCGCCGCGTCCGGCGGCCTCCAGCGCGTTTTCGATCAGATTGACGAGCGCGCCGGTCAGCGCCTTCCGGTCGCCGCTCACGCACGCCGTTCGAGCCGGCCGGGCCGCGACGAACGCGACGCCCCGCTCGCGCGCGAGCGGCTCGATCAGCGCCGCTGCGTCCAGTGCGAGCCGCCCCGACTCGATGCGGCTGTGCGGGGCGATGCCGCCGCGCGCGAAACCGAGCACGTCGCGGATCAGCCCGTCCAGTGCCCTGAGCCGCTCGACGGTGCCCGACGCACAGCGGCGCCGCTCGGCCTCGTCGAGGCCGGCGCGCTCCAGATTGCCGGCGAACAGCAGCGCGGCAGCGAGCGGCGTGCGAAGCTGGTGCGCAGCCGAGGCGAGCAGCTCGCCCATCGCCGCCAGATGCTCGTTGCGCTGCGCCTGCGCCTTCAGTTCGTGCGCCTCGGTGATGTCGTGCAGCAGCACGATGCGCCCGCCCGAATCGAGCGGGCGCTCCGATGCCGCGACGAGACGCCCACCACCCACGGTGCGCCACTCGCCGGGAAGCCCGGCCGGCGCGAGGCAGCGCGCGCGAGCCTGCGGCCAGGAAGCGCCCGACGCATCTGCGCCGAGCAGCTCGCACGCCGCGCGATTGCACAGTTCGACGCGACCGTCGCGATCGAGCACGACGACCCCCGCCGGCAAGGCATCGAGCAGCGCCGCGAGACGCTCGCCGAGCGCGGCTTTCTCCTGGTACTGCCTGCGCAGTTCGCCATTGGCCGCGGCCAGTTCCGCGGTCAGCCGCTCGACCCGGTTCTGCAGGCTCGCATAGGCTCCGGACAGCTCGCCGGAGACGAGATTGAACGCGCGAAACGCCTCGGCGAGGCGTTCGGCGTCATGCGAAGCGAGAACGGATCGGCACGCGGACATGGCGGGGTCGCGAAGATCGGACGGGCGCAGCTTAGCGCCGCGCTCCAACGCCGGCCGCCCGAATAGGCACGGGATTGCCCTGCTATTCGCCGCAACCGCCGGATTTCGCCCGGCGGACAATCGCCACCGTTCGCACCGTTGCACCGTTGCACCGCTCGAACGACTGGACCATTCGCCGATACCGATACGTCCGCATCCGCCATGGCCGAACCGACCGCTGTGCCCCTGCCGCTGCAGGGTTTCCTCCAACTTCCGCCGCGCCAGAAGATCGCGGCGCTCGCCGTGCTGGCCGCCGCGATCGGCCTGATCACCGGCGCCTGGCTGTGGGCACGCTCGCCCAGCTATGCCGTGCTGTTCTCCAACCTGTCGGACAGGGATGGCGGCGCGATCGTCGCCGCCTTGCAGCAGCAGAACGTGCCCTACCGCTACTCGGAAGGCGGCGGCGCGATCCTGGTGCCTTCGGATCAGGTCCATGACGCCCGCCTGCGGCTCGCCTCCCAGGGCCTGCCGAAGGGAGGCGCCGTGGGCTTCGAACTGATGGACACGCAGAAGCTCGGCATCTCGCAGTTCCAGGAGCATCTCAACTACCAGCGCGGCCTCGAAGGGGAACTGGCGCGCTCGATCCAGTCGCTGTCCGCGGTCCAGGGCGCGCGCGTCCATCTCGCGATTCCGAAGAGCACCGGCTTCCTGCGCGACGAGCAACAGCCCTCCGCATCGGTGCTGGTCAATCTTCGCCCCGGCCGTACGCTCGATGCGCAGCAGGTCGCCGGCATCCTCCACCTGGTCGCCGCCAGCGTGCCGCATCTGGCTCCGGGCGCGGTCTCGGTGATCGACCAGAACGGCAATCTGGTCAGCCCGGCGGCCGATCCGGCGCGCGGCGCGGGACTCGATCCGGTCCAGCTCAAGTACGTGCAGGAGATCGAGCGCTCCTATGTCAAACGCATCGAGGACATCCTGACTCCGATCACCGGTGCGGCCAACCTGCGCGCGCGGGTGAGCGCCGACATGGACTTCTCGCTCGACGAGCAGACCGCCGAGAGCTACCGTCCGAACCAGGGCGCCGAGCAGAGCGCGGTGCGCAGCCAGCAGACCAGCGAGACGAACAGCCGCGACGCGGCGCCCGCCGGCGTGCCCGGCGCGCTGACCAATCAGCCGCCGGTGCCGGCCACCGCGCCGATCACCGCGCCGGCCGCCGCCGGCGGCGCCGCTGCCGCATCCGTCGCGCCGGTGCTCGCAGGCAAGCGTGACGCCACGATCAACTACGAGGTCGACAAGACCGTGCGCCACACGCGCCAGGCCGGGGGAATCGTGAAACGGCTGTCGGTCGCCGTGGTCGTCAATCACCGCAAGATCACCGGCGCCGACGGCAAGACCGTGACCAAGCCGTTCAGCGAAGCCGAGCTCAGGCAGATACAGGATCTGGTCAAGGAAGCGATGGGCTACAACAAGGCGCGCGGCGACACATTGAGCGTCGCGAACAGTCCATTCAACGCCGCGGACAAGGAAACGGTTCCGGAGACGCCGCTGTGGGAAAACCCGCGCGTCATCGAGCTGGCCAAGGACGCCGGCAGGCTGCTGCTGTTCGGAGCCGTGGCGCTGTGGCTGGCGCTGGCCTTCGTGCGCCCGATGCTGCGTTCGCTCGCCGAGCGCGCCGCCGCCCCGCCGCAGGAGCCCGGCGGCCAGGCCCACGCCGGCGCGCTCGAACGGGCCACCGACGCAGCGGCACTCGGCTACGACCAGAAGCTGCGGGGCGCCCGCGAGCTCGCGCGGCAGAACCCCAAACTGGTTGCCAATGTCATCAAGGACTGGGCCGCCGGCAATGAACGCTGACGGAATCGAGAAAGGCGCCATGCTGCTGCTGTCGCTTGGCGAGGACGACGCGGCGAACGTGCTCAAGCATCTGGGGCCGCGCGAAGTGCAGAAGCTCGGCGAAGCGATGGCCGCGATGAAGACCATTCCGCGCGAGCGTGTCGAATCGGTGCTCGACGATTTTTCGTCGGCCACCGGAGAGGACGCCCCGATCGCCACCGACGAACAGACCATCCGCGCGATGCTGACCAAGGCGCTCGGCGAGGACCGTGCCAGCCACCTGCTGTCGAACATCGCCCAGTCCGGTGACATCGCCGGCATCGAGGCGCTCAAGTGGATGGATGCCGCGTCGATCGCCGACCTGATCAAGGAGGAGCACCCGCAGATCATCGCGACGGTGCTCGCCTACCTCGAACCGGATGCCGCGGGAGCCGTCGTCAAGCTGTTCCCGGACCGGCTGCGCAGCGACGTGCTGTTGCGCGTGGCCACCCTCGACACGGTCAAGCCGCAGGCGCTGCACGAACTGAACGAGGCACTCATGCGCGTGATGACCGGCGCGCATACCGGGCGCAACGCGGCACTGGGCGGCATTCGCAGCGCCGCGGACATCCTGAACTTCGTCGGTGCCGCCCAGCAGACCGCGATCGTCGACTCGGTGCGCGAGTACGACCCGGAGCTCGCCCAGAAGATCCTCGACGAGATGTTCGTCTTCGAGAACCTGATCGACATCGATGACCGCGGCATCCAGTTGCTGCTGCGCGAGGTCCAGTCCGAATCGCTGATCCTCGCGCTCAAGGGCGCCTCCGAGGGACTGCGCGAGAAAATCTTCAAGAACATGTCCCAGCGCGCCGGCGACATGCTCAAGGAAGATCTCGAAGCCAAGGGCCCCGTACGGCTCTCCGAGGTGGAACGCGAGCAGAAGGAGATCCTGAAGATCGCCCGGCGCCTCGCCGAGGAAGGACAGTTGATGCTGGGCACGGGCGGCGACGATGGTTTCGTCTGAAGCACGGACCGGATTCATTCCGAAGGAGAAACTCACGGCCTACCAGCGCTGGGAGCTGGCCAGTTTCGCCCCCGGCGATGCGCGCGGCGCCGCGCCCGATGGCAAGCGCGACGCATCGCGACCGCCCGTCACGCTGCCGACCGCCGACGAGATCGAACAGATCCGTGCGCTGGCCCACAAGCAGGGCTACGACGCCGGATACGAGGAGGGTACGGCGCGCGCGCGCGTCGAAGCGCTCCAGCTCCACACGCTGGCGGAGAACCTGGAAGCGGCGCTCGCCGGACTCGACCGGGACATCGCCGGCGAGCTGCTGGCACTGGCGATCGAGCTCGCCCGCCAGATCGTGCGCGAGGCCATCGCGCTGCGGCCCGAGAGCGTCATTCCGGTCGTGCGAGAGGCGCTCGCGCAGTTGCCGCACCAGCATGCAACGATCCATCTGCACCCCGAAGATGCCGCGCTCGCACGCACGCATCTGGGCGAGCCGCTCGCTCACGCCGGTCACCGGGTGTTCGAGGACGAGGCGATCGAGCGCGGCGGCGTGCGCGTGGAAGCCGGCGGCAGCCAGATCGACGCGAGCCTCGCCACCCGCTGGCGGCGCGTGCTGCAGGCGATCGGACACGACGGACCGTGGGTCGATGCCGGCAGACGCGAGGCGGCCGAACGCGAGACCGACGAACCGCTACGCTGAAACCCGCGACGGCCGCCGCAGCCCGCGCATCCCGACACGATGCAGCCCAATCCGCATACCGCCAAATGGAGCCGCCTGCTCGGGGACGCGCGCAAGCTGGCCGGATTCGCCAACCCGTTCCAGATCTCGGGGCGGCTGACCCGCATCAACGGCCTGGTCATGGAGGCGACCGGGCTCAAGCTCAGCCTGGGCAGCGGCGCGCGCATCGCGGTGCCGGGCGGCACCGAGGTCGAGGCGGAAGTGGTCGGGTTTTCCGGCGACAAGCTGTTCATGATGCCGGCCGAGGACCTCTACGGACTGGCGCCCGGCGCCGAGGTGTTCCCGATCGAACCGGTCGTGCAGCCGCCCGTGGCCGGAGAGCATGCCGAGCCGCGCAGGCGGGCCACCGACCGCGCCAAACGGGTGCCGGTGGGCGATGAGCTGCTCGGGCGCGTCGTAGACGGCAACGGGCGGGCGCTCGACGGGCTCGGCGCGATCGACACCGAACACACACGCCCGCTGCATTCGCGCCCGGCCAATCCGCTCACCCGCGCGCCGATCGCCCACACGCTCGACGTCGGCATCCGCGCGATCAACGCGCTGCTGACCGTCGGACGCGGGCAGCGGCTCGGCCTGTTCGCCGGTTCCGGCGTGGGCAAGAGCGTGCTGCTCGGCATGATGGCCCGTTACACCGCCGCCGACGTGATCGTGGTCGGGCTGATCGGCGAGCGCGGCCGCGAGGTCAAGGAATTCATCGAGCATATCCTCGGCCCCGCCGGCCTCGAACGCTCGGTGGTGGTGGCGGCGCCTGCCGACACCAGTCCGCTGATGCGGCTGCAGGGCGCGGCCTACGCCACCGCGGTCGCCGAACACTTCCGCGACGAAGGCCGTCACGTCCTGCTGATCATGGATTCGCTGACCCGCTACGCGATGGCGCAGCGCGAGATCGCCCTGGCGATCGGCGAGCCGCCGGTCACGCGCGGCTACCCGCCCTCGGTATTCGCGCGCCTGCCCCAGCTCGCCGAACGCGCCGGCAACGGGCGCGAAGGCGGCGGGTCGATCACCGCCTTCTACACCGTGCTCACCGAAGGCGACGATCAGCAGGACCCGATCGCGGATGCCGCGCGCGCGATCCTCGACGGCCACATCGTGCTCTCGCGCGCGCTGGCCGACCAGGGACATTACCCGGCGATCGACATCGAGGCGTCGATCTCGCGGGCGATGGTCGAGCTGATCAAGCCGACCCACCTCGAGCTGGTGCGCCAGCTCAAGGGGCTGTATTCGCGCTACCAGCGCTCGCGCGATCTGATCAGCGTCGGCGCCTACGCGCCCGGTTCCGACCCGGCGCTCGACAAGGCGGTGAGCTACCAGCCGCGCATCGAGCAGTTCCTGCAGCAGGGCATGGACGAGCGCGACGATTTCGATGACAGCGTACTCAAGCTGCACCAGTTGTTCGACCGGCCGTTTTGACCGCGTGCGGCCGCATCCGGCGGCGCGCTCAAGCCGCGCGCGGCGCGGACGTTAATGGCGAATGGGAAGCGCAATGGCGCACTCGTTTCCGTTCCAGAGCCTGCTCGATCTCTCGCGTGCCCGGCTCGACGAGGCGGCGCGATCGCTCGGCCGGCTGCTGGCGAACGAGGACGCGAGCGTCCGGACGCTCGGTCGGCTCATCGGCTACCGCGACGAGTACCACGCACGCCTGATCGAGGCGGCGCGTGCCGGCATCTCGCCGCAACAGTGGCGCAACTACCAGGCGTTCCTGGCCAAGCTCGATGCCGCGATCGCCCAGCAGCAGCAGTCGCTGGATCAATCGAAACGGCAGACCGCGAACGGACAGAAGGCGTGGCTCGACCGGCGCGGCCATACGCGCGCCTTCGACACGCTGTCCGAACGCCATCGCAGCAACGAGCAACACGCCGAAAGCCGGCGCGAGCAGAAGATCAGCGACGAACATGCGATGAACCGCTACCGCGCGAGCCGGCAATGAACTTGCATGGCATGGCCCTTGCTCGAATGTCGGGCAGCCTGCCGAACGGGAACGCATGATGCCGGACCTTCCGATCCAGATGAGCACCGCCGTCGCCGACACACCGGGCAGCCCGGGCACGCCCGAAGCGGGCGCACCGGCGGACGATGCGTTCGCCGCGCTGCTGGAGGGCCAACTGAAACCGGGTGCCGTGCCGGGGGTTGCCGTCGCGCCCGAGATCGAGCCGGCGGGCGACGCAGCCTCCGATGCGACCGGCGGCACGATCCTCCCGCCGGAGCTCGCCGGATTGCTCGTCGCCCTTGCGGCGGCGCCGGCCGCGCCCGCCGCGCCCACCCCCGCAACCGCGGCGGTACCGGCACCGGCCGATCCGCAGCCGTCCCCGCCGCGTGCGACGGCCAGGCCCGACCCGCTCGCGGCGCTCGGCATCGCCCTCGACGATCGCGCCGGCACAGGAGCGAACGGCAGGATCGGCGCGGGAGGGCCGGACGCACCCGCGCAGGCGGCAACGATTGCCGAAACGCCGGCCGCGAGTGCCGGCTCGGGCGCTGCGCAGCCGAGCGGCACGGCCGCGATCGCGCAGGACTCCGGAACGATCGCCGTCCTGCCTGCCGCGGCTGCGGCGCACGCAAGCCATGCCGGGGCAGCCGCGCAGCCGACTGCGAGCATCGCCGCGCAGGTCGGCTCCATGCAGTGGGAAAGCGAGATCGCGCACAGCGTCCTGTGGATGGTCGGCAGGAACGCGGGGCGCGCGCAGTTCGTGCTCGATCCGCCGGAACTGGGGCGCATCGAAGTCAGCCTGACGGTCAGCCACGATGCCGCCTCGGCGGTGTTCGTGTCGTCCAGTTCCGAGGTGCGCGATGCGCTCCAGCAGGCCCTGCCGCGGCTGCGCGAGGCGCTCGCGCAAGCCGGCATCGCGCTGGGCCAGGCGGATGTGAATGCCGAGTCGGCCGGCGACCAGGCCGGCCGAGGGAGCGCGCGCCACGCATCCTTCGCGGCGATCGGCTCAGGCACGCCGGCGTCGGGCGCGCCCTCCTGGGCTCGCCGCGCGCACGGCCTCGTCGACACGTTCGCCTGAAGGCGCGAAATGCGAGGCGAAACCCTTTTTTTTGAGCAGCAGGCCCGGCCGGCACGGCCGGCATAATCCGACACCGACAGGAGCCCATCATGGCCAAAGCAGCCGTCAAGGCGGTCCCCGCCGCCGCAGCGCCGCAAGCCGGCGCACCCGCCAAGGGCGGGAGCAAGAAGAAAGTCATCCTCATCGCACTGATCGGGCTCGCGCTCGGTGGCGGCGGCGCCGGCGCGTGGTTCTACCTTCACAAGGGCGCCGATCAGCCGGGACACGAGCCGGTCCGGGCGGCTGCCCCGCCGGTATTCATCAATCTGGAACCCTTCACCGTGAACCTGCAACCGGACGGCGCCGCAGACCAGTACCTCCAGGCCGTGGCCGTGCTGCGCGTGGCCGACGATGCGACGGCCGGCACGCTCAAGCAGTACATGCCCGAGCTGCGCCACCGGGTGCTGCTGCTGCTGTCGAGCAAGAAGGCCGCGGATCTGTCCACGCCGGCGGGGCGCGAGCAGCTCTCGGAACAGTTGCGCGCCGAGGCCAACCGCATCCTGTCGGGAGCGAGCGGCGCGCCGGCGCAACACGCGCCCTCCGGCAATGCGGCGCCGGGCGACACAGCCAGGCCGGCCCCCGTCGAGGGACCGGTGCGCGGCGTGCTGTTTACCTCGTTCATCATCCAATAGCCGCGAGCGATGACGCAGGAATTCCTGTCGCAGGACGAGGTCGATGCGCTGCTCAAGGGCGTCACCGGCGACGCCGAGGACGTGGCCGAACCGGTCGATGCCGACTCCGGCGTGCGTTCCTACGATCTCGCGACCCAGGAGCGTATCGTCCGCGGACGCATGCCGACGCTGGAGCTGATCAACGAGCGCTTCGCCCGCAACCTGCGCATCGGCCTGTTCAATTACCTTCACCGCAACACCGAGACCACGCTCGCGCCCACCCGCGTGCAGCGTTATGGCGAATTCATCCGCAACCTGGCGGTGCCCACCAACCTGAACCTGGTCCGCTTCAGGCCGCTGCGCGGCAATGCGCTCGTCATCCTGGACCCGAACCTCGTATTCCTGGTCGTCGACAACATGTTCGGCGGCGACGGCCGCTTCCACACCCGCGTCGAGGGGCGCGACTTCACGCCGGTCGAGCGGCGCATCATCCAGGGCCTGCTGAACGTCGTCTTCGCCGAGTACGAGAAGGCCTGGAAACTGGCCTTCGAGATCAAGTGCGAGTACCTGCGTTCGGAGATCAACAGCCAGTTCGCGAACATCGCGGCACCCGACGAGATGGTGGTCGCGACGAGCTTCTCGATCGAGTTCGGCGCCGCGGCGGCCGAGATGCACGTGTGCTTTCCCTATTCGACGATCGAGCCGATCCGCGACCGGCTCTACAGCCCGATGCTCAACGATCATCTGGTCGCCGACCAGCGCTGGGTCAGCCTGCTCGCCGACCAGGTCCAGCACGCGGAAGTGGAGCTCGCCGCGACGCTCGCGCGCGGCCGCATCACGCTGCGCCAGATCCTCGGCCTGAAGCCCGGCGACGTCGTTCCCGTCGACATCCCCGAATGCATCGTCGCCGAGATCGATGGGGTTCCGCTGGCCGAATGCCGTTACGGCGTGCAGAACGGCAGTTACGCGCTGAAGCTGGAACGCTTCGTCGCCGAGCGCGGCTCGCCGGGCGCCGCGAGCTGAGCCGGACATGCCAACCGCATCGCGGCGCAGGTCGCGACCGCGCACGAGGAGAAACCGATGAGCGAAACCGAACTGACCCGGGAGCCGGTGACCGACGAGGACTGGAACGCCGCGCTGGCCGAACAGCATCCGGTCGAAGAACACGCGGCCGGGCCGCAGGCCGCGCAGATCTTCCAGCAGTTTTCCGCGGACGCGCCCAAGGCCGAGCCTCTCCAGGATTTCGACATGATCCTCGACATCCCGGTGCAGCTCGCCGTCGAACTGGGCCGCAGCAAGATCTCGATCCGCAACCTGCTGCAGCTCGCGCACGGATCCGTGGTCGAACTCAACGCACTGGCCGGCGAACCCCTCGACGTGCTGGTCAACGGCACGCTGATCGCACAGGGCGAAGTGGTCGTCGTCAATGACAAGTTCGGCATACGCCTGACCGACATCATCACGCCGACCGAGCGGATGAGGAAGCTCAACGGCTGAGAAGCCGTGACGAGCTCGGCGCGAGCGGGCGGCCGGCCGGGCGCATGCAGTGCAGGGCCGGGACCGGTCGAGCCGATGGGCGAGGCCCGAGCACCGCGCGACGACGCCGGCGGCCCGCGCCGGGGAAAGATTCACGACTTCCGAGCGCATCCGGGCGGCGCTGCCCGTGCGAACGGCCGAACAGCGCCGGACTTGCCGGCCTATTCGCGCCATGGCCGGTGCGCGGGCGGCGCTATCCTTCCGGCATCGTGATCCGGTGCCTCGTCGAAAGAAATCCTTCCGTCCGCACGCGCACGCTCGCGCTCGCAGCGGCCGCCTGCGTATCCCCCGCGAGCCTGGCCGCCGAGCAGCCGGCCACCGATCTCGGCACGAGCCTGCTGCAGGTCGGCCTGGGACTGACGCTGGTCCTCGCGCTGATCTTCGGCGCGTTGTTCGTGCTCAAGCGCATCACGGCGGCGCGCGGCCCGTCCGCGAATCACCTGCGCGTGGTCGGCGCCACCGCGCTGGGCGCACGCGAGCGCATCGTGCTGGTGGAGATCGGCGAAACCTGGCTCGTCGTGGGGGTCGCGCCCGGTCACATCAGCGCGCTGCACAACCTGCCTCGGCTGGCCACCGCCGCGCCCGATCCGGGGCAGGCCAAGGACTTCGGCGCCTGGCTCGCGCGCATCACGGAGCGAAATCGTGGCACGCGCTGAGGGCGCGGCGTGGCGCCGCACGCGGCTCGCATCGACCGGCGCACTGCTCGCAACCGCGGCCTCCGGCGCATGGGCCCAGGCACTGCCCGCACTGACCGCGGTTCCTGCGGCCGGCGGCGGGCAGACCTACAGCGTGTCGGTCCAGACGCTGCTGGTGCTGACCAGCCTGACGTTCCTGCCCGCCGTCGTGCTGATGATGACCAGCTTCACGCGCATCATCATCGTGCTGTCCCTGCTGCGCCATGCGCTCGGCACCCAGACCTCCCCGCCGAACCAGGTGCTGCTCGGGCTCGCGCTGTTCCTGACGTTCTTCGTCATGGCGCCGGTCGCCGGGAAGATCTACGACGAGGCCTATCTGCCGCTGTCCGAGAACCGCATCGATTTCGGCCAGGCGCTCTCGCGCGGTGCCGAACCGCTGAAGGGCTTCATGTTGAAGCAGACGCGCGAAGCCGATCTGAAGCTGTTCGCGAAGATCGCGAGGACGCCGACGGTCGAAAAGCCCGGCGAGCTGCCGATGCGCGTCGTGATCCCGGCATTCGTCACCTCCGAGCTGAAGACCGCGTTCCAGATCGCGTTCATCGTCTTCGTCCCGTTCCTGATCATCGACATGGTGGTCGCCTCCGTGCTGATGTCGATGGGCATGGTGATGATGTCCCCGGTGATCGTGTCGCTGCCCTTCAAGATCATGCTGTTCGTGCTGGTCGACGGCTGGAACCTGCTGGTCGGCTCGCTGGTGCAGAGTTTCGGCTGATGGACAGGAACGACCCATGACCCCGACCGCAGTCGTCGAAATCGGCCGCCACGCACTGGAAATCACGCTGCTGGTGTCGGCGCCGCTGTTCCTGGCCGCGCTGATCACGGGGCTCGTCGTCAGCATCTTCCAGGCCGCGACCCAGATCAACGAAATGACGTTGTCGTTCGTGCCGAAGCTGGTCGCGATGTTCGTCACGCTGATCGTGGCCGGGCCGTGGATGCTGACGGTGATGACCGATTACATGAGGCAGCTGTTCGAGTCGATCCCGTCGATGATAGGCTGACGGGCCCGCTGCGGGAGCCCCGGCGTTGATCTCCGTCACCTCCGCACAGCTCGATGCCTGGATCGCCGCACTGATCTTTCCGCTGGCGCGCATCCTGGCGCTCGCGGCCACCGCGCCGGTGTTCGGCAACGCCGGCGTGCCGCGCCGGCTCCGCCTGCTCGCGGGACTCGCGATCGGCTTCGCGGTGATCCCCGCCCTCGGTCCGCCTCCCGCGATCGCCCCGGCCTCCGGGGTGGGTGCGCTGGTGCTGGCGCAACAGATCGCGATCGGCCTCGCGATGGGGTTCGCGATGCGCATCGTGTTCGCCGCGGTCGATGTCGCCGGCGAGCTGATCGGACTGCAGATGGGGCTGTCGTTCGCGGTGTTCTTCGACCCTCAGAGCGCCGGCGAAAGCACCACGCTCGGCGAGTTCCTGACGCTGCTCGCGACGCTGATCTTCCTCGCGCTGAACGGTCACCTGATGCTGCTCGCCGGCCTGTCGGCGAGTTTCGAGCTGCTGCCGATCGGCACTGCCGTCTCGCCGCCGGGCTTCGGTCTGCTGGTTCGCTGGGGCGCGACGATCTTTTCCGCGGGTGTGCTGCTGTCGCTGCCGCTGATCGCCGCGCTGCTGATCACCAACATCGCACTGGGCGTGCTGACGCGCGCGGCCCCGCAACTGAATCTGTTCGCGGTCGGCTTCCCGGTGACGATGACCGTGGGATTCGCCGTGCTGCTGCTGTCGCTGCCGCTGGCCGCGAGCGCGCTGGAGCGAATGTTCGGTGCCGGGCTTCAGGCCGTAGGCGCACTGGTGCGCGCCGCGGCAGCGAGCTGAAGCCCGCGCCGGCCCGACTCAGGGCGCCGCGCGCACGAGCCGGATCACGCCCTCGCCCACGCGCCGCGCGGGCAGCAGCGATTCGATGCCTTCGGAATAGGCCAGCACCTCGTAGCCAGCATAACCGCCGGCGGCCGCGAGCGCGCTGGCGCGGCGGTTGAACGCCATCCGCGCCTCGCCCTCGCCGCCGGCCGCGACGCGCTTCATGCGCAGCGACAGGAAGTAGCGGTCCGGCGCGAGCCTCGCTTCCTCGATGCTCCAGTTGGGCGAGAGCGGGTCGAGCACGACATAGGCGAGCGCCGCGACGCCGGCGTAGGTGATGATGTGCTCGAACGATACCGTGGTGTTCTCGCTCAGGTGCAGCGCGGCCGCGGGCACGACCGGCGCGCTGCGCGGATAGGTGCCGGACACGGCGCTGCAGCCGGCCACGACCAGCGCAGCCATCGCGGCGCCGAGCTTCGGTTCCGGTTTCACGTGCGCCGCCTCACAGGAACTTGAACAGCGACAACTGCGTCACCTGCAGGAACGACTTCTGTGCCGCCTCCAGGCTCGTCTGCTGCTGGGTCAGCCGGCTGATCGCCTCGGCATAATCTACATCCTGCAACTGGCTCAGCATCGACTCGTACCGGACCTTGAGGTCGCCGCCGGTCGCCGCCAGCGCGTCGATCTCCGTCATTCGCGATCCGACTGCTGCGCGCGCCGACAGGATGCCGTCGAGGCTGCCCGAGAGCGCGCCGCGGACCTCGCCGAGTGCGTTGGCCAGCCGCGCGCGGCCCGCAGCATCGGTCGTCGCCGCATCGAGCGCCTGGATGGCGCGGCCGAGCACGTCGAATACACTGACCTGGCTGCTGGGAGCCACGGTGAAACGGTCACCGGCGGCAGGCGTGCCGGTCACCGTGACCTCGATGGCGCCGGAGCCGAGCGGAATCGGCGCGCCGGCCGTGTAGGCGAACGGACCGCTCGAGGTGCTCGCCCCGGTCGCCGGATCGAAGTCCTCGACCGAATACTCGGGGCCGCCGCCTCCCGCCGCGAAGGTGATCGTGTAGCGATGACCGTCATAGCCGGCGACGAGGTTGCCGCCGTCGATGACCCCGCTTCCGGTATTCCCGGACGCGGCGGCGGTCGCGAACGAACCGTTCCCGTCGCGGATCCGGGCAAACACGTCGGCGCCCGACAGGCTGACCGGCAGGTCGCGCGAGGCGGCCACATGCAGCGCGCGCACGCCGTCGTCGCCGTTGTAGTTCACGCCGCCCTCGACGCTTCCCGAGAACGGCCGGGTGCGACCCTGATAGCCGGAGAACAGGTAGTCGCCGTTGCCGTCGGTGGCGTTGGCATTGGCGAGCAACTGGGCGAAGCCGGCGCGCAGATCCTGCGCGATCGATGCGAGATCGGAGCGCGACAGCGTCGCATTGCCGGCCTGTACCAGGCGCGCCTGCATCGACTCGATCACATCCTGTGCGCCGGTGAGATGGGCTTCGGCGAGCCCGAGCGCGGCTCGCCCGGCGTCCTGGTTGGCAAGCTGCTGCGCATTGATCTCGCGCGCCTGCGTGAGGTCGAGCGCGCGCGCCGCGGCGACCGGGTCGTCGGCGGCGGTGAGCAGCCGCCGGCCCGTGGCCACCTGCTGCTGCGTGTGCAGCAGCGACGCGCTCTGGCGCTGCAGCGTGGCCACGCCGGTATCGAAGATCATGCTGGTCGTCACGCGCATGGGAGTTCCTCCGCCCTATCTTGCGATCGCCAGCAGCTCTTCGAACAGCTTGCCGGAAATCTCGATGATCTTGCCCGCGGCCTGGTAAGCCTGCTGGTAGCGCATCAGGTTGGCCGCCTCCTCGTCGAGATTGACCCCCGACACCGAGGCGAGCGCATCGTGCGCGGTCTGTTCGAGGCTTCGCTGCGCCGCCAGCGCCGCGTCCAGCTCGCGACCATCGTTGCCCGCTTCGGACACGAGCTGCGCGTAGGCGGACTGGTAGCTCGCGTTGCCGGCGAGCAGCGGCCGGGCAGTTTGCAGTGCGCCGAGTGCGAGCAGGTTGCGGTTGTCCGCCGTGCCGTTGTCATTGCTCGAGATCGTCAGCACATCGCCGTCGGCCGGCACGCCGGCGATCGTGAATTCGAAGCCGCCCAGCGCGGCGAGGCTGAACGGCTTGCCGGAGGACTCGGTCGCGGGATCGTAGGCCAGGGTGCCGGCGAGCGCGCCGGACAGGTCGAATCGCCCTGCCGCGGCATCGAAGGTCAGGGTCAGCGGCACGGCGATGTGGGGCGCGGCGCCGGCCAGCCCGGTCACCGACGTGACGGTGCCGGCGCTGATCGTCGCGGAGCCGGAGTTGGCGAGCGCGGCCTGCGTTCGCAGCGGCGCGCCCGCCGCGATCGCGCGCACGTCGGTGAATGCCAACGCGATATCATGCGCGCCGCTGCGGGTGGGCTGGATCAGGAAGCTGTCGCCGGCATTCGCCGCGCCCGAGGCGAGGCTGACCGACAGGCCGTCGAAGCCCGCCGGAAGCGCTCCGGAGGCGACGATCGCGCCGTCGGACAGCCGGGCCACGGAGAAGTTTCCGCCACCGAGCGCGGTCACGCGGTAGTCGCTCGCGCCGAGCAGCGTGGCATCCGTGATGCTCGCCTGGAGTACCGCGCTGCCTGCGTTGGTCGCTGCCGCGAAAGCGTGCGCGGCAGGCATGACGAAGAAGTCTCCTCCCAGCGCGCCGTTCAGATCCTGCCCCAGCCGGTGCTGGGCGTTGAAGGTCTGGGCGAGGCCCATCGCGATGCGGCCGAGCGCGTTCTGCGCGGAATCGAGGCTGGCGCTGCGAAACGCGAGCAGCCCGGCGATCGCGCCGCCGGTGAGCAGCGACTCCTGCAGCGGAACGGCTCCCCCGGTGGGGAGCTGGAACGCGACATCGAGCCGGGACGGATCGAGCGCGTCCTGAACCGCGCGCAGTTGCGAGGCCTGCACGCCCACCACCAGCGGCTGTCCGTTGCCGATGAACACATTGACGCTGCCATCGCTTTGCGCGCTCGTCGTCACCCGTACCTGCCCGTTCAGTTCGGCGAGCAGCGCATCGCGCTGGTCGAGCAGGTCGTTGGCGGGGCGCCCGCCGGCCACCGCCTGGGCGACGACGATGCGCTCGTTGAGCGATGCGATCTCGCGTGCGCTCGCATTGATCGAATCGACGCCGGATACGAGCTGCGCGTTGACGCCCTCGCGCAGTTCGTCGAGCCGTGTGTCCAGACTGCGGAAGCGCTCCGTGAGCGCCTGCGCGGACGAGAGCATCGCCTGACGTGCCGGAATCGATGCCGGGGAGGCTGCGAGCTCCTGCACCGACTTGAACAGATCCTGAAGCGCGGGAGACAGCCCGGCGTTCGGATCGGCGAGCACGGCGTTGATCTGCGCGAGCTCGCCGGAATGGGTCTCGAGCTGCGCGACCCGGCTTTGTGCCGACGCGGCTTCCGCCGCCAGGAACTGGCTGTAGATGCGCTTGACGGCGGAGACGTTCGTTCCCTGCCCGAAATAGCTGCCACCGAGGAACTGGGGCGAATTGGTCGCCTGCACCAGTGCCTGGCGCGAATAGCCGGGCGTCGCGGCATTCGCGATGTTGTGCCCGGTGACGAGCAAGCCGGCCTGAGCCGCGGCGAGTCCGCTGGCGCCGATGTTGAGGATCGAGGTTCCCATGCTGGTTACCCGTTATATCGGCATCGTGACCGATCGACTGAATCGACCCGCCGGATCAGCCCGCGAGGCTCGCGCGCAGCGCCTGCCCGTCGATGATGCGGGTGAGCTTCGCCGCGTATGCGGGGTCGGTCGCGTATCCGCCCCGCTGCAGCGCCGTGGCGAAGGCCGCGGGTTCGCGCGCCCCGAGCGCGCTCGCGTAACGCGCGCGGATCAGCCGCGCGTAATCGGCGAACGCCTCGCCATAGGACGCATAGGCACGGAAGCGTTCGACCTGCTTGCGCGGCGTCCCGGCGACGTATTCGGTCGTCGTCGCCTCCACCGTGGCGCCGGTCCAGTCGCGTCCCGCCTTGACGTTGAACAGGTTGTGGCTGACGCTGCCGTCGGGAAGCCGCAGTTCGGCTCGGCCCCAGCCGGTCTCGAGCGCCGCCTGCGCGATCAGGAAACGGGCAGGAACACCGGTCGCGCGGCTCGCCTCGAGCGCATGCGGCCACAGCCGGTTCGCGAATTCGCGCGAGCGTTCCGGCACGGCTGACGAGACGCGATCCGGGGCAGCCGGCGCCGCAGGCTGCACGGCGCTCGCCGGCGCATCGCCCGTCGAGGGCACGGGAGGTTCGGCGCCCGGCCCGATTGCGCCCGCACCGGAGCGCGGCAGCGCGCGTGCGAGCTGGCGCTCGAGCTCGGCGGCCAGTCCGGTACCGGCGCGGTTCGCCAGAACCTGCGCGAGCTGCTGGTCGAGCAGCCCTTCGTACATGCGCCCAGCATCGCTGTCGAGCATGCCGGCGCGCGGCACCGACTCGCGCATGGCCTTGAGCATCGTCTGCAGGAACACCGCCTCGAATTGCCGCGCGGCCTGTGCGAGCCCGGCCCTGGGATCTTCCTTCGCCTGGCGCTTCAGCGCGGCGAGCGCATTCGCATCGAAGGCGAGATCGTTCGCGATGCCGGCGCCGATCATCCCGGCCTGTCCATCAGGGCGCGCGCCGGCCGGAAGGGCCGCACGAGGATCGACCCGGGCTCATGTCAGATGATCTCCAGCTCGGCGCGCAACGCGCCGGCCGCCTTCATCGCCTGCAGGATCGCGATCAGGTCCTGCGGGTTGGCGCCGATCGCATTGAGCGCCTTGACCACTTCGGACAGCGACACGCCGCGCTTGAGCTGGACCAGCGCGCCGCCTTCCTGCCGGATGTCGATCTGCGAACGCTCGGTCTGCACGGTCTGGCCACCCGAGTTCGGTCTCGGTTGACTGATGACCGGCTCGGTGGAGACCGTCACCGACAGGTTTCCGTGCGCGACCGCGACGGTCTCGATCGTCACCGCCTGGTTCATGACGACCGATCCGGTGCGGCTGTTGACGATGACCTTGGCGGCCATCTGCATCGGCGTGACGTCGAGATTCTCGATGCGTCCGAGGAAGGCCACGCGGCTCTGGGGCTCGACCGGCGCGCGCACCTCGATGCGGCGTGCATCGAGCGCGCGCGCCGTGCCCGGTGCGACGGCGCGATCGATCGCCTCGACGACGCGGCCCGCCGTGCCGAAATCGCCGGCGTGCAGCTCCAGGAACACCGACCCGCTGCTGCCCACCGGCATGGGCACTTCGCGCTCGACGGTCGCGCCGCCCGCGATGCGCCCGACGGACAGGTGGTTGACCTGCACGCTGGAGCCTGCACCCTGCGCTCCGATGCCTCCCACCGCGAGGTTGCCCTGCGCCATCGCGTAGACCTGACCGTCTGCGCCCTTCAGCGGGCTCATCAGCAGCGTGCCGCCGCGCAGCGACTTGGCGTTGCCGATCGAGGACACGGTGACGTCGATCTTCTGTCCGGCCCGCGCAAACGGCGGCAGGCTGGCGGTGACCATCACCGCGGCCACGTTCTTCAGTTGCAGCGACGTTCCGGGCGGCACCTGCACCCCGAGATTGCCGAGCATGCTGATGATGGCCTGGACCGTGAAGGGCGTCTGCGTGGTCTGGTCTCCGGTGCCGTCTAGCCCGACCACCAGCCCGTAGCCGGCGAGCGGGTTGTCGCGCACGCCGGCGATCGAAGCCAGATCCTTGACCCGCTCGGCCCAGCCGGGCGCCGGGAACATCGACGCTCCCAGCGCGAGCAGCGCCGCGGCGGCGAGGCTGCGCACGGCCCCTCTCCCCGATGATGTCCCCGTCATCATGCGCCCCCGATCCCTAGAACGGCAGGAAAGTCAGGAAGAACCTCGCCAGCCAGCCCATCACCTGCGCTTCGTTCAGGAAACCGCTGGCCTTGTACTCGATGCGTGCATCCGCCACCTGGGTGGAGGTCACCGTGTTGGCGCCGGTGATGTGGATCGGATTGACCACGCCGGAGAAGCGCACGAACTCCTGTCCCTGGTTGATCGAGATCTGCTTCTCGCCCGACACCAGCAGGTTGCCGTTGGGCAGCACCTCGATCACGGTGACCGTGATCGTGCCGGTGAAATCGTTCATCGCGTCCGAGTCGCCCTTGCCCGAGAAGCTCGAGGCGCTGTTCGCGTCGATCGCAATGCCCTGCGCGCCCTTGCCGGGCACGCCGACGAGGGTCGGCGCCGTGACCGCGATCTTCTGGTTGCGGTCCGCGGCGGTGGAGGACTTCTTCGAAGCCTGGGTCTTCTCGGCGAGCTGGATGGTCAGCGTGTCGCCCACCAGCCGCGCACGCCGGTCTTCGAACAGCGGGCGTGCGCTCGCCACCTGATAGATCGCGCCGTTGGCGAGCGCGCCCGCGTCGCGCGGCGCGCTGCGGGCCGTCATCGGCTGGTGCACGCTGGTGGGCGGCGTCGTCGACACGCACGCGGCGAGCGCGAATGCCGGCAGCAGGGAAGCGATCGCGCGGCGCATGCCCCGTGTCCCCGGGCGGCTCACAACTGTCCGAGCCGGGCCAGCATCTGGTCCGAGGTCTGGATCGCGCGAGAATTGATTTCGTAGGCGCGCTGGGTCTGGATCATGCTGACCAGTTCCTCGACGACGCTGACGTTGGACGTCTCGACGTAGCCCTGGTTGAGCAGGCCGGCGCCACCCGTGCCCGGCGCACCCAGCGCCGCCGTGCCGCTCGAAGCCGTCTCCACATAGAGGTTCTCGCCGGTGCTCATCAGGCCGCCCGGATTGATGAAGCTCGCGAGCTGGATCGTGCCGATCTGCGTCGGCGCCGTCGATCCGCCCTGCGTGATGCTGACCACACCGTCGCGGGCGATCGTGATCGAGGTCGTATTCGCGGGCACCGTGATGGCCGGCTGCAGCGGATAACCGCTCGAGGTGACGATCTGCCCCTGGCTGTCGCGCTGGAATGCGCCGTCGCGCGTGTAGGCGGCGGTACCGTCGGGCATCAGCACCTGGAAGAAGCCCTGTCCCTGGATCGCGAGATCCAGATTGTTGTCGGTCTTCTGGAGATTGCCCTGGATGTGGATGCGCTCCGAGGCGATCGGACGCGCGCCCAGCCCGATCTGCAGCCCGGACGGGATCTGGGTCTGCTGCGAGGACTGCGCGCCGGGTTGGCGCAACGTCTGGTAGAGCAGGTCCTCGAACACGGCGCGCGCCCGCTTGAAGCCGTGCGTGCTGACGTTGGCGAGGTTGTTCGTGATGACGTCGAGCTGGGTCTGCTGCGCCTCCAGCCCGGTCTTGGCAATCCACAGCGAACGGATCATGCGAGTCTTCCTTTCCTCATCGGTGCCACCGCCTGACGCATCGCAGAACCTACCGGCTCGAAAGCAGTTGCGTCGCCGCGCGGTCGTTTTCTTCCGCGCTGCGCAGCAACTGCACCTGCATCTCGAACTGCCTCGCGGCCGAGATCATGTTGACCATCTCCTCGACCGCATTCACGTTGCTCGACTCCAGATGACCGGAGGCCAGCACGACCTTGGGATCGCTCTCGGCCGCCGCGCCGCCGCGCAGGCGGAACAGGCCGTCTTCGCCCCGCACCATTTCCTGCGCCGGCGGATTGGCGAGCTTGATGCGCCCGAGCGTGACGACCGAACCGGCGGCGCCGCCCGCGGGCACCGTCGAGACCGTGCCGTCGGCGGCGATCGTCACTTCGACATTCGGCGGGATCGTGATCGGGCCGCCGTCGCCCTGCACCGCAAGCCCGCGCCGCGTCTGCAGCACGCCGCCGGCACCGAGTTCCAGGCTGCCGTTGCGCGTATAGCGCTCGGTGCCGTCGGCCGCGGCGACCGCGATCCAGCCCGGACCCTGGATCGCGACATCGAGCACGCGGCCGGTCGGCTGCAGCACGCCGGGCGCGAGGTTCGCGCCCATGCTCGCCTCGACGACGAAGGCGCGCGTGGGCAGCCCCTGCGAGCGCACCTCGACGGCGCGCAGGCGATGCTCCTGTGCGCGATAGCCGGCCGAGGCCGCGTTGGCGAGGTTGTGCGCGGAGGCGGCCTGCCGGCCGAGCGTGTTCTTCGCCCCCGTCATCGCCACGTAGATCAGACGGTCCATGATGTCCTCAGCGGCCCGGGGGCAGCGGCGTGACGGCGCTCACGATCACCTCAGATTGACCAGCGTCTGCAACAGCTGATCCTGGGTGCGGATCGACTGGGCATTGGCCTGGTAGCTGCGCTGCTGGGTGATCATGTTGACCAGCTCCTGCGTCAGATCGACGTTGGAATCCTCCAGCGCCGCAGCCTGCAGCACGCCCAGGCTGCCGCTGCCCGGCGCGCCGGTGAGCGGGGCGCCCGATACCGACGTTTCGGCCCATTGATTGCCGCCCAGCGACACGAGCCCGTTCGGGTTGGCGAAGTTCGACAGCACGATCTGCCCGAGGTCACGCGCCTGGCCGTTGCTGTAGCGCCCCTTGATCACGCCGTCATCGCCGATGACCATGCCGGACAGCCGTCCCGACGTGTAGCCGTCCTGGACCAGCCGGTTGACGCCGAAGGCTGCGCCGAACTGCGTGCTGCCGGTGAAGTCGACACTGAACGCGAGCGGGCTCGCCGCGCCGCTCGTGACCGGGAAGGACAGGGACATCGGCATCGTGCTGACCAGCGCGCCGGCCGTGTCGAACTGCAGCGAGGGCGAGGCCGCGGCGAGCTGCACCGGGTTGGCGGCGCTCGGGGTGTCCATCTGCGCGTAGGCATCCCAGTCGCCGGCGCTCGCCTGCTTGACGAAATAAAGGGTCAGCACGTGCGAATTGCCCAGCGTGTCGAACGTCGTCAGCGCCGTCGATCCGTTGTACATGTCCGGCGTCGGAATCGCGCCCGAAGCGAGGAAGGCCGGGCTCCAGGCAGCGGCACCGCCCGGCACGGCCTCGCGCGAATCGAGATTGATGCCGACCGCGGCGCTCGCGGTGGCCTGCGGGCTCAGGTCCGAGGGATCGATGCGCAGCTCCGCCGGCGTCGTCGTCAGGATCGCTCCGCTGGCATCCGCCGGGTAGCCGGTGAGCCGGTCGTTGCGCGCATCGATCAGGTAGCCGTCCTTGTCGACGACGAACTGGCCGTTGCGCGAATAGCTGATCGCGCCGTCGCGGCTCATGCGGAAGAAGCCTTCGCCGTTGATCGCGACGTCCAGCGGATTGTCGGTGATCGCGATGTTGCCCTGCGTGAATTGCTGGGCGACGGAATCCACCGTCGTGCCGATGCCGATCTGGCTGCCGGCCGCACCTTCGAGGGTGGCCGCGAAGACATCGGCGAACTGCGCGCGCGACTGCTTGAAGCCGACCGTCGAGGTATTCGCCACGTTGTTGCTGATCACGTCCAGTGCCCGCTGGGCACCGTTCAGACCGCTCAAGCCCTGCTCGAAGCTCATGTCATCGTCCTCGCCTTCAGAAGATCTGTCTGACGTCCGCAACCCGGAACGTCCCCAGCGTGCCCAGCTCCAGCGCGACCCCCGTCGCATCGCGCACCACACCGCTCACCGGCGCGATCTCCAGTCCGGTCGCATCGACCTTCTGCCCGCCCGCCACGGCGCTCACCTCGAAGACGTATGCGCCGTCGGCGACCGTCGCGCCGCCGTCGGTCCTGCCATCCCACTCGACGACATGGGTGCCCGCGGCCGCGGCACCGAGCCGCAGCGTGCGCATCGGTAACCCATTGGCATCGCTGATCGCGATGCTCACCTGCTCGGCGGGAGCGGACAGTTCGAATCCGGCCAGCCCGCTGCCCTGGTACACCTTCAGGCCCTGACCCGCAACGGCGACCTGGTGACCGACCAGCGCCGCCGCCTGCAGCGCCTGGGTATCGGCCGAATTCGTCATCAGCTTCTGCAGCGTCTGGTTCAGGCGCTCGATGCCGTCGACGGTGCTGATCTGCGCGAGCTGCGACGTGACCTGGGCGTTGTCCATCGGATTGAGCGGATCCTGGTTCTTGAGCTGCGTCACCAGCAGCGTCAGGAAACGGTTCTGCGAGTCCTCGGCCGTCGTCGCCTGGCCCTGGCGGGCGACGTTGAGCCCGGCGAGGATGGACTGTTGCGCGGTTGCCGATTGCACGGCGCTCATGTGCGGCTCCTCACTGTCCGATCGCGAGCGTGCGCAGCGCGAGCTGCTTCGCGGTATTCATCAGCTCGGCATTCGCCTGGTAGGAGCGTGATGCCGAAATCATATTCACCATCTCTTCCACGATATTGACGTTGGGCATCGCGACATAACCCTTGCCGTCGGCTGCGGGATGGTTGGGGTCGAACACGAGCCGCGGCGGCGCGGCGTCCTCGACGACCTGCGACACGCGCACGCCCACGGCGAGCGGATCGCCCGCCGGGGCGGCCTCGAACACCACCTGCTTGGCGCGGTACGGCCGACCGTCCGCGCCGGCGACGCTGTCCGCGTTGGCGAGATTGCTCGCCACGGCGTTCAGGCGGGCGGACTGCGCGGTCAGCGCGGATGCGGCGATCTGGAACACGTTCAGCACACTCATGACGAACCCTTTCACTGGCCCTGGATCGCCGTCTGCAGCATGCGCAGATAGGCGTTGATGAAGCCGATGTTCGCTTCGAACTGGATGGCGTTCTCGGCGAACGCGGCGCGCTCGACATCGAGATCCACCGTATTGCCGTCGACACTGCCCTGACGCTCGGCGCGGTACAGCGCCGCCGCCGCGGGACCGGTGCGGTTCCCGGCGAGATGACCCGGCGCGGTGCGGGCCGGTTCGATCCGCGCACCCGCTGCCCCCTGCGCGTTCGCAAGCGCCTGCCGGAAATCGATGTCACGCGCCTTGTAGTGGGGCGTATCGGCGTTCGCGATGTTCGAGGCGAGCAGCTGCTGGCGCTGCGCGCGGATGCCGAGCGCCTGCTGGTGGAACTGCAACGGATCACGAACCGCATCGACCATTTCCGTCCTCCCGTGCGTGGCGTTGCAGTTACCGTGCCACGTCCGCCAACCGACCTTGCGCGGCGCATCCTACGCGGCGCGACGCCTGCCCGAACGACCGATTAGGACGGGTTTCGCCGCGCATCTCTGCCGCCGTCCGCACGTGCGCCCGGCGCACGTGTAGGAAACGCTCGGCGCACATGTACGCAGCGCTCCGCGCACGAGCAGGAAGCGCTGCCGCACCCGTAGGCAAGCGCTCGCCGCACCTGCCGGCAACTTTTGCCGCAGCGTGCGCCGGTACCGCCGGGCGCGATGCGCGGAATTGAACCGCGTTTCGCGCGCTGTTCCGTTCGACCCGCGCCGCCGCATCGTGCTTCAATCGGCCGCGAGAACCTCATCCGGTGCCGCGCATGAAACCGATCGCCCTCGCCGCCGCCGTGCTTGCGGCCACTGCCGCAACCGGCGTCGCTGCCCGCCAGGACCCTCAGCCGGTACGCCAGGCAGTCGAGCGGCTCCTCGCCATACAGACCCAGGGATTGCCCGGCACGGTCCACATCACCGTGCGCGACATCGACCCGTCGAACAAGCTCGCGCCTTGCGCCGCATTGGAGGCGTATCTGCCCGAGGGCGCGCGCGCCTGGGGCCGCATCGCGGTCGGCGTGCGCTGCCGGGCCGCTCCGGGCTGGAGCGTGTTCGTTCCGGTGCAGGTGCGCGTCGACGCGGCCTTCCTGGTCGCGGCTCGCCCGCTCGCCGCCGGGCGTGTGATCGAAGCGGCGGATCTCGCCACGCGAACCGGCGATCTCGCGCAGTTGCCCGCGAACACGCTGACCGATCCGGGGCAGGCGTTGGGCCGCAGCGCGCGGGTCGGACTGGCCGCGGGATCGCCGCTGCGCGCGGATCATCTGCGCGCGCCGCAAGCGGTGCTCCAGGGGCAGAGCGTGAAGGTGCTCGCCCGCGGACCCGGCTTCGACGTGTCGACCGAAGGCCGCGTATTGAACGGCGCCGCCGCCGGACAGGTCACCCAGGTCAGGACCGCCGCCGGCCGCACGCTGAGCGGCCTCGCGCGAGCCGACGGTGTGGTCGAGATCCGGTATTAGCCGCCCGGCGGAATCGGCCCGCAAGCCGGTCGATTTTCGAGGACCGAGCGGGCAGGTCGGGGTTGGGCAGCGCATGGGGCATAATGCACGTTGGCCGGCGCGGGGCTGCTCAAGCTTTCCGCGCAACGGCCGTAAGCGGGGTTGAGAACGCTCACAGAAAGGTCAGGACCGTGAAAATCGACAACGCCTCCGTCAAGTCCGTCGGCGCGCCTCCCGAGAATGGCTCGCGCGCTCGCCCGGCGAAAAGCGCAGCCGGGCCTGCCGCCCCGGCCGGCGCGCAGGTACGGCTGTCGTCTCTTGCCGGACGCCTGCAGGAAGTGGAAGCCATGCTGGCCAACGTGCCCGTGGCCGATCCCGCCCGCGTCGCCGAGATCCGGCAGGCCATCGCGGAAGGCCGCTTCCGGGTCGATTCCGAGAAGGTGGCGGACGGCCTGATCGAAAGCGTGCGGCAGATGCTCGCCGCCCGGCCCCGCGCCGTGTGAACGGCACCACTTTCGCCGACGAGCGGCTCGCGATGCTGCTCGACGAGGAGTGCCGCGAGCTCGACGATTTCATCCGGCTGCTCGATCGCGAGCAGCGCGAACTGACGGCAGGCGAGATCGATCGGCTGGTCGTGCTCGCCCAGGAAAAAGCCGCTGCGTTCTCCCGTCTCGCAGAGATCGGGCGCAGGCGCACCGAGACCCTGATCGGCGCGGGCCTGGGCGGCGGGCGCGAAGCGTTCGCGGCATGGCTCGATCGGCTACCCGGGGATTCGGCCGTGCGCGGCCGCTGGCAGAGGCTGCGCGAGGCGGCCGGCCGCGCCCGCGAGATGAACCGGCGCAATGGCGAGCTGATCCGCATGCGTGCGATCCACAACCGGCAGGCGCTCTCGCTGCTGCTATCCCTGGCCGACCAGGCCGCCCTCTACGGACCCGACGGCCACGCGCAGGCGGCCCCTGCGGCCCGGCACATCGACCGCGCCTGAGGGCCGCCCGAATCCACGACGGCGCTTGCGGCAGCATGGCAACGGCTCATCCGGGTCGGGGCGCGGGCGGCACCGAAGCCGCGACACCGTCCGCAGGGGCGATCGGCACCTCCGACGGAACGTCGCTGACGGTGGGAGCCTCGATCAGGATCGTCACCCGCCGGTTGCGCGCGCGTCCTTCGCTGCTCACGTTGTCGGCCACCGGACGCTGCTCGCCGTAGCCGCTCGCCGTCAGGCGCCGCGCCGGCACGCCCGCATCGACGAACAGGCGCACCACGCTGGAGGCACGCACCGCCGACAGTTCCCAGTTGGAAGGAAACTGCGCGGTGCGAATCGGCGTGTCGTCGGTATGGCCCTCGACGGTGACCGGGAATTGCGAGCCGGCGAGCACGCCGGCGAGCTGCCGCAGCGCGTTCCCCGCGGCCGGCGCGAGCCGTGCGTCGCCCACCGCGAACAGCACGCTGGCATTGATCTCCACGGTCACGCCGAGCGCCGTCTCGGTGACGCGCACGCGCCCGTCCTTCACCAGCGGCCCGAGCACGCGCAGGATCTCGGAGGCCATGCCGCGCATCTTCTCCTTGACCTCGCGGCGCTGGATTTCGGCCTGGGTTTCGCGCGCCGATCTTCGCGCCGGCCTGGGCAGCGCGGCGGCGATCTGCGGGGCGTCCGGGCGAACCGCCATCTCGATGCCCCTGGAATTGACGGTGACGTTGCGGAACGCCGCGACCAGCGAATCGGACAGCACCCGGTACTTGCCCTCGCTGACCGAGGACACCGCGTACATCACGACGAAGAACGCAAACAGCAGCGTGATGAAATCGGCATAGGACACCAGCCACCGATCGCCATGCTCGGCGGCTTCTTCGTGTTTGCGGCGGGCCATGTCGTGGGCCTGGTTCGGTATGACCATGGTTACGACCGGGACGCGGCGGACTTGAACCGGACCGGCCGCTCGCGCCGCGCGTGTATAATGCGGCCGGTTCAGAAAGCTTCCTGCCGGGTATCCTTCCCGCGCCGTGCACCCGCGAAATCGCGGTCTCCCGTCCCCACCCCGTCCTCGAGCGGTGTCAAGACTCGATTGCACGAGCCGGCCCGGCGGGCCGATTCGGGAGAGTGGGAGATTGAATGAAATTCGATGAACTCGGGCTCATGCCCGAACTGCTGCGCGCGGTGGCCGATGCCGGGTACACCGAACCCACGCCGATCCAGCAGCAGGCGATCCCTCAGGTGCTGGCCGGCCGGGACGTGATGGGCGGCGCGCAGACCGGCACCGGAAAGACCGCCGGCTTCGCACTGCCGCTGCTGCAGCGCCTTTCGCGCCATGCCAACACCAGTTCATCGCCCGCGCGCCACCCGGTGCGCGCGCTGATCGTGTGCCCGACCCGCGAGCTCGCGCTCCAGACCCATGACAACGTCAAGGCCTACGCCAGGTACCTGCCGCTGCGCAGCGCCGTCGTGTTCGGCGGCATCGACATCAAGCCCCAGATCGAGGAACTGCGCCGCGGCGCCGAGGTCGTCGTCGCGACGCCGGGCCGCCTGCTCGATCACCTTCAGGGCCGCAGCATCATGCTCAACCAGGTCGAGGTACTGGTGCTCGACGAAGCCGACCGCATGCTCGACATGGGTTTCCTCCCGGACATCCGCCGCATCCTCGCGGCTCTGCCCGCGAAGCGGCAAAGCCTGCTGTTCTCGGCGACCTTTTCGGAAGAAATCCGAAAGCTCGCCGACACCATGCTGCGCGAGCCGCTGCTCGTCGAGGTGGCGCGCCGCAATGCCGCGGCCGAAAACGTCTCGCACCGTGTCTATCCGGTGGCCGCGGCGCTCAAGCGGCGGCTGCTCGCCCATCTGATCCGCTCGCTCGACCTGAGCCAGGCGCTGGTGTTCGTCGGCACCAAGTTCGGTTGCAGCCGGCTCGCGCATTACCTCGAGCGCGAGGGCATCCAGGCCGGCGCGATCCACGGCGACAAGAGCCAGCAGCAGCGCCTGGAAGCGCTCGAAGCGTTCAAGAGCGGTGCGGTGCGGGTGCTGGTGGCGACCGACGTGGCGGCGCGCGGACTGGACATCGAGGATCTTCCCAACGTCATCAACTTCGACCTGCCGCACGTACCGGAGGACTACATCCACCGGATCGGCCGCACCGGCCGGGCCGGCAAGTCGGGATCCGCGCTCTCGCTCGTGTGCGCCGAGGACCGCGGCCGGCTCGGGGAAATCGAGAAGCTGCTGAAGATCCGGATCGAGCAGGTCACGGTTCCTGGATTCGAAGCAGGCGCCGAGGCCCATGAACCGGTCGCTCGCCAGGGCCGCACGCCGCGCGAAGAGCGCGCCCGTCCGGGCGAGCGGGCGCGGCCGCATTCGCGCAAGGCGCCTGCGCCCCGAACGGCGCCGCCGCACCGGCCCTCCTCCGGGATTGCCCAGCCGAAACCGGCTGCGGACGGATTCGACTGGTCGAAGCCCTATGAGCCTTCGCCGCTCGCGCTCGCGCAGGCCGCAGGCATGGAAGCGCCGGCGCGGCCCAGACGGCCGCAGCGCCCGGTCGCCGCGCTGCTCGGCGGCATCGGCAGGAAACCGAACGCTTCGGACGCTTCGGACGCCTGATCGCGGATTCGCGCTCCGGCCGCTCCGGCCGGCTCAGCCGGCCATTTCCTTGATGTGCGTGATGACCTGCGCGATCGCCTGCTGCGCGCTGCCGTAGAGCATGCGGGTGTTCTCGCCGTAGAACAGCGCGTTCTCGATCCCGGAATAGCCTGCACCCTTGCCGCGCTTGACGCAGATCACGTTGTGCGCACGGTCGGCGTTGAGGATGGGCATGCCGTAGATCGGGCTGGACTTGTCGGTGCGCGCGACCGGGTTGACGACGTCGTTGGCGCCGATCACCAGCGCGACGTCGGCCTGCTCGAACTCCGAATTGATCTCTTCCAGGTCGAAGATCTTGTCATAGGGTACGCCGGCTTCCGCGAGCAGCACGTTCATGTGGCCCGGCATGCGCCCGGCCACCGGGTGGATCGCGAACTTGACCTCGACGCCGGCGTGCTCCAGCAGTTCCGCCATCTCCCACACCTTGTGCTGGGCCTGCGCCACGGCCATGCCATAGCCCGGAACGACGATCACCTTCTGCGCATAGCGCATCATCGCCGCGGCATCCAGACCGGTGACCTCCTTCATCGTCCCCGCGATCTGCGTGCCTCCGGCCTGGGCCTCTCCGGTGATCGGGCTGAAGATGATGTTGGTCAGCGGCCGGTTCATCGCCTTGGCCATCAACTGCGTCAGCAGCGAGCCGGCGGCACCGACGACGATGCCCGCGATGATCAGCGCGGGGTTGCCCAGCACATAGCCCTCGAAGCCCACGGCGAGCCCGGTGAAGGCGTTGTACAGCGAGATCACGACCGGCATGTCCGCACCGCCGATGGGCAGCGTCAGGATCACGCCGAGGGCGAGAGCCAGCGCGAAGAAGACGATGATCTGGTGGGGTGCCGGTGAGCCCGAGGTCACGATGCCCACACCCACCAGCACCGTGAAGGCCGCGAGCCCGATGTTCCACAGGTTCTGCCCCGGCAGCCGATGCGCCTTCTTCATCAAGCCCTGCAGCTTGGTGAAGGCGATCACGGAGCCCGAGAACGACACCGCGCCGATCAGCGCACCGAGCGTCGCGAGCGCAACCACGACCATGCCTTGCGTCTGGCCGCGGGCGAACTCCATCGCGGCGATCAGCGCGGCGGCGCCGCCGCCCATGCCGTTGTAGATCGCGACCATCTGCGGCATGTCGGTCATCTTGACGACCTTGCCGCCCCACCACGCGATGCCGCCGCCCAACGCCAGCGCGATCACCATCAGCGCGAAGTTCGTCATGCCCGGCGACAGGAAGGTCACCAGTGTCGCGATCGCCATGCCCGCGCCGGCCCACACGATGCCCTTGCGCGCGCTCACCGGCGAGCTCATGCTCTTGAGCCCGAGGATGAACAGGATGGCGACGACGAAATAGGAGGCGTCGATCAGGATCCGCGCGCTCATTTCGAACCGCCCTTCTGACCGCCTGCCTTGAACATGCCGAGCATGCGCTCGGTCACGACATAGCCCCCGGCCGCATTCGCCGCGCCCAGCAGCACGGCAACGAAGCCGATCGCGAGCTGCAGCGGGTCATGCGGATCGGCCTCGCCCAGCGCCACCATCGCCCCCACCAGCACCACGCCGTGCACGAAGTTCGATCCGCTCATCAGCGGCGTGTGCAGGATCACTGGCACCCGCGAGATGACCTCGTAGCCCGTGAATGCCGCGAGCATGAAGATGTACAGTGCAGCAAACCCTTCCATGTGCGTTCCCCCTAGAGTCCCAAAGCCTTCCTGACGCCCGCATGCCGAACCTCTCCCTCGTGCGTCAGGCAGGCGCCGGAGACGATCTCGTCGGTCCAGTCCAGGGACAGTTCGCCGTCCTTGATGCACGGCGAGACGAAGTTGTACAGGTTCTTCGAATACATCTCCGAGGCATGCACCGGCATGCGCGAAGGCAGGTTGACGGGCCCGATGAGGCTCGCCCCGCCCACGCGCACCGTCTCGCCCGCGCGGGTGCCGGCGACGTTGCCGCCGCTTTCTGCGGCCATGTCGACGACCACCGCGCCGTTTTTCATGTTGGCGACCATCTGCTCGGTGATGATCCGCGGCGCGCGCCGGCCCGGAATCGCCGCGGTCGTGATCAGTGCGTCGGCCTGCGCCACCGCGCGGCCGAGCTTGTCCGCCTGCTGCTTCTTTTCGTCCTCGGTCAGCTCGCGCGCATACCCGCCGGTACCCGCGGCCGAGACTCCGGTATCGACGAATTTCGCGCCGAGCGACTCGATCTGTTCCTTGGTTTCCGGGCGCACGTCATAGGCCGTGACGATCGCGCCGAGGCGCCTCGCCGTGGCGATCGCCTGCAGCCCGGCCACGCCCGCGCCGATCACCAGCACCTGGGCCGGCCGCAGCGTTCCGGCGGCGTAGGTCATCATCGGGAAGAACTTGGGTGCCGCCGCGGCGGCGAGCAGCACGCACAGATAGCCGGAAACGGCCGCCTGCGAGGACAGCGCATCCATCGCCTGCGCCCGGGAGATGCGCGGGATCAGCTCGACCGCGAAACTGGTGATGTTGCGCTGCGCCAGCCGCTTGACGCGCGCCGGATCGGAATACGGTTGCAGGAAGCCCACGAGCACCGCGCCCGGCCGCATCGCCTCGATCTCGGCCTCGCTCGGCGGCTGGACCTTCAGCACGACGCCCGCCGCGCCCAGCAGCTCGGCGCGATTCGCGGCGAACGCGGCATCCGCGTAGTCGGCATCGCGGAAACAGGCGTTTTCGCCTGCGCCCGTTTCGATTCCGACCGCGACCCCCAGCGACTTGAACTTCTTCAGGACTTCAGGAACCAGGGCGACGCGATTCTCGCCCGCGACACTCTCCCTCGGCACGCCTATCGTGAGGGGCATGGACACACTCCCGTTGTCGTTGTTCGGACCGGCCTGGCCGCCCGGGGCGCGTCGATGCGCGCCCGCCGTGGCCCGGCTCGGGTTCGCGATGATACCGAAATCGATCGCGCTTTCCTATACGGGTATAAACGGAACTGCCGCACCGCTGAATGTTTGAAAGGCAAACGATTCGCACGCGCCGGGACGCGTGCGCAATGCGCCGCGCGCCGGCGCACGACGCCACGCGCCCGGCGCCGCGCGGCGAGCGCGACGGGCCGATTCAGATTCAGCGGGAGGCGGCGATCCTCAGCGCGCGGGTCGCCGGCCGAGAGCCGGACGGTATCGCGGCAGCCTTCGTTTCCGCGCGATCGAGCCGCACGATGACCAGCGACAGGTTGTCTCCCGACCCGTTGGCGCGCAGCCGCGCGCCATGCACGAGTTCCTCGGCAGCCAGGCGTGGCGCGCGCCCGGCGACCGCCTCGCCGATCGCTCCATCGTCGAAATGGCCCCACAGGCCATCGGAACACAGCACGAAATGGTCGCCGGCCGCGATCGTCTCGGCCCGGCCCGAATCGATCGTCGGCTCGCGCTCGTCGCCCAGGCAACTGAGCAGCAGGTTGCGTTGCGGGTGGCTGGCGGCCTGCTCCGGGGTGATCCGCCCCTGTCGCAGCAACTGCGCGACCAGCGAATGATCCTCGCTTCTCGCGATCAGCCTGCTGCCGCGGAAATGGTAGATGCGCGAGTCCCCGCAATGGGCCCAGTGCGCGCGCCCGGCCTGCAGCAGCAACACCGCGGCCGTGCTGTGGGGGTCCTGGACGCTGGTGAAGCGCGCCAGCTTGATGACGAGATGCGCTTCGCGCAGGATGGCCCGCAGCAGTTCCGCGGGAGACTCGGACTCCGGACAGAACGCCTCGAAGCTCTGGCGCGCCTTGTGCAGCACCTGCTCCGCGGCGATCGCGCCGCCGCTGTGCCCGCCCATGCCATCGGCGACCACCGCCATCATCACGTCGCGGCGGCGGGGGTGGACGAACACCGCCGCACGGTCCTGCTGTTCGGAGCGGTCCCCGATGTGCTGGGCCACACAGGCGTCGACTCGAATCGGCATGATCGTGCTCTGAGCAAGTCCGCGAAGCGTACGGCGGCGCGGCGCGGTCCTCGCGGAACTAATGCACGGCGCGGCTGTTATCATGCGCCGCTTCGAACAGGGCGGGGAGCGGGATGTGAGCCTCACGGTCGGGAAAGGGTTCGACGAGATCGAACCGGGCCAGCGATTCGAATATGCGATGACGCTGACCGAAACGCACCTGGTGCTCGGCGCCGGGCTGTTCGGCGACATCAACCCGCTGCATGTCGATGCGCAGTTCGCCGGCGGCTCCCGCTACAAGGGCCGGATCGCGCACGGCTACCTGACCAGCTCCTTCATGGCCGCAGCGCTGGGCATGCTGTTCCACGGCAGCGCGATCGCCTATCTCGAACACGGCTGCCGCTTCACCGCGCCCGTGCATGCCGGGGACACGCTCACCGCGTTTTGGACGCTCACGGGCAAGGAGCCCAAGCCGCGGCATGGCGGGGGCGTCGTGCGCTTCGAAGGCAGCTGCCGCAACCAGCACGGCGTCACCGTGGCCGAAGCCACCGCCAGCCTGCTGGTCGGCGGGCGCGGCGCCTGAGCCCGCCCGGCCTCATGTGCGCGCTTCGCGCTGCCGCAGCACGCGCCGCTGGACCTTGCCGGTCGTGGTCATCGGCAGCGCGTCGATGAACTCGTAGGCGCGCGGCGTCTCGTAGGGCGCGAGCCGCGCCCGTACGTGCGCGGTCAGCTCGGCCTCGAGTTCGGCCGAAGGCCGGTGGCCGGGCTGGAGCACGACGAAGGCCTTCACGATCGTGCCGCGCGTGGCGTCGGGCGCACCGATCACCGCCGCGTTCGCGACCGCCGGGTGACGCAGCAGGCAGTTCTCGACCTCGGCCGGTCCGATCCGGTAGCCGGCGCTCTTGATGACGTCATCGGTGCGCCCCTGGTACCAGAGATAACCCTCCTCGTCCATCAGCGCCTGATCGCCGGTGCGTGCCCATGCCTGCGCACCCTCGCCGATGAACTTCTCGGCCGTCGCCTTCGGGTTCTTCCAGTATTCGAGCAGGAACACCGGATCGTCGAGCCGCTGCACCGCCACCTCTCCCGGCGTGCCGGCAGGAACCGGGGTGCCGGTCTCGTCGATGACCGCGACGTGATGGCCGGGGTAGGGGCGGCCCATCGAACCGGGCCGGGGTGCATACACGCTCGAACAGTTGCCGACGATGTAGTTGATCTCGGTCTGGCCGAACATTTCGTTGATGGTCACGTCGAGCCGGCTGCGCGCCCATTCGAACACCGTCTCGCCGACCGCCTCGCCCGCGCTCATGATCGTGCGCAGACCGATGCGGTAACGGGACTTCGGCTCGGGCACGGCCTTCATCATCATCTTCAGTGCCGTCGGAAACAGGAAGCTGTTGCGCACGCCATAGCGCTCGATCAGCGAGAATGCCTTTTCCGGGTCGAAGCGGCCGAGGTAGCCCAGGATCGGCTGCCCCAGCGCCCAGGCCGGCAGCAACGCATCGAACAGCCCGCCGGTCCACGCCCAGTCCGCGGGCGACCAGAACAGGTCGCCGGGCTTCGGGTAGAAATCGTGCGAGCAGACGAAACCGGGCAGGTTGCCGAGCAGCGTGCGCTGCGCCATCAGCGCACCCTTGGGATTGCCGGTCGTGCCGCTGGTATAGATGATCAACGCCGGATCGTCCGCGGCCGTATCGAGCGGCGCATAGTCGGTCGAGGCGAATTCGAGCAGCCGGTTCCAGTCATGGACTGCGGACTCGCGCGCGCCCCCCACGCCGATGACATGTCTGAGGCCCGGCAGCCGCTCGCGCACCTGCCACAGCTTGGGCAGCGTCGTGTCATCGACGATCGCCACATACGCTGCGCTGTCGGCGAGCCGGAACTCCAGCGCGTCCGGCCCGAACAGGTGCGACAGCGGCAGCGCGATCGCCCCCATCTGGTAGCAGGCGATGTGCGCGATGCCGGTCTCGGGGCGCTGCGAGAGCACGATCGCGACGCGCTCGCCACGCTGCACGCCGAGCGCCGCGAGCGCATTCGACAGCCGGTTCGCCTCGCGCTGGATGTCCCAGAAGGTCCACGCCTGTCTTGCGCCGGTCTCGTCTTCCCAGTACAGCGCGAAGCGCGCGCGATCCTGCGCCCAACGGCCGCAAGCCTCGCGGGCGATGTTGTAGCGCGCCGGCGTCTGCCAGCGGAAGCTCGCGCGAAGCCGATCGTAATCCCCTGCCTGATCGTCGAGAAACATGTCACCTCCTCCGGAACCCGCCACCGTTCATGCACCGAGCCGCTCGTCGAGGATCTCGATCCAGTGCCGCACGCTCGTCGCGGTGCCGGCGGCCAGGTGCGTGAGGCAGCCGATGTTCGCCGTCGCGATCACCTCGGGCGAGCCGGCCTCCAGCGCCGCGATCTTGTTCTCGCGCAGCCGTTTCGCGATCTCCGGCTGCACGATCGAATAGCTGCCCGCCGAGCCGCAGCACAGATGCGAGTCGGCCACCGGGGTCAGTTCGCAGCCGACCGATACGAGCAACGGCTCGATCAGCCCGCGCAGCCCCTGCCCGTGCGTGAGCGAGCACGGCGAGTGGAACGCGACCCGCACCGGCGCGCCCGCGCGCGCCGCCAGCCGCTCGCGCTCGCCACCGACGATCTCGCCGAGATCGCGCGTGAGCGCGGCGATGCGGCTCGCCTTCTGCGCGTAGGCCGGATCGTCCTGCAAGAGCTCGCCGTACTCGCGCACGAATGCACCGCATCCCGAGGCGGTCATGACGATGGCCTCGATCCCCCGCTCGATCTGCGGCCACCACGCGTCGATCAGCCGGCGCGCGTCCTCCCGCCCGCCTTCCGGATCGTCGAGGTGAAAACGAAGCGCGCCGCAGCAGCCCGCACCGGGCACTTCGATGAGCGAGATCCCCACGCGATCGAGCACGCGGGCGGCGGCCGCATTGATGTCGGGGGCGAGCGAGGGCTGCACGCAGCCGGCCAGCACGATCATGCGGCGTGAATGACGCGGCGCCGGCCAGCGTCCGCGCGCGCGCGGATGCGGGACCTGCGCCGCCAGCGCTCGGGGCAGCAGCGGCCGCATCCATCCTCCGAGCCGCAGCGCCGTGCCGAACAGCGCCGGGCGCACGAGCGACTCCCTGAGCGCCGCCCGCACGGCGCGCTCGGCGCCCGCGCGCGGCGCGCGCCGCTGCGCGATCTCCCGGCCGATGTCGACGAGCCGCGCGTAACGCACGCCCGATGGACAGGTGGTCTCGCACGAGCGGCAGGTCAGGCAGCGGTCCAGGTGCAGCCGCGTCTTCGCGGTGACCGCGGCCCCCTCCAGCAATTGCT
>JBBIUI010000001.1:0-89872 GCA_037440385.1 Rhodocyclales bacterium | reverse complement strand
TCATGCGGCGGGGCTTGCGCTTGCCTCCGGCAAGGTTCTGGAACATGCCCTGGATCTGCGAGGTGAGATCCTCCATGCCGGGCGGCGCGAAGATCTCCATCTGCGCGCGCGGCGTCGCGAGCTCGACTTCGATCTCCTTGTCGTCGAGCTCGCCCTCACGCAGTTTCTTTCGGAATTTCTGCCGTGTGGCCGACTCGGCCGCGGCGTCGGCGTCTGCGTGAAAGCCGACGCCGCGCGCGCCGGGAAGCAGTGCGTCTAGCACGCGTTCCTCCGCCGCATCGCTCGCCCTGTCCTTCACCCGGCGCATCGCCGTTTCGCGCGCATCCTTGACGGCGATCTCGACCAGGTCGCGCACGATCGTATCGACATCGCGGCCGACGTAGCCGACCTCCGTGAACTTGGTCGCCTCGACCTTGATGAAGGGTGCATCCGCGATGCGCGCGAGCCGCCGCGCGATCTCGGTCTTGCCCACGCCGGTGGGCCCGATCATCAGGATGTTCTTCGGCGTGATCTCGCTTCGCAGCGGCTCGGCCACCTGGGCGCGCCGCCACCGGTTGCGCAGTGCGATGGCCACCGCCCGCTTCGCGCGCGCCTGCCCGACGATGTTCTTGTCCAGTTCGTGGACGATTTCCCTGGGGGTCATGGCGAACGGGATCCGGTGCGGCTCGGCCACACGCGGCGGCGCGGCGGTTCTCGCCCGGCATCCCGCTTCACGCGTGCGCGGCCGATGGTCTCAATCCAGTGTTTCAACGACGTGGTTCTGATTGGTATAGATGCACAGGTCGCCGGCGATGGCCAGTGCCTTCCGGACGATCTCGCCGGCGGGCAGCTCGCTGTTTTCGAGCAGCGCGCGCGCCGCCGCTTGCGCGTAGGCTCCGCCGCTGCCGATCGCGACGATGCCCTGCTCGGGCTCGAGCACGTCACCGGTTCCGGTGATGATCAGCGAATAGGTCCGGTCGGCCACCGCGAGCATCGCCTCGAGCCGGCGCAGCATGCGATCGGTGCGCCAGTCCTTCGCCAGCTCCACCGCGCTGCGCAGCAGGTTCCCCTGGTGCTTGTCCAGCTTGGCCTCGAAACGCTCGAACAGCGTGAACGCGTCGGCCGTGCCGCCGGCGAAACCCGCCAGGATCCGGTCCTGGTAGAGCCGGCGCACCTTGCGTGCCGTGGCCTTGACGACGACATTTCCGAGCGTGACCTGACCGTCGCCGCCCAGCGCGACCGCGTCGTCGCGGCGTACCGACAGGATGGTGGTGCCGTGGAACCGGTCCATGATCCGATCGAGGCTCGCCCCACCCGTGAGCGCCTGCGCGGCTCAGGCCTTGCGCGGCTCGAGCTGCGCGACCTCTTGGATGCCCAGCACGCCGAACAGCGCACACACGAGATGGCTCGCGCCGCGGATCACCACGTTGCGGCCCCTCGCGCGCAGGCCGGTCAGCGTGTTGAGGAAGGTCCCGGCGCACACGAAATCCATGCGCCGCAATCCGTCCAGATCGATGACGACGGGATCGTGCGCGGCGGCGAACTCGTCCAGCCGATGGGCCACGGCCGCCGAGGCACCGGCAAGCTCGCCGGACAGCGCATAGACGCCGGGCGCCGCCGGCGCGGAGGCAGGCTTGTGCGCGGCACGCGAGGGCCGCCGCGGCGGCTCCCACGACGGCGGGGACACTTCGAACGTGACCGCATAATTCACCGCACATTCCTCGAACTTCTCCTGCACGCCCTGTTGCTGGTAGAGCTCCAGCAGCAGCAGCCACGCGGCCGGATGCTCCCGGTCGCCGCTCGCCACCTGCTTCTCCAGCACCGCGACGAGGCTCGCGGCATTCTGCAGCACGATCTCACACCGGCCCCTCCTTGCGCGCTGGAGGATCCCGGTCAGCGTGGCACAGCCGGCCTCGTCGACCGTCTTCACCTTGCCCAGATCGGCACGCACGCTGGCATGCTTCGCAGCCATGCGTGCGAGCATGTCGAGCTGTTTGCCGCCGGCCCCGTCGAAGCCCGGACCGAGCGTGACCATCGGGATCGCTCCGGTCGCAGCCCGCTCGTCGCGCTCGTGCGACGCATTCCAGGTGGGCGGCGACTTGCCGAAGCGCACGGCATAGTCGAGCGCCTTCGCGTCGAACGGCTCGCGCATTCCGCCAAGCTGGTAGAGATCTAAGAGCAGGAACCAGATCCGTTCTTCGGAGCCGCCGAGATCCTCGCGCTGAATCGCGTTCTCCAGCACATCCAGCGCCCGGCCGTCATCGCCGTTGGCATACAGGATCGCGGCTTCCTCGACCACCGGATGCACGTGCTGCGAACCGTCGCCGATCGCGACATCGTGCGTCGCATGCGTGTGATCCCGCGCGGAGCTCGCGCCGCCCGCGAGCTCCAGCGTAGGCAGCGGTACCTCGGGCGCGTCGGCCCCGGACGTCGGGCGCGCGACATGCGGAGCGCTCGCGCGCGGCCGCTTTGCCGCCCGGGGCGGCGCGGCGGGAGGCGGTTTCTTTCCGAAGAACGAGAAAGGCATTCAGAAGGCTCCCGATCGGCCGGGCAGTGCAATGGCATCGTGCCGCGGACCGACGATGCGCTTTTAACACAGACCACCGGCGCGCGCAACGCCGACCTCATTCGGCCCGGTGCGGCAGACCCTACAGCGACTCGCCTTCTGGAAACCCGACGGTGCCGGACGATGCGCTCCGCCATCGCAAACGCCGCGGATCGATCACTTCTTCTTCGCCCTCGGATGCGCCGCATCGTAGACCTGCGCCAGGTGCTGGAAGTCCAGGTGCGTATAGATCTGCGTGGTGCGGATGCTCGCGTGGCCGAGCAGTTCCTGGACCGCGCGCAGGTCGCCCGAGGATTGCAGCAGATGCGAGGCGAACGAGTGGCGCAGCATGTGCGGGTGCACGGCGAGCGGTGCGCCGCGCCGCGCCGCCCAGCGCGCGAGGCGCAGCTCGATCATGCGCGCCGACAACCGCGCCCCGTGCCGGCCGACGAACAGCGCAGGCTCCTGCGCCGCCGCCATCGCGTGGCGCCGTGCGATCCAATGCGAGAGCGCCTCGCGCGCCTTGCGGCCGACGGGCACGACGCGCTTCCTGGCGCGCTTGCCGAGGACGGTGACTTCACCGGCGGCGATTTCGCCTGCCGCGGCCAGATCGAGACCGGCCAGCTCGGACAGCCGCAGCCCCGACGAATAGAACAGTTCGAACATCGCCTTGTCGCGCACTTCCAGCGCGCCGGTCGGCTCGGCGTCGAGCAGCGCCTGGGCCTGATCGGGTGAAAGCGACGCAGGCAGTGCGCGCGCCGTCCTGGGCGCACGCAGGCCCAGGCACGGGTCGATGCTCTCGGCATGCGTGCGCGACAGCCAGCGGAAAAAACCCCGCCAGGCGGAGAACGTGCGGCCGATGCTGCGCCCGGACAGCCCGCGGGCGGCCAGACCGGCCGCCAGCCGACGCAGATCGGCGCCCTGCTGCGCTTCGGGCGGCGCGCCGCACGCCTCGCGCAATCGCGCCAGATCCTGCTTGTAGGCTCGAAGCGTGCGCGGGGCCAGCCGGCGCTCGCTGGCGAGCTCGTCCAGGTACTCGGCGACGAAATCGCGTTCGGCCGGCATGCCTTGCACCGGGTTCAACCCGGGGCGCGCGCGAGGGCCGTGCCGATGAGCTCCCCGATGCGGTTCAGGAACAGCGTGCCCATCTCGGGATAGAAGCGCTGCGCGTCCTCGCTGCCCAGTGCCAGCGCACCGATCGTGCGCGAGCCGCACTTGAGCGGCACCAGCGCGATCGAGCGCACGTCCGCGGCGGCCTCGCCGAACCAGGCTCTCGCCTGGATGCCGCCGGCCGGCCCGCAATAGGCGCGCGAGAGCCCGGCCACGAACGCACGGGCGGCCTCATCGACCGGCCCGAACGGCTCGCCATCGCCGTGCATGTCATCGCCCCACAGCCGCAGCGCGACGTCCGGCACGGCGAAATCCTCGGTGAGATGCTCCTCGATCGCGCGCAGCATCGCGGCACGATCGGCTGCGGCGGTGAGCGCGAGCGCGAGCCGATGGACCTTCTCGCCGATCGCATCGTTCTCCTCGCCGAACCGGATCAGCTCCGCGAGCTTCGCCTCCAGATGCCTCGCACGTTCCCGCAACGTGACGATCTGCCGCTCGGTGATCGAGATCGCGCGCCCGCCGAGCGGATGCGGAATGAAGACCTGGGCGAGCAAGTCGGAATACTCGTTGAAGAACCCCGGGTTGTCCTGCAGATAACGCGCGACTTCGTCTGCTCGCATGGAGATCGTCCCTGTCATGACAATTCTATGTCGCCCTCGAACACGGTCTCGGCCGGGCCGGTCATGCGCACCGGCGTACCCTCGCCGTCCCAGGCGATTTCCAGCTCACCGCCGCGCATGGCCACGCGCACGGGCGAGTCGATCAGCTCGCGCACGATGCCGGCGGCGACCGCCGCGCAGGCGCCGCTGCCGCACGCGAGCGTCTCCCCGACCCCGCGTTCGAACACCCGCAGCGCGATCCGGTGGCGATCGAGCACCTGCGCATAGCCGGCATTCGCTCCCTCGGGAAAACGCGCATGTCGCGCGATCGCCGCACCTTGTACGGCCACCGGTGCCTGCCCGAGGTCGGCGACCACCTGCACGGCATGCGGATTTCCCATCGACACCGCGGTGATCTGCACGATCACGCCGCCGACCTCGAGTGGCTGCACCCGTGCCCGGCTGTCGCTGACGAACGGGATGCGCTCGGGATCGAACTGCGGCACACCCATCTCGACGCCGACCCGGCCGTCGCCCTCGATCCGCGGGACGATGATGCCCGCGCGGGTCTCGACGCGAATCTCGCGCCGTTTCGTCAGTCCCCGATCATGAACGTAGCGGGCGAAACAGCGCGCGCCGTTGCCGCACTGCTCGACCTCGCCGCCGTCGGCATTGAAGATGCGGTAGCGGAAATCGGCATCGGCGCGCCCCGGCTTCTCGACGACGAGCACCTGGTCGCAGCCGACTCCGAAATGCCGATCCGCGAGGCGGCGCACGCGCGCGGCGGTCAGTTCGATGCGCTCGCGTACGCCGTCGAGCACGACGAAATCGTTGCCCAGCCCCTGCATCTTGGTGAAGTGCAGTTTCACGGGCGCATCCCGGCGCGGCGACCCGGAGCTGCCGGCCGCGGGCCGATGCATTCATTCCGCATACGCGTGCGACGGCCCCCCGGATCGACGGACATGCTCGAATTCTACGTCAGTAGACCGGCGGCGCGCCCGCCGGCCGCGTCTTGAAGCGCTTGTGCACCCAATAGTACTGCTCGGGCATCGCGCGCACCTGCTCCTCGATGTAGGCGTTCATGCGGCGCGTGTCCTCGGCCAGGCTCGCTGCGGGAAAATCCCGCCACGCCTCGCCGATGCGCACGACATAGCCGCCGGAGCCCGGCAACATCCTCGCGATGACCGGAACGACCTGCGCGCCGGTGATCCGCGCCAGTCGGCTCAGCCCGGTGATGGTCGCCGCGCTCACGCCGAAGAAGGGCACGAACAGCGCATCGCGCGGCCCGTAGTCCATGTCCGGCAGGTAGAAGAAAGGCAGGCCTGCGCGGATCGCCTTGACCGCGCGCCGCATGCCGTCCTGGCGCGACAGACCCAGTTGCCGCCCGAAACGCATGCGCCGGCCGAGCACGAAGCGGTCGAACCGCGAATCCTGCTGCCTGGCGTAGATGCCCGCCATGTCGCGCTCGAGTGCGAGCCGCGTGAAGGCCGCGTCCAGGCCGACGAAATGCGGCACCAGCAGGATGAGCGGAGCGTCGCGGGGCAGCCGGTCGAGGCCCTCGAGCGCGATCGCCCGCCGCAATCGCGCCGGACGGCTCCACCACAGCAGCGAACGATCGACGAAGCTGCGGCCGAGCGCCTGGAAATGGGCGAGCGCGAGCGCGCGCCGGCCGCGCTCGTTCAACTCCGGAAAACACAAGCGGAGGTTCACGCCGACCACCTCGCGCCGCTCGCGGGCCAGTGCATAGAGCGCCAGCCCGAGCGCGCGGCCCGCTGGCGCCAGCACGGCGAGCGGCGCGAGGTGCGCCAGCCACATCAGCGCGAGGGCGAGCCGGATCAGCATGCGCGCTCATCCGGCACGCTCGCGGCGCCGGCCGGGCGCTTGTAGCGGTTGTAGCCCCACAGGTACTGCTCCGGGCACAGGCGGATCAGCCCTTCGAGCATGCGATTGATCGCGCCCGCCTGCTCGGCGCCCGCCCCGCCCGGCAGCGCGCCCGCAGCGCTCAGGTGCAGGCGGAATCCGGCGCCGGCGGGCAGCCGCTGCGCATACGCGAGCAGGATCCTCGCGCGCGAGGATCCTGCCAGGCGCCCCGGGAGTGTCATCGTATAGGCGGGGCGGCCGAAAAACCCGGCCCAGACTCCCTCGCCGTTGCCCGGAACCTGGTCGGGCAGCATGCCGACCGCCTCGTGGCGCTTGAGCGCACGCACCAGCGCGCGCACGCCGCCCACGTCGGCGCGGGCCAGGCGCAGATTACCGGTCGCACGCACCTGCTCGACGAGCCGCGCGAGCCATGCCTGCCGCGGTGGCCGGTAGAGCACGGTGATGGGAGCGAACTGCGCGTAGTACCGCGCCGTGATCTCGAAGCATCCCAGATGCGGCGTCAGGAACACGATGGGCTCGCCGCGCGAGCGGGCCGCCTCGACCAGTTCCCAGCCGATGACCTCGCGCACCAGCGCGAGCGTCTCGCCGCGCGAAGCCGACCACACGTGCGGCAATTCGGCCACCGCCTGCCCCGAATGCCGGATCACCGCGCGCAGGATCGGGCCGGGACATCCGGGGTAGGCACGGCCGAGATTTTCCCGGACGTGCCTGCGGTAGGTCGGCGATGCCAGCCACACGATCCAGCCGAGCAGGCCGCCGGCCCGGTGCAGCACGCGCAGCGGCACGCGCGCGGCGAGCCGCACGAGCGCCGCAGGCAGCCCGCCGCCGTGACGGGTTTGGTTTGACCGCTCCGGCAGGGACAAACTAGAATCGCGGCTCCGCCGAGTTAATCGGACAACTTGCGGGGCGGGCTACAAGTACTGCTAAAGCGTCACCAGCTCCTGCGTGCGGGGCCGGTAACGCCGGGTGTCTGCATTCCATCACGGAGCGGGAGTCCATGAGCATCCAATACCTGTTTTCTTCGGAGTCGGTTTCGGAAGGCCATCCGGACAAGGTGGCCGACCAGATTTCCGACGCGGTCCTCGACGCGATTCTAGCCCAGGACCCGAACGGCCGGGTCGCCTGCGAGACGCTGGTCACGACCGGCCTCGTCGTGATCTCGGGCGAAATCACGACGACCGCCCACATCAATTACATGGAGATCGCGCGCGATGCCGTGCGGCGCATCGGCTATGACGACTCGGAGACCGGCTTCGACTACAAGTCGTGCGGCGTGCTCACCGCGCTGAACCGGCAGTCGCCCGACATCAAGCAGGGCGTCGACAACGCGTCCGACGATCCGCTCGACCAGGGCGCCGGCGACCAGGGGCTGATGTTCGGCTACGCCTGCAACGAGACGCCGCAGCGCATGCCGCTGCCGATCTATTATGCTCATCGCATCATGCAGCGCCAGGCCGAGCTGCGCAAGGACGGCCGGCTGCCGTGGCTGCGGCCCGACGGCAAGTCGCAGATCACCGTTCGCTATGCGGACGGCGCGCCGGTGGCGATCGACACGGTCGTCGTGTCGACCCAGCATGCTCCGGACATCACGCACGAGCGGCTCTCGGAAGCGGTGATCGAGGAGATCATCAAGCCGGTGCTGCCCCCGCAGATGCTCCGGGGCAAGGTGCGCTACCTGATCAACCCCACCGGCCGCTTCGTGGTCGGCGGCCCGCACGGGGACTGCGGGCTCACCGGCCGCAAGATCATCGTCGACACCTACGGCGGCGCCGCCCGGCACGGCGGCGGCGCATTCTCGGGCAAGGATCCGTCCAAGGTCGACCGCTCCGCGGCCTACGCGTGCCGCCACGTCGCGAAGAACCTCGTCGCCGCCGGGCTCGCCGAGCGCTGCGAGGTGCAGGTCGCCTATGCCATCGGCGTGGCGAAGCCGGTCTCCCTGATGGTCAATACGTTCGGCACCGGCCGCGTCGGCGACGAGCGCATCGCCGAGCTCGTCGAGGAGCACTTCGACCTGCGCCCGAAGGCCATCATCCGCAACCTCGAGCTGCTGCGCCCGATCTACGGCAAGACCGCCGCCTACGGCCACTTCGGCCGCGACGAACCCGAGTTCACCTGGGAGCGCACGGACAAGGCGCAGGCGTTGCGCGCTGCGGCGGGCCTGCGCGAGGAGGCGCTCGCCGAGTGACGCACGCTGCAAGCGCGGCGTCGTACGTCGTACGTTATACAATGCGCTCCTGCCGAGGAGCGTTGCGACCCTTCCCGCGAAGGGCCAGGCTCGGCATCGAACAACGGCGCTCGCAAACCCTTGAACCGGTTTGGAGCGTCGTTTGCATTTCGGCCGCCCGGACCGAACGAACAGGAGTGAGAACATGACTGCCGCGATTCAATCCGCCACGGAATTCACCGATTTCCGCGTCGCCGACCCGGCCCAGGCCGAATGGGGGCGAAAGGAGATCGCCATCGCCGAAACCGAAATGCCCGGACTGATGGCGGTACGCGAGGAATACGCCGCCGCGCGCCCGCTCGCCGGTGCCCGCATCGCGGGCAGCCTGCACATGACGATCCAGACCGCGGTGCTGATCGAGACGCTGCGCTCGCTCGGCGCCCAGGTGCGCTGGGCCTCGTGCAACATCTTCTCCACACAGGACCACGCCGCGGCCGCGATCGCCGCCGAGCGCATCCCGGTGTTCGCCTACAAGGGCGAATCGCTGGAGGACTACTGGGAGTTCACCCATCGCATCCTCGAATGGAGCGACGGCGGCACGCCCAACATGATCCTCGACGACGGCGGCGACGCGACGCTGCTGGTGACGCTGGGCGCGCGCGCCGAGCAGGACCCGGATCTCGTCGCGCATCCGTCCAACGAAGAGCAGACCGTGCTGTTCGCCGCGATCCGGCGGCGCCTCGCGGCGCGCCCGGGCTGGTACACGAAGGTGGCCGCGGGCATTCGCGGCGTGACCGAGGAGACGACCACGGGCGTGCACCGCCTCTACCAGATGGCGAAGGAGGGCCGGCTGCCGTTTCCGGCGTTCAACGTCAACGACTCGGTGACCAAGAGCAAGTTCGACAACCTGTACGGCTGCCGGGAATCGCTCGTCGATGGCATCAAGCGGGCCACCGACGTGATGATCGCGGGCAAGATCGCGCTCGTTTGCGGCTATGGCGACGTGGGCAAGGGCTGCGCGCAGTCGCTGCGCGGGCTCGGCGCGCAGGTCTGGGTGACCGAGATCGATCCGATCTGCGCGCTGCAGGCGGCGATGGAAGGCTATCGCGTGGTGACGATGGAGCAGGCCGCACCGGATGCAGACCTGTTCGTCACCGCGACCGGCAACGTCGATGTCATCACCCACGAGCACATGCGGGCGATGAAGAACAACGCCATCGTCTGCAACATCGGCCACTTCGATTCGGAGATCGACATCGCCGGATTGCGCCGCTACCCGTGGATCAACATCAAGCCGCAGGTCGACCACGTCGTGTTCCCGGATGGCAAGCGCATCATCGTGCTGGCCGAAGGCCGGCTCGTGAACCTCGGCTGCGCGACCGGGCATCCCAGCTTCGTGATGTCCAACTCGTTCACCAACCAGTGCCTCGCGCAGATCGAGCTGTTCAACCATCCGGAGCGTTACGCGAGGAAGGTCCATGTACTGCCGAAGCATCTCGACGAGAAGGTCGCGCGCCTGCACCTGAAGAAGATCGGCGCGCGGCTCACCGAACTGACCGACGAGCAGGCCGCCTACATCGGTGTGGCGAAGGACGGGCCGTACAAGCCGGAGTACTACCGCTACTGACATGGCGCGCACCTTCAGCTTCGAGTTCTTTCCTCCGCAGACGCCGGAGGGCGTCGAGAAGCTGCGCGCGACCCGCCGCCAGCTCGCGCAACTGAATCCGGCGTTCTTCTCGTGCACGTTCGGCGCCGGGGGATCGACCCGCGAGCGCACGCTGGAAACGGTGCTGGAGATCCGCTCCGAGGGCCGGCCGGCGGCGCCGCACCTGTCGTGCATCGGATCGACGCGGGAGAACATCCGGGTGCTGCTCGAGCGCTATCGGCAGGCCGGCATCCGGCACATCGTCGCACTGCGCGGCGACCTGCCATCGGGCATGGCCGAGGCCGGCGAGTTCCGTCATGCCAACGAGCTGGTCGCGTTCATCCGCAGCCATACCGGCGACTGGTTCCACATCGACGTCGCGGCCTACCCGGAATACCACCCGCAGGCGAGCAGTCCGCGGGCGGATCTGGAGAACTTCAAGCGCAAGGTCGAGGCCGGCGCCGATTCGGCGATCACGCAGTATTTCTACAACTGCGACGCCTACGAGCACTTCGTCGAACAGTGCGAGGCGATCGGTGTGCGCGTACCGATCGTGCCCGGCGTGATGCCGATCGCGAACTTCGCGAAGATCGCGCGGTTCTCGGATACCTGCGGAGCCGAGATCCCGCGCTGGATGCGCCTGAAGCTCGAGAGCTTCGGCGAGGACACGGCCGCGGTGCGCTCGTTCGGGCTCGACGTCGTCACCGCGCTGTGCGAGCGGCTGCTCGCCGCCGGCGCCCCCGGCCTGCATTTCTACACGCTGAACCAGGCCGGGCTGACGACGACGATCTGGCAGCGGCTCGGAATCCGGTAGCCTTCCGGCCAGCGCCAGCCTTCCGGCTAGCGGCGGCCGCCCAGGATCGAGCCGAGCAACCCGCGCACGACCTGACGGCCGATCTGCGAACCGATCGCCCGCGCCGCACTCCGGGCGGCGGATTCGATCACGCTCTCCCGCGCTCGCCCGCCGCCCGCCGCAGTGCCAGCCCCGCCGAGCACTCCGCCCAGCATTCCGGCCAGCCCGCCCAGCAGTCCTGCGTCTGCCTGCGGGAGCGGTCCCGCCGGCGCGCACGCAGCGGTTCGCGCCGCGAGCCGCTCGTAGGCCGATTCCCGGTCGACCGCATTCTCGTAATGTCCGAACAGCACCGAGCCGCGGATCAGCGCCGAGCGCTCGTCTGCGCTCAGGGTGCCGATGCGCGAGGCCGGCGGCAGGATGAATGCGCGTTCGACGACGCTCGGCCGCCCCTTGTCGTCGAGCATGGACACCAGCGCCTCGCCTACCGACAACTCGGTGATCGCCGCCTGCGCGCTGAAGCGCGGATTCGCGCGCAGCGTGTCGGCCGCGGTCTTCACCGCCTTCTGATCGCGCGGCGTGAAGGCTCGCAGCGCGTGCTGCACGCGGTTGCCGAGCTGACCGAGCACGGCATCGGGCACGTCGAGCGGATTCTGGGTGACGAAGTACACGCCGACACCCTTCGAACGGATCAGCCGCACGACCTGCTCGACCTTCTCCAGCAGCGCCTGCGGGGCCTCGCTGAACAGCAGGTGCGCTTCGTCGAAAAAGAACACCAGCCTGGGCTTGTCGAGATCGCCCGCCTCCGGGAGCTGCTCGAACAGCTCCGCGAGCAACCACAGCAGGAACGTCGAATACAGCCTGGGCGAGTCGCACAGCCTGTGCGCGGCCAGGATGTTGATGACGCCGCGTCCCCCGGCCTCCGTTTGCATCAGGTCTGCGATGTCGAGCATCGGCTCGCCGAAGAACCGTTCGCCGCCCTGATCGGCGAGCGTCAGCAGGGCGCGCTGGATCGCGCCGATCGAGGCGGTCGAGACATTGCCGTAGGCCGTGCGGAACTGCGCGGCATTCTCGCCGACATGCTGCACCATCGCCCGCAGGTCCTTCACGTCGAGCAGCGCCAGCCCGGCGTCATCCGCGATCTTGAACACGAGCTGCAGCACGCCGGCCTGCACGTCATTCAGGTTCAGCAGCCGCCCGAGCAGCAGCGGCCCCATGTCCGAGATCGTCGCCCGCACCGGGTGGCCGGACTCGCCGAACACGTCCCAGAACACGACGGGGAAGGCCGCCGGCTGCCAGTCCGTGACGCCGAGCTCATCGAGCCTGGCCTGGAGCTTGGCCGAGCGCTGCCCCGCCGCGCCCAGCCCCGCGAGGTCGCCCTTGACGTCCGCGAGGAACACCGGCACCCCGATCGAGGAGAACCGCTCCGCGAGCACCTGCAGCGTGACGGTCTTGCCGGTGCCGGTGGCACCGGTGATCAGGCCGTGGCGATTGGCCAGCGCGGGCAGCAGCGAGAGATTGCCTGCGGGGGTGCGGGCAAGCACGAGCGGGGCGGGCATGGGAGGTTCCCGGTGAGTATAATCGGCGCGGATTCTAACAGCACTTTTCCGGGGCGCAGCCACGATGGCCGGTCATTCGAAATGGGCCAACATCCAGCACCGCAAGGGCCGGCAGGACGAAAAGCGCGGCAAGGTGTTCTCGCGGCTCGCGAAGGAGATTACGGTCGCGGCCAAGCTCGGCGGAGGTGACGCGAATTTCAATCCGCGGCTGCGGCTGGCCGTCGACAAGGCCAAGGCGGTCAACATGCCCGCCGAAAACATCGATCGCGCGATCAAGAAGGGCACCGGCGAACTCGAGGGCGTCAGTTACGAGGAGATCCGCTACGAAGGCTACGGGATCGGCGGCGCCGCAGTGATCGTCGATTGCCTGACCGACAACCGCACCCGCACCGCCGCGGACGTGCGCCACGCCTTCGCGAAGAACGGCGGCAACCTCGGCCAGGACGGTTCGGTCGCGTTCCTGTTCAAGCACTGCGGGCTGTTCGTGTTCGCGCCCGGCACGAGCGAGGACAGCGTCATGGAGGCGGCGCTCGAGGCCGGCGCCGACGATGTGCTCGCCGACGAGGACGGCAGCATCGAGGTCGTGTGCGCGCCCGGGGATTTCGAGCGCGTGCGGCAGGCGCTGGAGCGCAGCGGATTGACACCGGAATATGCCGAGATCACGATGAAGCCGCTCGCGGACACCGCCCTGGGCGGCGAAGACGCCGCGAGGATGCAACGGCTGCTCGACGCGCTGGAGAGCCTCGACGACGTCCAGGAGGTGTTCACCACCGCGGCGCTGGAAAGCTGAACGCCGGCGCCGGCAATCCGCCCGCGATGCCTGAGACGATCCGCATCCTCGGCATCGATCCGGGACTTCGCGTCACCGGCTACGGCGTGATCGACCGGATCGGGCGCGAGTTGCGCTATGTGACGAGCGGCCGCGTGAAGACGGCCGATGGTGCGCTGCCCGAACGGCTGCGGACGATCCTCGATGGCCTGCGGCAGGTCATCGCCGAGCACGAGCCCGCGCAGGTCGCCGTCGAGAAGGTCTTCGTCAACGTCAATCCGCAATCCACGCTCGCGCTCGGCCAGGCGCGCGCAGCGGCGATCTGCGCGGCGGTCGCGATCGGCCTGCCGGTCGCCGAGTACACCGCGCTGCAGATCAAGCAGGCGGTGGTCGGTGCGGGCCATGCGGACAAGCACCAGGTGCAGCGTATGGTGGCGAGGCTGCTGGCGCTGGCAGGCGACCCGAGCCCGGATGCCGCCGATGCGCTGGCCTGCGCGATCTGTCATGCCCACGGGGGCCAGGGCCTGGCCGGGATCGCGACCTCCGGCTATCGCGTGCGCAGGGGAAGGCTGATTTGAGGCGGGCCTCGCTGCGCGCATGGCCGGGCCGCACGCGGATCGCGGCGCGAACCCGCACGGGACCGCTGCACGGTAAGGACGAAACCATGATCCTGGAAACCTCGGTCGACCGCTGAAACGTAATGTCGGCATCATTTTTCCGAACCGCTACCTCGTGAATCCGCCATCGACCGGCGGGGCGAGACCGCTACGGGCCGGATTGCGCGGGCTTGCGCGCACACGGCTGCGTTGTCACTCGTTGGAATGCAAGGACCGCTGCGCATCGTTGCACCTCGCGCTGCGCCCGCAATCGCGCACACCGCGGCCTGTCCAACCGGGCTTTCCAGCATGATAGGAAGACTGACCGGCATCCTGATCGAGAAGACTCCGCCCCAGATCGCGGTGGATGTCCAGGGCGTGGGCTACGAGCTGGAGGTGCCGATGAGCACCTTCTACGATCTTCCGGCCTGCGGCGAGCGGGTCAGCCTGCACACCCACCTGCTGGTGCGCGAGGACGGGCATTTCCTCTACGGATTCGCCACCGAATCCGAGCGTGCGGCGTTTCGCCAGTTGCTGCGCATCGGCGGAATCGGCGCGCGCATCGCACTGGCCCTGCTCTCGGGCATGAGCGTGGACGAGCTCGCCCGGGCGGTCGCGATGCAGGAAGCGGCCCGGCTCACGCGCGTGCCGGGCATCGGAAAGAAGACCGCCGAGCGCCTGCTGCTGGAGCTGCGCGACAAATTGCCGAAAATGCCCTCGCTCACGCGCTCGCAGGCACCCGGGGGCGAGTCCGACATCCTCGATGCGTTGCTCGCGCTCGGCTACGGCAACAGGGAAGCACAGTCCGCGGCCGCGCGGCTGCCGCCCGGCATCGGCGTGCCGGAGGGCATACGCCAGGCGCTGAAGGCTCTCTCGAAGGGCTGAACCGATGCGTCGCTGGGGTACACTGGCCCGATGATCGAGACCGACCGGCTGATCGCCGCCGCCGCAGCCACGCCCCAGGAGGAGCGAATCGAACGCGCGCTGCGCCCGCGCCGCTTCGAGGAGTACATCGGCCAGCGAAAGATCCTCGACCAGCTCGCCATATTCATCGAGGCCGCGAAGAAGCGGCGCGAGCCGCTCGACCACGTGCTGCTGTTCGGTCCGCCGGGACTCGGCAAGACCACGCTCGCACACATCATCGCGCACGAGATGGGCGTAAGCCTGCGCCACACCTCGGGGCCGGTACTGGAGCGCGCCGGAGACCTCGCCGCGATGCTCACCAACCTCGAACCGAACGACGTGCTGTTCATCGACGAGATCCACCGGCTCTCGCCGGTCGTCGAGGAGATCCTCTATCCCGCGCTGGAGGACTTCCAGATCGATATCATGATCGGCGAGGGCCCCTCCGCGCGCTCGGTGAAGCTCGATCTGCCGCCCTTCACGCTGGTCGGTGCCACGACGCGCGCCGGCATGCTGACCAATCCGCTGCGCGACCGCTTCGGCATCGTCGCGCGGCTGGAGTTCTACACACCGGAGGAACTCGCCCGCATCGTCGTTCGCTCGGCGAGCCTGCTCGAGGTCGACATCGCGCGTGACGGCGCCGGGGAGATCGCGCGGCGCTCGCGCGGCACGCCGCGGGTGGCCAACCGGCTGCTGCGCCGCGTGCGCGATTTCGCCGAAGTGCGTGCGCGCGGCTCGATCACCCGCGAGGTCGCCGATGCCGCGCTGGGCATGCTCGATGTCGACGCGCTGGGGCTCGACGTCATGGACCGCAAGCTGCTCGGGGCGATCATCGACAAATTCGGTGGCGGCCCGGTCGGCGTCGAGAACCTCGCCGCGGCCATCGGGGAGGCGCGCGATACGATCGAGGACGTGCTCGAGCCGTATCTGATCCAGCAGGGTTATCTGCAGCGCACGCCGCGCGGGCGCATGGCGACGGCCGCGATCTACCGACATTTCGGCCTCGCCGAGCCGCGCACCGGCGACGGCCCCGGCCTGTGGGACGACGAATGAACCGGAGCGGCGCAACCGGGAACGTCGCGCGGCCCGGCCCGGTCAACCGCGAGTCCGGCAATGCGTTCGTGTTCCCGGTACGGGTGTATTTCGAAGACACCGACGCAGCCGGAATCGCGTATTACGCGTCCTATCTCCGTTTCCTGGAACGCGCGCGAACCGAGTGGCTGCGCGCGCTCGGCTACGGCCAGCAGCAGCTCAAGGACGGCGCCGGGATCGGCTTCGCGGTACGTGCGCTGAGCATCGAATACCACCGGCCGGCGAGACTGGACGATGCGCTCGAGGTGGTTTCACGGCTGCGCGAGGTCGGCCGCGCGCAGCTCGTGTTCGACCAGCGCATCGAGCGCGAGGCGACGCTGCTGGCGAGCGCGCTCGTGCGCGTGGCCTGCGTCGAACTGCAGCGCATGAAACCTGCCGCGCTCCCGGCGCCATTGCGGCACGCATTCGGGCAACTGACATGAATGTCATACAGGATTTCTCGATCCTCGCGCTGATCGCCAACGCCAGCGTGCCGGTCAAGGGCGTGATGGCGCTGCTCGCCGTGGTCTCGTTCATGTCCTGGTACTGGATCTTCCGCAAGTGGTTCGCGCTGCGCGATGCGCGCGCCAAGACCGACCGCTTCGAGCGCGATTTCTGGAGCGGCGGCGACCTGAATGCGCTCTACCAGGGCGCAGTCGCGGACCGCCATGGCGCGGGCAGCCTGGAGCGCATCTTCGAGGCGGGCTTCCGCGAATTCAACAAGCTGCGCGGCCAGCGCTCGCTCGATCCATCGACGATCGTCGATGGCGCGCGTCGAGCGATGCGCGCGACCTATCAGCGCGAGATGGATACGCTGGAATCCCATCTGGCCTTCCTCGCTTCGACCGGCTCGGTGTCGCCCTATGTCGGACTGCTCGGCACCGTGTGGGGCATCATGAACGCATTCCGCGGACTGGCAAACGTGCAGCAGGCAACGCTGGCCCACGTCGCTCCGGGCATTGCGGAAGCGCTGGTCGCGACGGCGATCGGGCTGTTCGCGGCCATCCCCGCCGTGGTCGCCTACAACCGCTATGCCCACGACATCGACCGCATCGCGATCCGCCTCGAGAGCTTCATGGAGGAGTTCTCGAACATCCTCCAGCGCCAGCTCAGATAGCGACCGCCATGCGCCAGCGTCGCCTGATGAACCAGATCAACGTCGTGCCCTACATCGACGTGATGCTGGTGCTGCTCGTGATCTTCATGGTCACGGCGCCGCTGATCCAGAGCGCAGCGATCGACCTGCCCAGTGTCGGCAAGTCCAGTCAACCTCCGGTCGACCCGATCCAGGTGCTGATCCGCGCCGACGGCTCGATCGCGCTGCGCGCCGCCTCGGCGGCCGAGCGCAAGGTCTCCGCCGCGGAACTCGCCGCCTCGCTGCGCGAGGCGCAATCGCGCAACCCCCGCCAGGCGGTGGTCATCGCGGCCGACCGCAACGTTCGCTACCAGGCGGTGCTCGACGTGATGGACGCGCTGCAGAAGCAGCAGATCGCCCGCATCGGGCTGCTGGTCCAGCCGGCGCGATGACGCCCGTATCGGTGCGCGGCGCGCAACGCGAACCGGGCAAGTGGTCCTCGGTCGCGCTGTCGGTCGCGATGCATGCGCTGCTCGTCGCGGTGCTGATCTACGGCGTGCGCTGGCAGAGCCGCCCGCCGCAATCGGTCGAGGTGGAACTCGTGTCCGCCGTGCCGGCGGTGCGTGTGCAGCCCGCACCTCGCCCCGAACCGAAGGCGACGAGCGAGCCGCGGCCGGTACCCAGACCCGCCCCGAAGCCGGACATCGCCATGAAGGAAAAGGCCCCCCCGCCCAGGGAAAAGCCGAAACCCGCGCCCGAGCCGAGGAAAGAGGTCAAGCCCCTTGCCAGGGACGAGGCGAAGCCCCGGCCTGACCCGCAACGCAGACGGATCGACGAGCAGTTGAGGAGTGAAACCGAGAAGCTCGAGCAGGCGCGCATCACGCACGAGGCCGCGCAGGACGCGCAGCGCGCGCGCGAGCGCCAGGCCGCGTCGGCCCGCGACAAGGCGATCGCCGATTACATCGATCGCGTGCGCGCCAAGATCCGCGGCAACATCGTTCTGCCGGCCGATGTGCGGGGTAATCCGGAGGCCGTGTTCGAGGTCGCCCAGTTGCCCAACGGCGAAGTGCTGCCGCCGATCACGCTGAAGCGATCCAGCGGACACGCCGCACTCGATGCCGCGATCGAGCGGGCGATCCTGAAATCCAGCCCGCTGCCGCGCCCGGCGTCGCCGGCGCTGTTTTCGCGCGTGCTCGAGCTGAGGTTCCGCCCGCTCGAAGACGGCCAGGAGCGCTGATGTATAATTTTGCGGTGACTCCTTTCCTGCCCGGACTGGCGCGATTCTTCGCACGGATCGCACTTGCAGCGTTGCTGTCTGCGGCGACCGGTGCAGGCGCACAACTGAGCATCGAGATCACCGGGGCCGGGGCCAACAGGATCCCGATCGCCATCGCCGACTTCGCGGGCGACGGGCTGCTGCCGCAGGCGCTCGCCGACGTGGTACGCGCCGACCTGGAACGCAGCGGGATGTTCCGGCTCGTCGAGACCGGTGCACGCACGGTGGGCGAGTCCTCCGCGCCGGATTATGCCGAATGGAAATCCCGCGGCGCGGACGCGCTGGCCGCGGGCAGCGTCGTCGCCGCCGGCGCCGACCGGATCGAGGTGCGTTTCCGCCTGTACGACGTTCAGAAGCAGGCGCAGCTCGGAGGCTCCGCGTTCGCCAGTGCGGCGAGCCATCTGCGCGCGACCGGACACCGCATCGCCGACTACATCTACGAAAAGCTCACCGGCGAGCGCGGCGTGTTCTCGACCCGCATCGCTTACGTGGTCAAGAGCGCGGGGCGCCACGAACTTCGCATTGCCGATGCCGACGGCATGAACCCGCAGACCGCGCTGGCCTCGCGCGAGCCGATCATCTCGCCTACGTGGTCAAGAGCGCGGGGCGCCACGAACTTCGCATTGCCGATGCCGACGGCATGAACCCGCAGACCGCGCTGGCCTCGCGCGAGCCGATCATCTCGCCTGCGTGGTCGCCGGACGGAACCCGGCTCGCATACGTGTCGTTCGAGGCGAAGAAGCCGGTCGTGTACGTGCACTCGCTCGCCTCCGGGCGGCGCCATGTCATCGCGAACTTCAAGGGCTCGAACAGCGCGCCGGCCTGGTCGCCCGACGGCGCCCGGCTCGCCGTCGTGCTGACCAAGGACGGCGGCTCGCAACTGTACCTGGTCCATGCGGACGGCAGCGGCGTTCGCCGTCTGACGAGCTCGGGCGGCATCGACACCGAACCGTTCTTCTCGCCGGACGGGCAGTACATCTATTTCACGTCGGACCGGGGTGGCAGCCCGCAGATCTACCGCATACCGGCGGCGGGCGGAGACGCGCAGCGCATCACCTTCGAGGGCGCCTACAACGTCAGCCCGCGCCTGTCGCCCGACGGCAACAGCATGGTGTATGTCGCGCGCAACGCCGGCCGCTTCCAGCTCGCCGTCATGAACCTCGCGACGCGCCAGACACACCTGCTCACCGACTCGTCCAAGGACGAATCGCCGAGCTTCGCGCCCAACGGGCGCATGATCCTCTATGCCACAGAGATCGGCGGCCGCGGGGTGCTCGCGGCGGTGTCCAGCGACGGCCGCTTCAGGCAGCGGCTGAGTCTCGCTGCGAGTGACGTGCGCGAACCGGCCTGGGGTCCGTTCATGAAGTTCTGATTTCTTACGAGGGAACCAATCATGCAGAAGCTGCTGAAACTGTCGCTGTTGGCGATCGTGCTGGCCATCGCCGGCTGCAAGTCCTCACCGAGCGGCCCCGAACAGGCCGGCGCCGGAGTCGAGGAGCGCAGCCCTGGAGGAGAGGCGAAGCAGGTCGAACCGCCGGCCGTGGCGAAGGTGACGCCGCCGGCCGCGACCGAGGACAGCGGCATCGCCGCGCTGAAGGATCCGAAGAACATCCTGTCCAAGCGCAGCGTGTTCTTCGAGTACGACAGCTTCACGGTCAAGGACGAGTTCAAGCCGCTGATCGAGGCGCACGCGAAATTCCTCGTCTCGCACCCGCAGCTTCGCACGCTGATCCAGGGCAACGCCGACGAACGCGGCAGCCGCGAATACAACCTTGCGCTCGGGCAGAAGCGGGCCAACGCGGTCAAGAACATGTTGTTGCTGCTCGGCGCCAAGGAAACTCAGATCGAATCGGTGAGCCTGGGCGAAGAGAAACCGCGCAACCCCGGTCACGACGAAGCCGCCTGGACGGAGAACCGCCGCGCCGACCTGCTCTATCCGGGCGAGTTCTGAGCCGACATGCCCCGCACTCGGATCCTGCTCGCCGGCGCGCTCGTCGCGGTGCTGCTTCCGCAGGCCGCGCTCGCCGGCCTGTTCGACGACGAGGAAGCGCGCGCGCGCATCGAGCAGTTGCGCCGCGACCAGGCCGCGCAGGCCGAGCAGATCGGCAAACTGCAGGCGAAGCAGGAAACCGCGGCGAGCGCGCAGCTCGAACTCGCGAACCAGCTCGAAGCGCTCAGGCAGGAAGTCGCCAAACTGCGCGGCCAGATCGAGGTCCTCAATTACGAGATCGAGCAGGCCAGGAAGCGGCAGAAGGATTTTTACGTCGACCTCGACAACCGCGTGCGCAAACTGGAAACCGCACCGGCCAAGGAAGAAACGGCCGCGGCGCCTCCGGCACCCGATCCCGCGGCCGAGGCCAAAGCGTATGAAATGGCGCTGAACCTGTTCAAGGCGGCGAAATACAACGAGGCGATCGCTGCCTTCGACACGTTCGTGCGCAACTATCCGCTGGGCACGTTCGCACCGGGCGCGCTGTACTGGAAAGCCCAGTCGCACTACCAGTTGCGCGACTGCCAGAAGGCGCTCGAGGCCTTTCGCAAGGTGATGCTGACCTGGCCCAATGACGCCAAGGCGCCCGATGCGGCTCTCGGCGCCGCGTCGTGCGAGCAGGAACTGGGCGACGCGAAAGGTGCGCGCGCGACGCTCGCCTCGCTGATCTCCCGTTATCCGAACAGCCCGGCCGCAAACACCGCGCGCGAACGGCTCAAACCGCGCAAGAAGTGAGCGACGACGACGCGCGCGTGCGCGTGACCGAGATCTTCCCCAGCATCCAGGGAGAGTCCACGCGCGCAGGCCTGCCCAGCGTGTTCGTGCGCCTGACCGGCTGTCCGCTACGCTGCCGTTGGTGCGATACCCGATATGCATTTTCCGGGGGCATGCCGCTCACCGTCGCCGAGTGCGTGGCGAGAGTGCATGCCCACGATGTCGGCAGCGTTTGCGTGACGGGCGGGGAACCCCTCGCCCAGCCCGGCTGCCTGCCGCTGCTCGCCGCGCTGTGCGATGCGGGGTTCTCGGTTTCGCTGGAGACCTCGGGTGCGATGGACATTTCGCGGGTCGATCCGCGCGTATCGCGGATCATGGACCTGAAGGCGCCCGGCTCGGGCGAGGCGCACAGGAACCGCTGGGAGAATCTCGAGTGCCTGAAGCGCGGCGACGAGATCAAGATCGTGCTCGAAGGCGAGGCGGACTACCGATGGGCGCGCGAGACAATCGAGCGCCACCGGCTCGCGCAGCGCTGCGAAGTGCTGCTCTCCCCGGTGCATGGCGCGCTGCCGCTGCGCACGCTGGCCGAATGGATCCTGCGCGACCGCCTGCCGGTGCGCCTGCAGGTCCAGTTGCACAAGCTGATCTGGGGCGAGGTGCGGGGCCGATGAATGCCCGCAAGGCGGTGGTGCTGGTCTCGGGCGGGCTCGACTCGGCCACGGTGCTCGCGATCGCGCGGCGCGACGGCTTTGCCGCCTACGCCCTGTCGGTCGACTACGGGCAGCGACATGCCGCCGAACTCGTGGCCGCGGCCCGCGTGTGCGCTTCGCTCGGTGCGCTGGAGCATCGCGTCGTCGCCCTCGACCTGGCAGGATTCGGCGGCTCGGCGCTCACCGACGAGACGATCGCCGTTCCGGTGGGCGGCGTCAGGCCGGGCATCCCGCCGACCTACGTCCCCGCACGCAACACGGTATTGCTCTCGCTCGCGCTTGCCTGGACGGAGGTACTCGGCGCGAGCGACCTTTTCGTCGGCGTGAATGCGATCGACTATTCGGGCTACCCGGACTGCCGGCCCGAATATGTCGAGGCGTTCGAAGCGATGGCCAACCTCGCGACCAAGGCGGCGGTCGAGGGCGCCCGCGTGCGCATCCATGCGCCGCTGATCCACCTGTCCAAGGCCGCGATCATCCGGGCCGGCATCGCGCTCGGCGTGGATTACGCGCTCACGGTGTCCTGCTATCAGGCCGACCCGCAGGGCCGTGCCTGCGGGCAATGCGACGCCTGCCGGCTGAGACGCGCCGGCTTCGAGGCGGCCGGCATCCCGGACCCGACCCGCTATGTCGGCACGATCCACGCATAGGGCGTACCCGGGTGCAAAGGGTGCAGATAGAGGCCGGTTATCCGGAACAAAAAAGGTTTGACTTGCCGCAGCCCGCCGGGAACATGAAAATCCGGGCAGGGCAAGCATGACAACGAGCACGACGCGCCACGCGGCCCCGGGGAAGGAGGAAGCGCATTGATCGACGTTCAGCTCATTGCCAGGACCGTGGTGTGGTGGGGTTTCGGCCTCGGTCTGATCTTCGGGTTCTTCGCGAACAAGACCAACTTCTGCACGATGGGTGCCGTGTCCGACGTCGTCAACATGGGCGATTGGGGGCGCATGCGCGCCTGGATGCTGGCGATGGCCATCGCCATCTTCGGCACCAACCTGCTGGCATATTCCGGCGTGCTCGATCTCGGCAAGACGATCTACACCGGACCCAACGTGCCCTGGCTCGCCCATGTGGTCGGCGGGTTGTGTTTCGGCGTGGGCATGACGCTCGCATCAGGCTGCGCGAACAAGACGCTGGTGCGGCTGGGCGGCGGCAACCTCAAGTCGGTCGTCGTGTGGATCTACCTCGGCTTCACCGCCTTCGTCACGCTGCGGGGAATCCTGGGCGCGTTTCGGGTCAACGTGCTGCAGGCACCTGCGGTGACGCTGCATCTGTCCGGCAGCCAGACCCTGCCCGCGCTGCTGCACGGTACGCTGGGCCTCGATCTGCCGAACGCCCAGCTCGCACTCGCCCTCGTGCTCGGTGGCGCATTGCTGGCGTTCGTGGTGTTCAATCGCGACTTCTGGCGCTCCCGCGACAACGTTCTCGCCGGAGTGGTCGTGGGCGCGGTCATCGTCGCGGGCTGGTATGTCACGGGCAAACTGGGGCTCGCGGAAGATCCGGAATCGCTCGAGACGGTCGTCTTCGGCACCAACTCCAAGCTGGCGGAGTCGATGTCCTTCGTGGCACCCACCGCCTACACGATGGAATACTGGCAGTACTGGACCGACGCCTCGACCGTCGTCACGTTCGGCATCGCGACCGTGTTCGGGGTCGGCATCGGGTCGTTCCTGTACGCGCTGGCGACCAAGTCGTTCCGCTGGGAACACTTCTCGTCCGCACAGGACATGTTCCGGCACATCATCGGCGGCGCGCTGATGGGTTTCGGCGGCGTCACGGCGCTCGGCTGCACGATCGGCCAGGGCATCACCGGCCTGTCGACGCTGTCGATCGGCTCCCTCCTCGCGACGCTGTCGATCATCGCCGGAGCAGCCGCCACGATGAAATTCGAATACTGGCGGATGATGCGCTCGGATTGACCCGCTACCGGGCGCTCTCTATAATCCGCGCCCTTCGGGCCGTTAGCTCAGTTGGTAGAGCAGCGGACTTTTAATCCGTTGGTCGCAGGTTCAAGTCCTGCACGGCCTACCAGTGTGACGTCCGGGGATCGCGCAGGCGCGGCTCATCCGAACGGCCCGCCCGGCGGCGCAGCTACTGGACGACCCTGTCGATCGTCAGCGCGAGGCCGCTCGCATCCACCGCGACCGGCCCTATCGTCCCCTCGAGATCGCCTGGCTTGGGCATCGCGTTGCCGCTCTTCGAGATGCGCGCTCCCACCATGACGCGGCCGGCCGCGGACAGCGTCGCCGCCGGAGACATCGCCAGCGAGTCGTCGAGACGGAACCGCAACGGCAGATCCCTGACCTGTTTGCGCACGATCGCGAGCGGCATCCGCGCGCCTTCGGCGGGCCGGGCAAAAATGAATACGACATCTTCCGGCGAGGCGCGCGAGGCCAGTCCGGGGGCGAGTGTGACGGTGCCCGTGATCCCCGCCTTGCCCGCCTCGGCAGGTTGCGCAGCCGCTGCCGGCGCCTGCGCGAAGGGCACGGCCGCAGCGGCACCGGTACCCGCGTTCGCTTCGGCCTCGGCGATGCTCGCCTTGATCGACTCGGACAGTTCGCCTGCGTCGGGCACGCGTGCGAGTGCCGCGCGCCAATGGTCGATCGCAGTCCTGAAGTCGCGCCTCTGGAAAGACACGGTCCCTGCCAGCAGCCGCGCCTTCACGTTCGACGGATCGATGCGAAGCGCCTGCGCGATCAGCCGTTCCGGCTCACCATCCAGTTTTCGCCCCTGCGACATCGCCACGGCATCGGCGTGATCGGCCATGATCTGCGCGTCCTGCGGGAGCAGCGCGGATGCACGGGCATACGCCTGAGCCGACTCCTGGTAGCGACCGAGCACGCCATACGAACGCGCGAGCATGACCCAGCCCTCGACGTTGCCCGGTTCCTCGCGCAGGCGCGCGGCCAGCTTCTCGATCATCGCGCCGATCTGCCCGGCCGTGAGCTGATGCGCGGACTCGTCGACCGGCCGGTTCGCCGCCTCGGGATCCAGACCGCGCGGCGTGCCCAGTGCCAGGTAGAGCGAGAACGCGAGCGCCGGAACCGCCACCGCCAGCCCCGCGGCAATGCCGCGAGCATTTCCCGTCACGGGACCCGACGCATCGGCGCGACCGGATTCCTCGAGCACCCGGCGCTCGATCTCCGCCCGCGTCTTGCGGTACTGCTCCTGCGCGATCGCACCTTGCGCGAGTTCCGCATCCAGTTCCTTCAACTGGTCCCGGTAGATGCCGACATTGACGACGTCCTGTGAAACGTCGACGCGGGGCCGCGTGCGCGCTCGCACCAGCGGCGGCAGCACGAACGCCAGCGCGGCGGCGCAAAGCGCGCCGGCGGTGACCCAGAAGATGATCATGATTCGTCCTGTTTCCCGGTTGTGTCCAGCAGGGCTTCGGCGCGCGCCCGCTCGGCTTCCGACAGCGGCTCGTCGGTGCGGCTCGCCGCCCGCCTGCGCAGCTTGACGAAGAGCACGCCGAGCCCGGCGCCGAACAGCGCGAACGGTCCGAACCACAGCAGCCAGGTCGTCGACTTGACCGGCGGCTTGTAGAGCACGAAATCGCCGTAGCGGGCGACCATGTAATCGATGATCTGCTGATCGCTCATGCCGGCCCGCAACTTCTCGCGGATCTGATTGCGCAGATCCACCGCGAGGTCGGCAGCCGAGTCCGCGATCGTCTGGTTCTGGCATACCAGGCAGCGGAGGATGCCGGCGATCTTCATCATCCGTTTTTCGAGCACCGGGTCGTCGGCCGCCGGCGCCGCTTCCTGCGCCCGCGACATCCCGGCAAGGCCGGAAACGGCCAGCAGCAGGGCCAACAACAGCTTCTTAGGATTTCGCATCGAGTCGTCGGATCAGGGGAAGGATCTTGTCGTCGAGGATTGCCGGCGTGAGCGGTCCGATATGCTTGTGGCGTATCACGCCCGCCTGGTCGATGACGAAGGTCTCCGGCACGCCGTAGACGCCGAAGTCGATGCCGACGCGGCCCTCGGGATCGAACGCGGACGCGACGTACGGGTTGCCCCATTCGCTCAGCCAGCGCATCGCATCGGGCCGCCCGTCCTTGTAGTTCAGACCGTAGATCGGCACCACCTTGCGTTTCGCCAGTTCGACCAGCACCGGGTGCTCCTCGCGGCACGACACGCACCACGACGCCCATACGTTCAGCAGCCAGACCTTGCCGAGCAGGTCGTCGCGCGCGAGCGTCCTCGCGCCGTCATCGAGCGTGGGCACCCGAAAGGCCGGCGCCGGCTTGCCGATCAGCGGAGAGGGCACTTCCCGCGGATTGAGCTTGAGGCCGATCGCGAGAAAGGCCACCAGAACCAGGAAGACCGCGAGCGGGAGCAGGAACCGTCTCATCGCATCGCGCGCTCAGGAATGCGCGGCTGCCGCGGCACCGGCCAGCGCCTCGTTACGGCGTGCGGCCAGACGATAACGACGGTCGCTCGCCGCGAGCGCGCCACCGAACGCCATGATCAGGCAGCCGATCCAGATCCAGTCGACGAAGGGTTTGACGCGCACCTGCACGACCCACGCATCCTGCCCGACGGGCTCGCCCATCGAGACGTACAGGTCACGCGTGAAGCCCGTGTCGATCGCCGCTTCCGTCATCGGCATGCGCGAAACGGTATAGGCGCGCTTTTCCGGGTTGAGCAGGGCGATGCGCCGGCCGCCGCGGGTCACCTCCAGCGTGCCACGGCTGGCGATGTAGTTCGGACCACGGACCTCCTGGGCGCCGAGAAACCGGAACACGTAGCCGGCCGCCTCGGTGGTCTCGCCCGGGTGCATCTTCACGTCGCGCTCGACCTCGTAGCCTTTGACCAGCGTCACACCGACGATGAACACACCGATCCCGACATGCGCGAGCGTCATCCCCCAGCTCGCGCGCGGCACCGAGCGGAGCTTGCCCGCGAGCCCCGCCGCGCGGCTCGCGCGCACGCGTTCGACGAGCAGTTGCACCGTGGCCAGGATGACCCACGTCGCGAGCATCAGTCCGAGCGCCACCATCCCGGTGAATGCGCCCATCAGGAACGGCAGGCCGAGCGCCGCCGCCAGACTCGCCAGCGCGACCCACTTGAGCCGGGTCGCGAGCTCGGCCACGCTCGCCTGTTTCCAGCGGGCATACGGGCCGGCGCCGATCAGCGCAACGAGCGGGGCCATCAGCGGCACGAACACCGACTCGAAGTAGGGCGGGCCGACCGAGATCTTGCCCAGTCCGAGCGCGTCGAGGAACAGCGGATACAGCGTGCCCAGCATCACCGAGGCCGCCGCGACCGCGAGCAGCACGTTGTTGGTCAGCAGGAAGGTCTCGCGCGAAACCAGCCCGAAGCCCCCACCCAGGCCGACCTTGGGCACGCGCCATGCGTACAGCAGCAGGGACGTGCCGATCACCAGCGCTAGGAAGGTCAGGATGAAGATGCCGCGTTTCGGATCGGTCGCGAACGCATGCACGCTGGTGAGCACCCCCGAACGGACCAGGAAGGTGCCGAGCAGGCTCAGCGAGAACGCGAAGATCGCCAGCAGCACCGTCCAGCTCTTGAATGCGCCGCGCTTCTCGGTGACCGCGAGCGAGTGCATCAGCGCGGTGCCCACCAGCCACGGCATGAAGGATGCGTTCTCGACCGGATCCCAGAACCACCAGCCGCCCCAGCCCAGCTCGTAATAGGCCCAGTAGCTACCCAGTGCGATGCCCAGCGTCAGGAAAATCCATGCGACGGTGGTCCACGGGCGCGACCAGCGCGCCCACGCCGCATCGAGCTGGCCGCTGAGCAGCGCGGCGATGGCGAAGGCGAATGCAACCGAGAAACCGACGTAGCCCATGTAGAGCATCGGCGGATGGAACACCATGCCGGGATCCTGGAGCAGCGGATTGAGGTCGCGCCCGTCGAGCGCGGCCGGCAGCAGGCGCTCGAACGGGTTGGACACGGACAACAGGAAGGCCAGGAATCCCACGCTGATCAGGCCCATGATCCCGATCACGCGGGCCACCATCCGCTCGGGCAGATGGCCGCTGGCGATGGTCACCGCGCTCGTCCACAGTGCCAGGATCAGCACCCACAGCAGAATCGAGCCCTCGTGTCCGCCCCATACGCCCGCCAGCCGGTATTGAACCGGCAGCAGGCTGTTGGAGTTCTGCGCGACGTAGGCGACCGAAAAGTCGTTGGCGACGAATGCGTAGGCCAGGCACCCGAACGCGATTGCGACGAACACGAACTGTCCCTGCGCCGCCGGCCGCGCCACCGCCATCAGCCGTGCATCGCCGCGCGCCGCGCCCCACAGCGGAACCACGCCCTGAATGAGCGCCAGACAGGCGGCAATGGCGAGTGCGAACAGGCCGAGTTCGGGGATCATGGGTATCTACCGTGTGGGAAACGTGGAAAGAGTGTGGGCCGACGCGCCGGCGCGCGAGGGCGATGCGCGTCCCCGGTCACTGCTTCAGCGTCTTCGCCGCGTTGTGCGCCTGATCGAGCGCGTGCTTCGCTTCGGGCGGCATGTAGTTTTCGTCGTGTTTCGCGAGCACCTCGTCGGCGCGGAACACCCCGTCGGGCCCCAGCTTGCCCTGCGTGACGACCCCCTTGCCTTCGCGGAACAGATCGGGCAGCACACCCTTGAAGCGCACCGGGATGCTCTTCGCCGTGTCGGTCACGACGAACTGCACCGTCACCCCGTCTTCCTGGCGCTTGAGGCTGCCGACCTCGACCAGCCCGCCGACGCGGAAGGACCGGCCTTGAGGCGCCTCGTGGTTCGCGATCTGCGTCGGCGTGAAAAAGAACACCAGGTTCTTCTGGAACGCACCCAGCACGAGTGCGGATGCAACCGCCAATCCGGCAAGCCCTGCCGCCACCAGCGCAAATCGTTTATGTCTGGGCTTCATCCCGCGTCCCCCCATTTCCGCCGTTCGTACCGCCGATCACGCCGCTGCGCTTCAGGCGCAGCAACCGCTGCAGCGTCGCCCGCCGGCGCGCACGCAGCGCCGCGATCTCCGCCGCGAACACCAGCGCCGTCACCGCGTACGACCCCCACACGTACAGCCCGTACCCGCCCATTGACCAGAAACCCGACCAGCCGTTCCAATTCACCGCGGCTGCTCCAGATAGGCGGCGACCCAATCGGTATGCCGTTCGCGCTCGAGCATGATCGAGCGCACCCGCACCAGCACCGCCCCGAGCGCATACATCCAGAAAGACAGCGCCATCATCAGCATCCCCCACAGCATGGTCTTCGCCATCGTCGGCGCCGCCATCAGGCTCACCGATGCACCCTGATGCAGCGTGTTCCACCACTTGACCGAAAAGTAGATGATCGGGACGTTCACCGCGCCGACCAGCGCGAGAACGGCGCCGGCCTTGTCTGCGCGGCGCGGCTCGTCGATCGCGGCCTGCAGCGCCATGAATCCGAGGTACAGGAACAGCAGGATCAGCTCCGAGGTGAGCCTCGCGTCCCATACCCACCACGTACCCCAGGTGGGTTTTCCCCACAGCGCGCCGGTCCACAGCGCGATGAAGGTCATCAGCGCCCCGGTGGGCGCCAGTGCCTGTGCCATCATCGCCGACAGGCGCGTATTGAAGACCAGCCCGACGCCGGCCCAGAAAGCCATCGCCAGATACAGGAACATGCTCATCCAGGCCGCCGCGACGTGGATGAAGATGATCCGGTAGGCCTCGCCCTGCTGGGCGTCGGTCGGAGCGACGAAGAAGCCGATGTACAGTCCCGCCGCACCGAACGCGATCGCCGCGGCGAAAAACCACGGGGCCATCGCCCCGGCCAGCGGGAAGAAGGTCTGCGGCGACGAAAACCTGAACCAGTTGGTCATTCGGCTACGAACCGGGAATTCCCGGCCCCGTCATTCCAGCGATATCCGCAATCCCGCAGCCACCGCCCACGGCGAGGCGACCACCGCAAAAACCAGGAAAGCCGCCAGCAGCAACAGATGCGACTGCGCGCCCAGCCCCGAGGATTCAGCCCCGATCGCACCGGCGCCGAAAATCAGCACCGGGATGTACAGAGGCAGCACCAGCAGCGACACCAGCACACCGCCGCCGCGCAGCCCCAGCGTCAGCGACGCTCCGATCGCGCCGATCAGGCTGAGCACCGGGGTGCCGAGCGCCAAAGATAACACCAGGGTTCCGATCAGAGTTTGCGGCAAATCAAACTGGAGCGCCAAGACCGGGGACATCAGCACCAGCGGCAGGCCCGAGACCAGCCAGTGCGCGAGAACCTTGGCCAGCACGATCACCGGCAGCGGTTCTGGCGTCAGCAGCATCTGTTCGAGCGTTCCGTCGAGGTAGTCGAGCGAGAACATGCGCCCGAGCGAGAGCATCGAGGCGAGCAGAGCCGCCACCCACAGGATGCCCGCAGCCATGCTGCGCAGCAGCTCCGGCTCGGGGCCGACGCCCAGCGGAAACAGGCTCACCACGATGACGAAGAAGAAGAGCGTCGTCAGCACGTCGGAGCGGCGGCGCAATGCGAGGGTCAGGTCGCGATGCAGCACGCAACGAAAGATCCCCATCACGACCGCCCGAGCTCCATGCGACGCAGTTCGCGCGCGCGGATCGGCGCCTCCTGATGCGTCGTGAAGACCAGCAGCCCGCCTCGCTGCAGGTGCGACTCGATCGTGCCGCACAGTTGCTCGACCGCCGAGCGGTCCAGCGCGGTGAAAGGCTCGTCGAGCACCCACAGCGGGACCTTCTCGCACATCAGCAGCCGCGCGAGCGCCACACGCCGGCGCTGGCCCTGCGACAGGACCTTCGTCGGCAGATCCTCTCGCCCGGCCAGTCCGATGCGCTCCAACGCCTCCCGGGCATCGCCTTCGTCGAGCTCGATCCCGCCGAGCATCACGGCGGTCATCAGGTTCTCGACCGGGGTGAGTTCGTCCTTGACCGCCGGGGCGTGGCCGAGATAGACGAGCTGGCCGAAGAATTCCTCGCGCAGCACTCGCGTGCTGCTTCCCTGCCAGCGAACCTCGCCGGCTGCCGGCGCCGACAGCCCGCACAGGATCCTCAGCAGGCTGGTCTTGCCGGAACCGTTGACGCCGGTGACCTGAAGGGCGGCACCGGCCTCCAGACTGAAGCTGACTGCCTGGAACAGGGGCCGGTCACCGCGCACGCAGGCAAGCCGATCTGCGTCCAGCATCGGGGATCGAGGGATTCCGAAGAAAGGCGCGGATTATACGCGCGGCGGCTGCCGGCGCTGCGCCCGCCCGGGCGCCCGGCAGTGGTCCATTCCCCGCCGGGCAGACCGCTGCGCCCGCCCGCGGCGCTGCGGCTCAGTCGGGCTGGTAGCAATAGGGCTTCTGCGCAACCCGTGCTTCACGAGCGTTGCGCTGCGTCTCGGGATCCTGCGGCCGGTCCCACCACAACGCGCGGCCTTTGCGGCGGACTTCCAGCTCTTCCGGGTGCGACTGGAGGAACTCGCGCAGGAACTTCGTCAATTCGGACTCATACATCGCGACACCTCGATCGGTTCGTGGCCGGCCGCATTGTACCGCGTCCCCTCGTGCATCACTCCCTGACCCGGCCGATACGGCTGACCTCCGGCAGCCGCCTGAGCCGTCGCAGGATGCGCGCCAGATGCAGGCGATCGCTCACCTGAAGCGTGAAATACAGGCTGCTATACGCACCGCGCTCCTCGTCCATGCCGACGTTCTGGATGTTGGAGCCGGAAGCGGCGATCTCCGCGGCGATCCTGGCCAGCACGCCGCGCCGGTTCTCCGCCTCGACCTTGATCTGCACCTCGAACAGCCTGCCCGGCTCGGGCTCCCATTCCACCTCGATCCAGTTCTCCGGCTCCGCCTTGCGCGACTTGCGGATCGCGCGGCAGTCGTCCTTATGCACGACCAGCCCCTGCCCCTTCTTGATCGAGCCGACGATCGCGTCGCCCGGAATCGGCCAGCAGCACTTGGCGAATTGCACCGCTACGCCTTCGGAGCCGCGGATGAGCACGGCACCGCCGGCTGGCGGCTCGGCTCGCGCGGCTTCTTCATGAACCAGCAGACGGCGCGCCACGACGGCCGCCAGGCGCTTGCCCAGGCCGATGTCCGTATATACATCCTGCCTGGACTTCGCCCCCCCGTGGCGGATCAGGCGTTCCCAGCTCGCGGGCTCGATCGACGCGGCGCTCGCGCCCAGGGCCTGCAAGGCCCGGTTGAGCAACCTCTCGCCGAGCGCCGCCGATTCGGCGTACTGCATGGTCTTCAGATAATGGCGGATCTCGGAGCGCGCCTTGCCGGTCTTCACGTACGACAGCCACGCCGGATTGGGATGGGCATGGGCCGCCGTGATGATCTCGATCTGCTCGCCGTTGCGCAGCTCGGTTCGCAACGGCATCAGTTCGCGATTGATGCGGCAGGCGATGCAGCGGTTTCCCACATCGGTATGCACCGCATAGGCGAAATCGACCGCGGTGGCGCCTCGCGGAAGCGCGAGGATCTTGCCCTTCGGCGTAAACACATAGACTTCATCCGGGAACAGGTCGATCTTGACGTTGTCGAGAAATTCGTGCGGATCACCCGAGGCCGATTGCAGGTCGAGCAGCGACTGCAGCCACTTGTGCGTCATCTGCTGCAGCTCGGTCAGCGACTTCTCGGAGTCCTTGTACAGCCAGTGCGATGCGACACCGGTCTCGGCGACGTGGTGCATCTCCCGGGTGCGGATCTGCACCTCGACCGGAGTTCCATACGGGCCGATCAGCGTCGTGTGCAGCGCGCGATAGCCGTTGGCCTTCGCGATCGCGATGTAATCCTTGAACTTGCCCGGCACCGGCTGGTAGAGCTGGTGCAGTGCGCCGAGCGTGAGGTAGCACGACGCGACGTCCCTGACGATGATACGGAACCCATAGATGTCGAGCACCTGCGAGAACGACAGCGACTTCTCCCGCATCTTTCGGTAGATGCTGTACAGATGCTTCTCGCGGCCATAGACCTCCGCTTCGATGCCGGCTTCCGGCAGGCGGCGCTTGATCGCTTCGAGGATCTTGCCCACCAGCTCGCGGCGATTGCCCCGCGCGGCACGCACGGCTTTCGCCAGCACCGCGTAGCGCAACGGATAGAGGTGGCGGAACGCGAGCTCCTGGAGTTCGCGGTACAGATTGTTCAGCCCGAGCCGGTTGCCGATCGGGGCATAGATCTCCAGCGTCTCGCGCGCGATGCGCCTGCGCTGTTCGGCCGGAACCGCTTCGAGCGTGCGCATGTTGTGCAGCCGGTCGGCCAGCTTGATCAGGATGACGCGCACGTCGCGCGACATCGCCAGCAGCATCTTTCGGAAATTCTCGGCCTGCGCGTCTTCCTGCGACTGGAATTCGATGCGGTCGAGCTTGGACACGCCATCGACGAGCTCCGCGGCGACGCTCCCGAAACGCGCGCCGAGCTCCTGCATGCCGATCGAGGTGTCTTCCACGACGTCGTGAAGCAGCGCGGCGATGAGCGCCTGGGTGTCGAGATGCCAGCCACCGAGGATGCATGCCACCGCCACGGGGTGCGTGATGTAGGCGTCGCCGCTCATGCGCAACTGCCCCTCGTGGGCACGCGCGGCGAACCGGTAGGCCGCGTCGATGCGCTCCAGATCGTCCGGCTTCAGATAAGTGGAAAGCCCCGCTCGGACCTGCTCATAACCGGAATCCGCCGCATTCGTGGCGGAGGGTTCGGCAGGTGCAGGCGCAGGTTCCATCGACCGGGTCCAGGAGCCCGTCGGGCTGTTACGGGCCCGGCAGGAAATCCTTCACGCCTGGCCCCGGTTGAGCACCTCGAGGCCGACCTTGCCGAGCTCGATCTCGCGCAACGCGATGACGGTCGGCTTGTCGTTTCCCGCATCGATCATGGGCGTGCTGCCTGCGGAAATCTGGCGTGCACGGTACGCCGCGGCCAGCGTCAGCTGAAAGCGATTGCCGATGTTCCGGAGGCAGTCGTCGACGGTGATTCGAGCCATGTTCGTTACCCAGAAAACGCGAAATGATCGCAATGGCGGCGCGCCTGCACGCCGTAGCGAAGCCGGGAAGCGCGCACGATCGCCAGCAGGTCCTGCAGCGCCGCTTCCAAGTCGCTGTTGATTATAACGTAATCGGCCTCGGCCACGTGCCGGGCCTCCTCGCGCGCGTTTTCGATGCGGCGCCGGATCACCTCATCCGGATCCTGTGCCCGGGCGCGCAGTCGGCGCTCCAGATCCTCGAACGCCGGCGGCAGCACGAAGATGCTCACCGCGCCCGGGAAGGCGTGTCGGACCTGCCGCGCGCCCTGCCAGTCGATCTCGAGCACGACATCGAAGCCGGCCGCGGTGCGCTTGTCGAGCCAGGCGCGTGAAGTCCCGTAGCGGTTGCCATGCACTTCGGCCCACTCGAGAAACTCGCCGTTCTCCCGCATCGCTTCGAATTCGCGCGCCGCGACGAAATGATAGTCGCGCCCGTCCGTCTCGCCCGGTCGCGGCGCGCGCGTCGTGTAGGAAACCGAGCGCTGCAGCGACGGATCGCGATCGAGCAGCCCGGCCACCAGCGTGGTCTTGCCCGCTCCCGAAGGAGCGGTGACGATGAACAGGTTCCCTGACATGGGTCGCGCCGGCTATGGGTCCAACGGTCCCGTTTCACTCGATATTCTGAACCTGCTCCCGCATCTGCTCAACGAGCAGCTTCAGCTCCAGCGCCACGCCGGTCAGCTCGGTGGAAACCGATTTCGATGCGAGCGTGTTCGCCTCGCGGTTCAGTTCCTGCATCAGGAAATCGAGGCGCTTTCCGGCCACGCCGCCGCGCGCGATCACGCGCTCGACTTCATCGAGGTGCGCGGTCAGCCGCGAGAGCTCTTCGGCGACGTCGATCCGCGCGGCGAACAGGGCCAGTTCCTGGCGGATGCGCTCCTCGTCGTGTGCGGCGAGCACCTCGCGCAGCCGCGCCGCGAGCCGGTCGCGATACGCCTCGACGATCCCGGGCAACCTGGGCGCCACGCCATCGACCAGCGAGCGCATGCGGCAGATGCGATCGAGGATCATCCGTGCGAGCTTGTCGCCTTCGCGGGCGCGAGTGGCCAGCAGTTCGTCGAGCGCCTGCGCCGCGAGATCCAGACATGCGCCGTGCAGCGCCTGCGACGCGCCCGGCTCTTCTGCGAAAACGCCCGGCCAGCGCAGCACGTCCGCGACGCCGAGCGGGCTCGCGCCGGGAAGAACGCGCAACACTTCCGCCTGCCAATGTGCCAGCCGCTCGATCGCGGCGACGCCCGGCCCGCCGCCCGCCTGCATACCCGGCTCGGAGAGCAGATTCACGCGCCATTCGAGTTTCCCGCGCTCGATCCTCGATGCCACCAGCTCGCGCAGTTGCGGCTCCACGCCGCGCAGCTCCTCGGTGATGCGAAAGGCGAGATCGAGAAAGCGCGCATTGACGCTGCGCAGCTCCACGAAAAGGGTGCCGTGTCCGCTCGCGCGCGAAACCGCGGCGTAACCGGTCATGCTGTAGATCAAGCGAAATCCTCCGCAGTGGGGCGATGGACGAGCGCATTGGCGACCTTGCGCCCGAAGCCGTGCGATGTCCGCTTTACTTCGCCGCGCCAAAGCCCGAAAATTCGGCGCCCGTCCGCGCGGCAGCGAACGGCAAGCTTCCCGAACAAGTTATCACAGCTTCCGGTCGAATGGCGTCCCAGGCGAACCACCCCCTGCCTTGCGGTACCACGCTCGATGCCTATCGCATCGAGCGCCAGTTGAGCGTGGGCGGCTTCTCGATCGTCTATCTGGCCACCGATACGCAAGGCAATCCGGTCGTCATCAAGGAATACCTGCCGGCTTCCCTCGCGTTGCGGCGCGAGGGCGACATCCTGCCCTCGGTCAAACCCGAGAAGCGCTCGATGTTCCTGTACGGCATGAAATGCTTCTTCGAGGAAGGCAGTTCCCTCGCCAGGCTGCACCATCCCAACGTCGTGCGCGTGGTCAATTTCTTCCGCGCCAACGACACCGTCTATCTGGTCATGGAGTACGAGCGCGGCATCACGCTCCAGGACTACATCCGCAAGCACAAGGGCGAGATCAGCGAACGCTTTCTGCGCGGGGCGTTCACGCGGCTGCTCAACGGCCTGCGCGAGGTGCACTCCCACAAGCTGCTGCATCTGGACATCAAGCCCTCGAACATCTATCTGCGGCTCGACGGCAACCCGGTGCTGCTCGACTTCGGCGCCGCGCGCCAGACACTGGCATCCGGCGGCAAGATGCTCAAGCCGATGTACACGCCGGGTTTCGCCGCCCCCGAGCAGTACCAGAGCCGCGAACTGCTCGGCCCGTGGAGCGACATCTACTCGATCGGCGCCAGCCTGTACGCCTGCCTCGGAGGGGGCGCGCCCCAGGCCGCCAACCTGCGCGTGGAGCGTGATCAGGTTCCACTCGCCGCGAAGCGCTTCGCGGGCAAGTACTCCCTGCAACTGCTGGAACTGATCGACTGGTGCATGCGGCTCGATCATCTCGACCGCCCGCAGAGCGTCTTCGCGCTGCAGAAGGTGCTGGCGGTCAAGGACGCGCCGGCGCCGACGACCGACTTCCTCAGCACCATCGTGCGCCAGATCCGCCGATTCAAGCCGAAATGAAGTTCACGATCTATCACGAGAGCCGGCGCGGCGGGCGCAAATCCAACCAGGATCGCGTCGCCTATTGCTACTCGCGCGACGCGCTGCTGCTGGTGGTCGCAGACGGCATGGGCGGACACCTGCACGGCGAGATCGCCGCCGAGATCGCCGTCAAATATGTCACCGACAGCTTCCAGCGCGAGGCGGCCCCGACGCTCGCCGATCCGTTCATGTTCCTGTCGAAGGCGCTGGTCAATGCCCATCATGCGATCCTCGACTTCGCCACCGATCACCTGAATGACGACACGCCCCGCACCACCTGCGTGGCCTGCCTGATCCAGGACGGCAAGGCGTACTGGGCGCATACCGGAGATTCGCGCCTGTATCTGATTCGCGATGGCGCAATCGCAAGTCAGACCCGGGACCATTCGCGCGTGCAACTGATGGTCGAGCAGGGCCTGATCGGCGAAGCGGAAGCGGTGTCGCACCCCGCCCGCAATCGCATCTATAGCTGCCTGGGCGGCATTCACCTGCCGCAGATCGACTTTTCGCCGCAGACGAAGATGCGCGCGGGCGATGTCATCGTGTTGTGTACGGACGGCTTCTGGACGCCGGTCAGCGGTGCCACGCTGGCGAGCCGGCTCTCCGGAGCCGACATCATGAAGGCCGTGCCGCCGCTGATGGCGGAGGCCGAGCGGCTCGCCGGCAAGCACAGCGACAACCTGAGCGTGATCGCCGTCACCTGGGAGGAGGGCGGTCCGAGCACCTCGGGCAGCACGATCTCGACGCAGGCGATGCAGGCAGACGAGTTCACCACGCGGATGAACGGCTTCGTCGGTTCGCGCTCCGGCGCCGGAGAGCCCCCGCCGACGGAACTCACGGACGAGGAGATCGAACGGGTCGTCGCCGAGATCCAGGGAGCGATCCAGAAGTATTCCAGATAGCATGCGACCGAGCGGAAGAAGAACCGACGAGCTGCGCGCGCTGCGCATCACCCGCAACTACACGCGCCACGCCGAAGGCTCCGTGCTGGTGGAATTCGGAGACACGCGGGTGCTGTGCACGGCGAGCGTCGAGGAATCGGTGCCCGGTTTCCTGCGAGGCAAGGGGCAGGGCTGGGTCACCGCCGAGTACGGCATGCTGCCGCGCTCGACCCACACGCGAACCGCGCGCGAGGCCGCGCGCGGCCGGCAGACCGGGCGTACCCAGGAAATCCAGCGGCTGATCGGCCGCAGCCTGCGCGCGATCACCGATCTCGAAAAACTCGGCGAGCGCCAGATCCTCATCGACTGCGACGTGCTGCAGGCTGACGGAGGCACGCGCTGCGCGTCGATCACCGGCGCGTGCGTAGCGCTGCACGACGCGATCCACCGGCTGCTCGCGCTCGGCAAGCTGGCCGAGAGCCCGCTCGCCGACCTCGTCGCAGCCGTGTCGGTGGGCATCCACGAGGGCGTGCCGGTGCTCGACCTGGATTATGCCGAGGATTCGGCCTGCGAGACCGACATGAACGTCGTGATGACCGGCCGGGGCGGGCTCGTCGAGATCCAGGGCACCGCGGAAGGCAAGCCGTTCTCGCGCGGCGAGCTCGATGCGCTGGTCGATCTGGCCCAGCGCGGCATCGGCAGCATCCTCGCGGCCCAGAAGGTTGCGCTCGGAATCGCGTGAGCGCCCGCTGCTTGCGGCCCATGACCCGACTGACCCGCGTCGTCCTCGCCAGCAACAATCCGGGCAAGCTGCGCGAACTGTCCGCGCTGCTCGCGCCGCTTCGCATCCAGCTCACCGCCCAGTCGGCGTTCGGCGTGGGTGAGGCGGACGAACCCCACATCACCTTCGTGGAGAATGCGCTCGCCAAGGCCAGGCATGCGGCCGAGGGCAGCGGCCTTGCGGCGCTCGCCGACGATTCGGGGTTGTGCGTCGAGGCGCTCGACGGTGCACCCGGCGTGCGCTCTGCACGGCTCGCGGGCGATGCGGCCAGCGATGCCGACAACAACCGCCGGCTGCTCGAATTGCTCGCGCCGCACGAGGACCGGCGGGCGCATTACTACTGCGTGCTGGTGCTGGTGCGCACGCCGCACGATCCGCAGCCGGTGATCGCCGAGGGCGAGTGGCACGGCGAGATCCTGCGCGCCGCGCGCGGGGCCGGCGGCTTCGGTTACGACCCGCTGTTCTGGCTGCCCGAGCTCGGATGCACCGCCGCGCAGCTTCCGCCCGAGCGCAAGAACGAACTTTCCCACCGCGCGCGCGCGGTCGAGCGCCTGGTCGAGCGGGCGCGCCGGATTGTCTGATCGCCGCACGATCCCGATCCGGCCGGAGCGGTCCGCGCCTGCGGCAGCAGGCCCCGCCGTAGCGCCACCGCTGTCCCTGTATGTCCATTTCCCGTGGTGCGTGCGCAAGTGCCCGTACTGCGACTTCAATTCGCACGAGCTGCGCGGGGACATTCCCGAGACGGCCTACCTCGACGCGCTGATCGAGGACGCCGAACACGCCGCCGTGCAGGTGTGGGGACGCCGCGTGCGCAGCGTGTTCCTCGGCGGCGGCACGCCCAGCCTGCTCTCGCCTGCGGGCGTCGATCGCCTGCTCTCGGCCCTGCGCGCGGTGTTCGCGCTCGCACCGCAGGCCGAAGTCACGCTGGAAGCGAACCCCGGCACGGTGTGTGCGCAGCGCTTCGCCGCCTATCGCCGCGCCGGGGTCAATCGCATCTCGCTCGGCGTGCAGAGCTTCGACGCGGCCAGCCTCGCCGCGCTCGGGCGCATCCATGGCGAGCGCGAGGCACGCGAGGCGATCGATGCGGCGCTGAGGCATTTCGACGACGTCAACATCGATCTGATGTACGCGCTGCCCGGGCAGTCGCTCGCCTCGGCATGCCGCGATTTCGAACGGGCCGCGGCATGCGCGGTGCCTCACGTATCGGCCTACCAGCTCACGATCGAACCCAACACGGCTTTCGCCGCGAGCCCGCCCGCGCTGCCGGGCGAGGACGTCGCCGCGCAAATGCAGGCGGCTGCCGAGGCCACGTTCGCGGCGGCGGGCCTCGTGCGCTACGAAGTGTCGGCGTTCGCACGCGAGGGCCGGCGTTGCGCGCACAACCTCAACTACTGGCACTTCGGCGACTACCTGGGAATCGGCGCCGGCGCGCATGGCAAGCTGTCCTCGCGCGCCGGCATCGTGCGCGAGGTTCGCGAAGCACACCCGCGCCGTTACCTGGAACGCGCCGCAGGTACGGGCTTCGTGCACGCTTCGCACCCGATTCCGGCAGCCGAGCTGCCGCTCGAATTCATGATGAACGCGTTGCGCCTGGTCGGCGGCGTCGACGTCTCGCTGTTTTCCGAGCGCACTGGTTTGCCGCTGACGGCAATCGAACCGGCGCTCGCCCGCGCACGCGCACGCGGCCTGCTCCACGATGCGCCCGGTCGCATCGCTGCGAGCGAACTCGGCCTGCGCTTTCTCAACGATCTGCTGGAGCTGTTCGTTCCGCCGCAATCCGCCTGACGAAGATCAGATCCCGTACGCAGTGGCCCAGCCTGAGCCCGCGGCTCTCGAATTTCGTCAGCGGCCGGTCGGCCGGCCGGTCGCAGTAATCCTGCGCGGTATTGCGAAGCAGCGGCTCGGCGGCGAGCACGGCGAGCATCTGCTCGGCATACTCCTGCCAGTCGGTCGCCAGATGCAGCACGCCACCGGGCTTGAGCCGCGAGGCAGCCAGCCGCGCGAGCCCGCTTTGCACCAGGCGGCGCTTGTGGTGCCGCTTCTTGGGCCACGGGTCCGGAAAGAAAATGTGGATGGCATCGAGTTGATCCTCGCCGATCATGTCGGCAAGCACCTCGACGGCGTCGTGCTGGATCACCCGCACATTGGTCAGGCCCAGTTCGGCGATGCGCTTGAGCAGCGCTCCCACGCCGGGGGTATGCACTTCGATGCCGAGATAGTCGTTCTCACGGTGCGCCGCGGCGCTGGCCGCGATGCTCTCGCCCATGCCGAAACCGATCTCGAGGATGCGCGGCGCCTCGCGCCCGAACACTGCCGCGAGATCGAGCCGCTGCGGCGCGTGGGCGATGCCCCACACCGGCAGCAGCATGTCGCGGAATCGTGCCTGCGCCGGGGACACGCGCGACTGGCGCAACACGAACGAGCGCACGGGACGTCGGTTCATCGGACGGGCACGCCACGGGTTCAAGGCTGCGGGATTCTAGCCGTAAATGGCCATACGGCCGGACACGAATCCGATGACCCATCCTGCACTCGAAGCCGACAGCCCTGCCCGCCGCGAACGGCGCGCGAACGCCGGGCGGGTCGACGCCGGGCAGCGCACGAACCAGCGCGTCAACCGCGCGCTGCGTCTGCTGACCGCGGTCACGCGCGCAGCGCGACGGGCGAGCTGCGAAGCCGATCTGCTCACAAAGGTGTGCGAAATCGTGATCGAGGTCGGCGGGTTCCGCTTCGCCTGGATCGGGCGCGCAGACAACGGCCCCGATCGGCGCGTGATTCCGCTCGCGCAGGCCGGTCACGACGCCGGTTATCTCGACCGGGTCATCGTAACCTGGGACGAGCAGCCGACCGGGCACGGCCCCGTCGGCACGGCAATCCGCAGTGCGCGTCCGGCGGTCGTGCGCAACGCCGGCCGGGATCCGAAGTTCGCGCCGTGGCGCGAGGCCGCGCTCGCCCGCGGATTCCAGTCGGTGGCCGGCTTTCCGCTGATCGTCGGCGGCAACGTCGAGGGCGCCATCGCACTGTATTCGGGCGCCGCCGACGCCTTCGGCTGGGAGGAATGCGCGCTGCTGAGCGATCTCGCCGATGACGTGTCGTACGCCATTTCTGCGCTTCGCGGCATCGCGAGCCGCGACGAGGCCGAGGCGGCATTGAGGCGCAGCGAGGCCAGCCTCGCGCGCGCCCAGGCGATCGCCGGGCTCGGCAGCTGGGAATGGGATCTTCGAAGCGACGCGATGCAATGGTCGGAACAGACCTACGCGCTGTTCGGGCTCGACATCGGGGACGTCGAGCCCAGCCCCGACGTGCTGGTCAATTGCGCGCATCGCGATGACCGGGAGCAGCTCGCCGAACTGTTCGCACGGCTGCGAGACTTCGAGGCCAACAGTGCCAGGACGACCTTCCGCGTCTTCTCCGAGGACGGGACCCTCCGTCACCTGCAGATGGTGGCCGAGGTGGAGTTCGGCGACGACGGCCCGAATCGGGTGGTGGGCGTGCTGCAGGACATCTCGGAACGGCTGCGCTTCGAGCGCGAGCTCGAGCAGCTCGCCACGCACGACGCGCTCACCGGACTGCCGAACCGCCATCTGCTCGCCGATCGCATCGAGCAGAGCATCGCCAAGGCCGGCCGCAACCAGCGCCTGCTTGCGCTCGCTTTCGTCGATCTGGACCGGTTCAAGAACGTCAACGACTCGATGGGGCACGAGGCAGGCGACAAACTGCTGGTCGAAGTCGCGAACCGGCTGGTGGCCTGCCTGCGCAACGGCGACACCGTCTGTCGGCAGGGCGGCGACGAGTTCGTCGTCGTGCTCACCGATCTGGCCAAGCCGGAGGATGCCGGCCGCGTCGCGCAGAAGATGCTCGATGCATTATCCGCCCCGGTGTCGATCGCCAACTCCGAGGTCGTGCCCTCCGCCAGCATCGGCATCGCGCTGTATCCGCGCGACGGCGAAAGCGCGCAGACGCTGATGATGAACGCCGACCAGGCGATGTATGGCGCCAAGCAGGCCGGCCGCGATCAGTACCGGTACTACGATCCCGAGATGAATCGCGCCTCGGCGGTCTGGCTCGAAGTCGGCGCCAGCCTGCATCGGGCGCTGGAGCGCGACGAGTTCGTGCTGCACTACCAGCCGAAGGTCGATCTGCGCACCGGACTGATCACCGGAGCCGAGGCGCTGCTTCGCTGGAACAGCCGCGTGCTCGGCATGGTGTCTCCGGACAAATTCATTCCGCTGCTCGAGGAAAGCGGACGCATCGTCGAGGTCGGCGAGTGGGCGCTGGCAAGCGCCTGCCGACAGGGACGCGACTGGCTGGACCGGGGGCTGCCTGAGCTGTGCATCGCGGTCAACCTGTCGGTACGCCAGTTTCAGCAGGCGGGCCTGGCGGCGCGCGTGCGGCGCATCCTCGATGAAACCGGATTCCCGGCGGGCAATCTGGAACTGGAGATCACCGAAAGCATGGTCGCGGTGCATGTCGAACGCGCGGTCAGGCTGCTCGAGGAGTTGCGCGCGACGGGCCTGCGATTGTCGATCGACGACTTCGGCACCGGCTACTCCTCGCTGCACGCGCTCAAGCGTTTTCCGGTGAATTGCCTGAAGATCGACCGGTCGTTCGTGACCGACCTTCCCGCCGACACCGACGACGTGGCGATCGCCCGCGCCATCATCCAGCTCGGCCACGGCATGGGACTGTCGGTCGTGGCCGAGGGAGTCGAAACCCAGGCACAGCGCGACTTCCTGCGCGATGCCGGCTGCGACGCGATGCAGGGCTTCCTGTTCGCCAGGCCGATGCCGGCCGATGCGCTGGAGCAGACATTGCGAGCGGCGCAACGCAACGCCGCGCAGCCGCCGCTCAGGCTTCAGCCGCCGATCAGCCCGCCCGTAGGAGAACTCGGCGAGGCCGCGTAATACTTCTTCGGGATGCGCCCGGCGAGATACGCCTCGCGCCCCGCCTCGACCGCCTTGCGCATCGCGCCGGCCATCCGCACGGGATCGCGCGCGAGTGCGATCGCGGTATTCATCAGCACCGCGTCGCAGCCCAGTTCCATCGCGATCGCCGCGTCGGACGCGGTGCCCACGCCTGCGTCGACGATCACCGGCACCCGCGCGGCCTCGATGATCAGCCGCAGATTCCACGGGTTCAGGATGCCCATGCCGGAGCCGATCAGCGAGGCCAGCGGCATCACGGCGACGCAGCCGATCTGCTCGAGCCGGCGCGCCTGGATCGGATCGTCGCTGCAATAGGCCATGACCTTGAAGCCTTCGCCGACCAGCGTTTCCGCGGCACGCAGCGTCTCGGGCATGTTGGGGTACAGCGTCGCCTGATCGCCGAGCACTTCCAGCTTGACCAGGTCGTGGCCGTCGAGCAGTTCGCGCGCGAGGCGAAGCGTGCGCACCGCATCCTCGGCCGTGTAGCAGCCCGCGGTGTTGGGCAGCAGCGTATAGCGGCCGGCGGGAAGCGCGTCGAGCAGGCTTGGCTGGCCCGGCTCCTGCCCGATGTTCGTGCGCCGGATCGCCACGGTGACGATCTGCGCACCGCTCGCATCGAGCGCCGCGGCGGTCTGCTCGAAATCCCTGTATTTTCCGGTACCCACCAGCAGGCGCGAGCGGTAGGGCTCGCCGGCGAGCAGCAACGGGGCATCCGCCATTCGATCAGCCTCCTCCGACCGCGACCACGATTTCGATACGGTCGCCCGGCACGAGCATGGTTTCGCCGTGGCGGGTGCGCGGCACGATCTCGCCGTTGCGCTCGACCGCGACCCGCTTGCCGGCGAGGCCCTCGCGGCGCAACAGTTCCGCCACGCACGTCGGCGCATCGAGCGCGCGGCGCTCGCCATTGACCGTCAGCTCGATCGCTCCCATGGCGCGATTCTACCAGCGCTGCCGCACCGTATAATCGGCGCGAGGAGACCGCCGTGAGCCACCATTACCAGTACCACGTGTTCTTCTGCTGCAACCAGCGCGCGCCGGGCGAGACCTGCTGCAACGCTCATGGGGCGAGCGAGCTGCGCGGCCATGCGAAGGACCGCATCAAGGCGCTCGGGCTCGACGGGCCGGGCAAGGTGCGCATCAACTCGGCCGGCTGCATGAATCGCTGCGACGACGGGCCGGTGATGGTCGTGTATCCGGAAGGCGTCTGGTATACCTACGTCGATGCGCAGGACATCGACGAGATCATCGACCGGCACCTCGTGCAAGGGCAGGTAGTCGAACGGCTCCGCCTATGACGGCGGCCCGCGGCGAGCGCGCGCTGATCGACGGGCCGGCCGGACCGATCGAGACGCTGATCGAGGCGCCTGCCGAGCCGCGCGGCATCGCGCTCGTATGCCATCCTCATCCGCTGTTCGGCGGCACGCTGGAAAACAAGGTCGTCTACACCCTCGCGAAGGCGCTGCGCGAGCTCGGCTGCGTCAGCCTGCGGCCCAATTTCCGCGGGGTCGGCGCGAGCGCAGGCAGCCACGACGAGGGCGAAGGCGAGACGCTCGACATGCTCGCGGTGCTCGATTACGCGGCGGCGCGCTGGGGCGATCGTCCGGTCGTGCTGGCCGGATACTCGTTCGGCGCCTACGTGCAGGCGCGCCTCGCGCGGCGGCTCGCCGAACGCGGCCGGCCCGCGGCGCGCCTGATACTGGTGGGAACCGCCGCGGGCTTCGCCAGCGGCGCACGCCGCTACGATACCGGCGCGGTCCCGCCCGATACCATCGTCATCCACGGGGAGAAGGACACGACCGTGCCGCTCGCCAACGTACTCGACTGGGCGCGCACGATCGAGCTGCCCGTCACGGTCGTACCCGATGCAGATCACTTCTTCCACCGCAAGCTGCACGTGATCCGTGCGATCCTGCGCAACGCATGGCCCCGCTGACGGTCGCCGGGCTGCGCAAGCGCTACGGCGCGATCGAGGTGCTCGCGGGGGTGAGCTTCGAGATCGCGCGCGGGAAATGCTTCGGCCTGCTCGGCCCCAACGGCGCGGGCAAGACCACGACATTGCGTTGCGTGCTCGGTTTGACGCCGCCGGCCGCGGGCGAGATCCGACTGTGCGGCGAACCGGTGCCCGCGCGTGCGCGCGAGGCGCGCATCCGGGTCGGCGTCGTGCCGCAGGTCGACAATCTCGATCCGGACTTCTCGGTCGCGGAGAACCTGCTGGTCTATGGCCGCTATTTCGGCCTGCCCGAGCGCGTGATCCGCAGCCGCATCCCGCCGCTGCTCGAGTTCGCCGGGCTGGCCGGGCGCGCCGCGACCGGAATCCGCGAGCTGTCCGGCGGCATGAAACGGCGGCTGGCGCTCGCGCGGGCGCTGATCAACGAACCCGAACTGCTCGTGCTCGATGAACCGACCACCGGACTCGATCCGCAGGCGCGCCACCTGATCTGGGACCGGCTGATGGCGCTGCCCAAGCGCGGCGTCACGGTGCTGCTGACCACCCATTTCATGGAAGAGGCCGAGCGACTGTGCCATGACATCGCGATCCTCGATCACGGCCGGGTCATCGCCCGGGGGCCCGCACGCGAGCTGATCGCCGCACACATCGAGCCGCAGGTCGTCGAGGTCTACGGAGAGGGCGCACGCGAATGGGCACAGGCGCACGCCTCAGGTCTTTCGGCGCGGGTGGAGACGGCCGGCGAAACGGTTTTCTGTTATCTGAGCGACGCCACGACGCTGCTCGCGCACCTCGAAGGACAGGCGGGCCTGCGCTATCTGCACCGGCCGGCGGACCTCGAGGACGTGTTCCTGAAGCTCACCGGACGCGAGCTGCGCGAATGACGATGCCGCGGCCGCCCGGGCCGAGCCTGCGCTTCGTCGCGGTATGGCGCCGCAACCTGCTGGTGTGGCGCAAACTCGCGATTCCGTCGATGCTCGGCAATCTGGCCGACCCCGTCATCTACATGCTGGGCCTCGGGTATGGTCTGGGCGCGCTGTTGCCCGAGATCGCCGGCATCTCCTATATCGCCTTTCTCGCCGCCGGGACGCTGTGCTACAGCACGATGAACAGCGCGACGTTCGAGGCGCTGTATTCCGGTTTCTCGCGAATGCAGGTCCAGCGCACCTGGGAAGCGATGCTCAATGCGCCGCTGGAGCTCGACGACGTGCTGCTCGGCGAGCTGGTGTGGGCGGCCAGCAAGAGCGTGCTGTCCGGGCTGGCGATCCTGCTGGTCGCCTGGGCACTGGGCCTGACCGCCTCGCCGCTCGCGCTGTGGAGCGTGCCGCTGATCTTCCTGGTCGGACTGACGTTCGGGGCGATCGGACTGATCGTCACCGCGATCGCGCCAGGCTATGACTTCTTCATGTATTACTTCACGCTGTTCATCACGCCGATGGTGCTGCTGTCCGGCGTATTCTTCCCGGCCGAGCAGCTGCCCGGCGCGATCCAGACGCTCGGCCAGGCGCTGCCGCTCGCCCACGCCGTCGCGCTCGCGCGGCCGCTGTTGCTCGGGCACGTTCCGGAATCGGTGCCATACCACCTGGCGGTACTGGCGGGCTACCTGGTCGTCGCGTTTCCCGTCGCGGTGGCGCTCGCGCGGCGTCGCCTGTTGAAATGAGCGGTACCGTACGAACGACGTAAAATGAATTCATGAAACCGCTGATCGTCCTGACCACCGTGCCCGACCCGGAAGCCGGCGAGCGCATCGCCCGCAGCCTGATCGAACGGCGGCTGGCGGCCTGCGTGAGCATCCTCGCCCCGTGCCAGTCGGTCTATCGCTGGGAAGGACTCGTCGAGGCCACGAACGAGGTGCCGTTGCTGATCAAGACGACCGCGGGGCGTTACGCGCAGGTCGAAGAGACGATCCGCGAACAGCATCCCTACGAACTTCCCGAAATCGTCGCGCTCGTAGCCGAGCGGGGACTTGCCGCTTATCTGGACTGGATCGCGGCCGAGGTCGCCGTGCCGAAGGACTCCGCCCGACCGTGAGCATGCCATTGCGATGGATCGTGCTGCTCGCCGGCTTGTTGTTCGTCGGCGCGGCGGCGCCTGCCTCCGACCAGGATCTGATGCAGCCCGAGCAGGCCTACCGGCTGTCGGTGCGCGCACTCGATGCGAAGACGCTGGAGGTGCGCTACCAGATCGCCCAGGGCTACTACCTGTATCGGGACAAGTTCCGGTTCGCCGCCGAACCGGCGTCCGTCAAGCTGGGCGAGCCGCGCTTTCCGCCCGGCAAGCGCAAGACCGACGAGTTCTTCGGTGAGGTCGAAACCTATCGCGATGAGCTCGTCATACCGGTGCCGTTCACGGCACCGGCGGGTGTCAAGGATCTCAAGCTCACCGTGACCTCGCAGGGCTGCGCGGACGTCGGCGTGTGTTTTCCGCCCACCGCGCAGAGCGTTTCGGTCCGCCTGACCGGAACGCCTGCGCCTTCCGCCGCAGTGCGTGCGCCGGATGCGGCACCGGGCGACGAATCTTCCCAGGTCGCGCAGATGCTCCGGAAGGCCGGATTCTGGCTCGCCGTCGCGAGCTTTTTCGGCTTCGGGGCGCTGCTGACGTTCACGCCGTGCGTGTTTCCGATGATCCCCATCCTGTCGGGCATCATCATCGGCCACGGTCATGACATCACCAAGCGACGCGCGTTCGGCCTGTCGCTGGCCTATGTGTTTGGCATGGCCGTGACCTATGCGGCTGCCGGGGTCGCCGCAGGGCTGTCGGGACGCCTGCTTTCCGCGGCGCTGCAAAACGCCTGGGTGCTCGGCGCATTTGCCGCGCTGTTCGTCGTGCTCGCGCTGTCGATGTTCGGCCTGTACGAGCTGCAGCTTCCGAGCGCATTGCAGAGCCGCCTGACGGTGACGGCCGGCCGGCGCAAGGGCGGTTCGGTGACCGGGGTCGTCACGATGGGCGCCCTGTCGGCGCTGATCTGCGGTCCATGCGTGGCCGCGCCGCTGGCCGGCGCATTGCTTTACATCGCGCAGACGCGCGACGCGCTTCTCGGCGCAGCCGCGCTGTTCGCGATGGGGCTCGGCATGGGCGCGCCGCTCATCGTGCTCGCGGTCTCGGCGCGCAGCCTGCTGCCGAAGGCCGGCGCCTGGATGGATGCGATCAAGAAGTTCTTCGGCGTCGCGTTGCTGGCGGTGGCGATCTGGATCGTCTCGCCGGTGCTGCCCGCAGCCGCCACGATGGTTGCGTGGGCGTTGCTGCTGATCTTCCCGGCCATCCATCTGCACGCGCTCGATCCGCTGCCGGTGACTGCCGGCGGCCTGCAGCGCTTCTGGAAGGGCGTCGGCGTGCTGTGCCTGCTGGCCGGCGCGGCGCTGTTCGTCGGTGTGCTGGCCGGCAACCGGGATCCGCTGCAGCCGCTCGCCGGGCTTCGCGGCGCGGCGGCCCGGAGCCCGGCGCCGGTCGCGTTCGAACGCGTGCGCACCGTCGCCGAACTCGATGCAAGACTGGCAAACGCGAATCGTCCGGTGATGCTCGATTTCTACGCGGACTGGTGCGTCTCGTGCAAGGAGTTCGAGCGCTACACGTTTACCGACCCGGCGGTGCGCGAAAGACTCAGGCGGATGGTACTGCTGCAGGCCGATGTGACGGCAAACGGCGAAGACGATCGCGCGCTGCTGCAGCGCTTCAACCTGTTCGGTCCGCCCGGCATCGTGTTCTTCGACCGCACGGGAAAGGAGATTCCCGGCGTGCGGGTGGTCGGTTACCAACCGGCCGAACAGTTCGCGGCCGTGCTCGATCGCGTGCTGCAGCCCTCGACCCTGCGCGCAGCGGTGGCGCAGCGCTAACGGGGCTCGCGCGAGTGCGCCGCCGCGCTCGCCATTTCGCCTACAATTGCGCCTTTCTCCAGAATCGGCTGCCGTCATGTTTTCCGGAATCGTCGCCGCGATCGGCCGCATCACAGGCACCGAGCCGCTGCAAAGCGGGCTGCGCGTGCGCGTGGCGGCCGGCGATCTCGACCTGTCGGATGTCGCGATCGGCGACAGCATCGCGGTCAACGGCGTATGCCTGACGGTGGTCGCCAAGAGCGCCGCCTGGTTCGAGGCGGACGTCTCGCGCGAGACGCTGCGCTGCTCGGCGGGGCTCGACGCGCCCGGTGCGGTCAATCTCGAAAAGGCGCTACGCCTGGCCGACCGGATCGGCGGACACCTCGTAACCGGTCATGTCGATGGGCTGGGCGAGGTGGTGCGCTTCGAGCCGGTCGGGGAAAGCCGCGAGCTCACGGTGCGCGCGCCGCGGGACCTGGCGCGGTTCGTCGCGCGCAAGGGCTCGATTGCGATCGACGGCGTGAGCCTGACGGTGAATCGGGTCGAAGGGCCCGAATTCACCGTCAATCTGATCCCGCACACGATCGAGGCGACCACGCTCGAGCGCCTGGTGCCGGGGATGCGGGTCAATCTCGAGGTGGATCTGATCGCGCGCTACGTCGAACGCATCATCGCCGAGCCCGCCGCCGATCGATCCCCGCAATGAGCGCACTGTCCGGCATCCACGAAATCGTCGAGGAAATCCGCAACGGCCGGATGGTCGTGCTGGTCGACGAGGAGGATCGCGAGAACGAGGGCGACCTGGTGATCGCCGCCCAGTTCGTGACGCCCGAGGCGGTCAACTTCATGGCCAGACACGGACGCGGGCTCATCTGCCTGACGCTCACCGAGGAACGCTGCCGCGCGCTCGGCCTGTCGCTGATGGTACGCGACAACCGCGCGCGCCACGGCACCGCCTTCACCGTCTCGATCGAAGCGGCCGACGGCGTCACCACAGGGATCTCGGCACACGACCGCGCACGCACGATCCAGGTCGCGGTGGCACGCGGTGCGCGGCCCGAGGACATCGTGCAACCGGGCCACGTGTTTCCGCTGATGGCCCAGCGCGGTGGCGTGCTCGTGCGCGCCGGACACACCGAAGCGGGCTGCGACCTGGCCCGGCTCGCCGGACTCGAGCCGGCGGCGGTCATCTGCGAGATCCTCAAGGAGGACGGCTCGATGGCGCGCCTGCCGGATCTGGTCGAGTTCGCGCGCGAGCACACGATGAAGATCGGCGCGATCCGCGACCTGATCAACTTTCGCGCCGCCTCCGAAATGCTGGTCACGCGCGTAGCGGAGAAGGATGTCGAATCGGCGCATGGCACGTTCAGGCTCTACGCCTATTCGGATCACACCAGCGACGAGGTCCATCTGGCCCTGGTCCGGGGCACCATCGGCCCGCAGACCGAAACGCTGATCCGGGTCCACGAACCGGTGTCGGTGCTCGACTTCCTGGATCGCGGCGACGAGCGCCATTCGTTCAGCATCGAGCGGGCGATGCGCATCATCGGCGAGCGCGGCGCAGGCGTGATCGTGCTGCTGCACCGCGCGGAGAGCGGCGCCGACTTGCTCGCGGCGCTGCGCGACGAGGCACCGCGGCCGGCGGCGCGCTGGGATCCGCGCTTGTACGGCATCGGCGCGCAGATCCTGCGCGACCTGAATGTCGGCAAGATGCGGCTGATGATGAGCCCGCGCAAGATGCCCAGCATGGCCGGCTTCGGTCTCGAGGTATGCGGTTTTCTTGCCCCCGACGGAACGGAGCGCTGAGACGATGGCCCGATACGACGACATCGAGGAAATCGACCCGCGAATCTCGGGAACCGGACTGCGGATCGCGCTGGTGATGAGCCGCTTCAACCGCGATGTCGGCGAGGCGCTGCTCGCCTCGTGCACCGGCGAGCTGCGCCGGCTGGGGGTGCGTGCGCAGGACATGCTGATCGCGACGGTTCCGGGCGCGCTCGAACTGCCGCTCGCGCTCAGGCGGCTGGCGGATTCGGGCCGATACGATGCACTCGTCGCGCTCGGCGCGGTGATACGGGGCGAAACCTATCATTTCGAGATCGTTTCGAACGAGTCGGCGCGCGGCATCACCGAGGTACAGCTCGCCACGGGGGTGCCGATCGCCAATGCCGTGCTGACCACCGAGAACGACGATCAGGCGCTTTCGCGCACGCGCCAGAAGGGCACGGACGCCGCCCAGGCCGCGGTCGAGATGGCCAACCTGCTGCGCGGCATCGGCGAGGACCGCGTGCCGCGATGAGATCCTCCCGGCGCCTGGCACGCGAATTCGCGCTGCAGGGGCTGTACCAGTGGCAATTGAGCGGCAACGCGATCGAGGACATCGAGTCGCATCTGGCCGAAGCCGGCGGATTCGCCCGGGCGGATGCGGCGCTGTTCTCGGCGCTGCTGCGCGGTGCGGCCACGCAAGCCGGCGCGCTCACCGCCGAGTTCGCGACGCTGCTCGACCGGAGCCCGGAATCGCTCTCGCCGGTCGAACGCAGCATCCTGCTGATCGCCGCATTCGAGCTCAAGCACCAGCCGCACACCCCCTATCGCGTGATCCTCAACGAGGCGATCGAACTGGCCAAATCATATGGTGGCACCGACGGCCAGAAATATGTCAACGGCGTACTGGACCGGCTGGCGGAGAAGCTCAGACCGGAACAGGTCGCGCAGCAGCGCGCCGGCCGGGCTCGCTGATCGCGAGCGGGTTCGCCGTTACCGCGCGATGCCCTCCGAGTTCGAACTGATTCGCCGGCATTTCACGCGACCGGTCTCGCACACCGTTCTCGGCGTGGGAGACGACGCCGCGCTGATGCGGCTGCGGCCGGGCATGCAGCTCGTTGCCTCGACCGACATGCTGGTCGAGGGTGTTCATTTCACGGCCGGAACCGACGCCGGCGATCTCGGCTGGAAATCGCTGGCGGTGAATCTCTCGGATCTCGCGGCGATGGCCGCCGAGCCGCGCTGGGCGCTGCTCGCGCTGGCGATCCCGGCACCGGAAGAGCGCTGGCTCGCTGCCTTCTCCGAGGGGCTTTTCCGCTGCGCGCAGAGGTACTCGGTCGATGTGGCGGGCGGGGACACGACGCGCGGTCCGCTGACGATCGCAGTGACCGTGTTCGGCGAAGTACCGGCGGGACAGGCACTTCGACGTGAAGGCGCGCGCCCCGGCGACGATGTCTGGGTATCGGGAAGACCCGGCACGGCCGCGCTGGGGCTGGCTGCCTCGAGCGGGCGCATCGCGCTGGATGCGCAGGCCCGCAGCCGCAGCCTGGGCGCCCTGCAGCGACCGCAGCCGCGGGTCGAACTCGGATTGGCGCTTCGAGACCTCGCCAGCGCCGCGATCGATGTCTCCGACGGCCTGGTGGCGGATCTCGGTCACATCGCCGAGCGCTCGGCAGTGTGCGCCGAGCTGCATGACGACTGGCTGCCCTGGGCGGAGCTTGCCACGCTGACTCCGGATACGGAGCTCGCACGGCAGTGCCTGCTCGCCGGCGGCGACGATTACGAGCTCGTCTTCACCGCAGCCCCGCGGCACCGCGACGCGCTGCTTGCGCTTTCCGCGACGGCGGGCGTTGCGCTGACACGCATCGGCGTCATCCGCGCCCATCCTGCCGGATGCGTCGCACTGCTCGATGCGGCCGGGCGGGACCTGCCCATCCGCGCGCGAGGCTGGGACCATTTCGGCGCACAGCGACGATGAGCAGCGCCCCGGGATTGAAATTCCTCGTCGCGTCACCGGCGCATCTGATCGCCTGCGGCCTGGGCAGCGGTCTTTCGCCATGGGCGCCGGGCACGGCCGGTACGCTGGCGGCATGGCTGCTGTTTGCGCCGCTGCGCGCGAATCTTTCCGACGCCGGCCTGCTGATCTTCCTCGCGGCCTCGTTTGCCCTGGGCATCTTCGCCGCCGCGCGCACCGGGCGCGACCTGGGCGTGGCCGACCACGGCGCGATCGTGTGGGACGAGATGGTGCCGTTCTGGCTGGTGCTGCTGATGACCCCGGATGGGATCGCCTGGCAGATCGGCGCGTTCCTGCTGTTTCGCGGCTTCGACATCGTCAAGCCGCCCCCGGCGGACCGGATCGACCGGGAGCTCAAGAACGGCTTCGGCGTGATGGCCGACGACGTCGTCGCCGCTTTCTACACGCTGCTCGTGCTGGCCGCCGCGCGCCGGCTGATCGGCTAGGAGCAGGTTCCCCATGGCGCGCGTCGAATGCCCAAGCGGATCGATGCAAGGCGCGGCGCGAGCTCGATGCTCGTTCCGTGCCCGAACGTCCCAGCGCGGCGAAGGCCGCTTCGATCCGCGACCCGATGGCGCGGGGATGATGTGTGCGCATGGCCACGCGGCAACTCCGGTCGGCCGTTAGTGCATGGACCGTGATCTCGCGCAGCTGTCCAGGCGAGTCGGCCAGAGGCTCGCGTCGGCGGGCTGGAAGCTGGTCACGGCCGAATCCTGCACCGGGGGCTGGGTCGCGCAGGTCGTCACCGCGACCGCCGGCAGCTCGCAATGGTACGAGCGCGGTTTCATCACGTACTCGAACGAGGCGAAGCGGGAGCTGCTCGGCGTACGGCCGGAGACGATTCAGGCATACGGAGCGGTGAGCGAAGCAACCGCCCGCGAGATGGCCGACGGCGCCCTCCGGTCGAGCCGCGCACAGGTCGCCCTGGCGATCACCGGCATCGCGGGTCCGGCCGGGGGAAGCGCCGGAAAACCGGTCGGGACCGTGTGCTTTTCCTGGTTGCTGCCCGACTCCGGCCTCGCGAGTTCGACAGAGCGCTTCGAGGGAGATCGTGCAACGGTCCGGCGCAGCGCGGTCGTATTCGCGCTGGAGGGCCTCATCGCCAGGCTGGCTGACAAAAGTTAGCACACACTGTCGATTTTCATCCGGTGCGATATGAAATATGACTGATGGTCTAGGACGGGGCCGGGAGCCCTGGGGTGTGCCATAATGCCGGCGTCGATTGGAGAACGCGCAATGGAAGACAACAAGAGCAAGGCGCTGCAGGCGGCCCTTTCGCAGATCGAGAAGCAGTTCGGAAAGGGTTCGATCATGCGGCTGGGCGACGGCGGGGTCGTATCGGACATCCAGGTCATTTCGACCGGCTCGCTCGGCCTGGACATCGCCCTGGGCGTGGGCGGGTTGCCGCGCGGGCGGGTCGTCGAAATCTACGGTCCCGAATCCTCCGGCAAGACCACGCTGACCCTTCAGGTGATCGCACAGGCGCAGCGAGCGGGGGGTACGGCCGCCTTCATCGACGCCGAACATGCGCTCGATCCGCAGTATGCCGCGCGGCTCGGGGTCGATGTCGGCAATCTGCTGATCTCGCAGCCGGACACGGGCGAGCAGGCGCTCGAGATCGCCGACATGCTGGTGCGCTCGGGCGGAATCGACATCGTCGTGATCGATTCGGTCGCGGCGCTGGTTCCGCGCGCCGAAATCGAAGGCGAGATGGGCGATCAGCTGCCGGGTCTCCAAGCACGCCTGATGAGCCAGGCATTGCGCAAGCTCACGGCCAACATCAAGCGGACCAATACGCTGGTCATCTTCATCAATCAGATCCGCATGAAGATCGGAGTGATGTTCGGCAACCCCGAGACGACCACCGGTGGCAATGCCCTCAAGTTCTATGCGTCGGTCCGCCTGGACATCCGCCGGACCGGCAGCATCAAGAAAGCCGACGAAGTGATCGGCTCGGAAACGCGGGTGAAGGTGGTCAAGAACAAGGTCGCCCCTCCCTTCAAGCAGGCCGAGTTCGACATCCTGTACAACGAGGGCATCTCGCGCGAGGGCGAAATCGTGGAGATGGGCGTACAGCACAAGATCGTGGAAAAATCCGGCGCCTGGTACGCCTACGCCGGGGAGCGCATCGGGCAGGGCAAGGACAACGCGCGCGATTTCCTCAAGGAGCATCCGGACATCGCCCGCGCGATCGAAAACGCGGTCCGCGCAGCGGCCGGATTGCCCGAACTGGGCGAGATGGCGGCAGCCGCATGACCAGCGGCCTGCGCGAGCGGGCCTTGCGACTGCTTGCACGGCGCGAGCACAGCCGAGCGGAACTGGCGCGCAAGCTCGCCACCGAGCCGAGCGCCGATGCCGAGGCGATCGAGGAGATTCTCGACCGGCTGGAACGCGACGGCTATCTGTCGGACGAGCGCTTCGCCGAGGCGTTCGTCGCTTCCCGCAGCGCTCGCCACGGAGCCCGGCGGCTGCGTCACGATCTGCGCTCCCGCGGGGTTTCCGATCCGCACATCGACCGGGCACTCGATACGCTCACGACAACCGATCTCGAACGAGCCCGGGCGCTGTGGCAGCGTCGTTTCGGCCGTCTCCCCGAAAATGCGCGCGAGTACGCCCGCCAAGCCCGCTACCTCGAGGCGCACGGCTTCGCGCCGGCGGTGCTGCGCGCATTGATCAGGACGCCCGGGGAATGAGCCTGCTGCGGGTCACAGGACTGAGGAAGCGGTTCAAGTCGCGTACCGTCGTCAAGGACGTTTCCTTCGACGTGGCCAGCGGAGAGGTCGTGGGCCTGCTCGGACCCAACGGCGCCGGCAAGACGACCTGTTTCTACATGATCGTCGGACTGATCCCGGTCGACGGCGGGGACATCCGGCTCGACGACACGCCGCTCACGCATCTGCCGATACACAGGCGGGCCCGGCTCGGAATTTCGTATCTTCCGCAAGAAAGTTCCATCTTCCGCAAGCTCAGCGTGGCGGACAATGTCCGCGCGATCCTCGAGCTTCAGCCCGCCACGCGACAGGACATCGAACGCCGGCTCGACATGTTGCTCGGCGAATTGCACATCGGAGCGCTGCGTGACGCCGCCGCGGTGTCGCTGTCCGGCGGAGAGCGGCGCCGTCTGGAGATTGCGAGGGCGCTGGCGAGCGATCCTCGCCTGATCCTGCTCGACGAACCATTCGCCGGAGTCGACCCGATCGCGGTGCTGGACATTCAGAAGATCATTCGCTTCCTGAGGGAGCGCGGAATCGGCGTGCTGATCACCGATCACAACGTACGGGAAACGCTGGGAATCTGCGATCACGCCTACATCATCAACGAGGGAGAAGTGCTCGCCGCCGGCGCACCGAACGAGATCATTTATAATGAAAACGTACGCAAGGTCTATCTCGGCGAACACTTCCGCCTGTAACCCGCCGCGGGGCAGGCCGGGCGTGTGACGCGTTCGCCGCAACCCATGAAGCAGACTCTCCAGCTCAGGCTGTCCCAACATCTGGCGCTGACTCCGCAGTTGCAGCAGTCGATTCGTTTGCTGCAGCTATCGACCATCGAGCTGAACAGCGAAATCGAGCGATTCCTTCAGGAAAATCCTCTACTGGAGCGCATCGAGGCCGGAGGCGATGGCACGACCCTCGCGCCATCCGGCGAGGGCGCAACACTGTCCGAGGATCCCGACGCTGCGAAGCGCGAGGAGGCCTTGAGCCCCGAAGACTCCGGTGCGGCGGACTGGTTCGCCGAGGCGGGAGCCCCCGCGCAACGCACCGAGGATGACGACGGTGACTATTCGGATGTCGGGCCGGCGCATACGAGTCTGCGCGACCACCTCGTCATGCAGCTCGCTTTCACGCCGCTGGCCGCACGCGATCGCAGCCTGGTCCGGTACCTGATCGAAGCGCTCGATGACGACGGCTACCTGGCGCAACCCATCGAGGAATTGGCTGAACTGCTTCCCGACGAACTTGCGGTGCAGCCCGAGGAACTGAGCATTGCGCTGCACCACCTGCAGAGTTTCGATCCCGCAGGGGTCGGGGCACAAGACAGCCGCGAGTGCCTCGCGCTGCAGCTGCAAACCCGGGCCGAGTCCCCCGCGCGGCGGCTGGCCTTGCAGATCGTGCGCGAGTACCTGACCCAGCTCGCGCAGCACGAATTCGCGAAGATCAAGAAGGCGCTCGGCTGCACGGACGAGCAACTGCGCGAAGCGCATTCGCTGATCCTTTCGCTCGACCCGCGGCCGGGCGCGACCTTCGCACCGCTCGACACCCGCTACGTCATCCCGGATGTCATCGTCCGCAAACAGGCCGGGGCGTGGACCTGTGCGCTCAATCCGGACGCGCTGCCCAGGTTGCGGGTCAACCGCCTGTATGCCGAAATTCTCCAGCGCGAACGCGGCAGCGGTTCGCTCGCAGGCCACCTGCAGGAGGCGAAATGGCTGATCCGCAACGTCCAGCAGCGGTTCGACACGATCCTTCGTGTGTCGCAGGCAATCGTCGATCGCCAGCGGCAGTACTTCGACTACGGCGAGGTGGCGATGCGACCGCTGACGCTGCACGAGATCGCCGACCAGGTCTCGCTGCATGAATCGACCATCTCGCGGGTGACGACGCAGAAATTCATCGCGAGCCCGCGCGGAATCTTCGAGCTGAAGTACTTCTTCAGCAGCCACGTATCCACAGAGGCCGGCGGAGCCTGTTCCGCCACCGCCATCCGCGCGCTGATCCGCCAGCTCGTCGGGGCCGAAGACCCGCATCACCCGCTTTCCGATGCGACGCTCACCGAGATCCTCGGCGCCCAGGGCATCGTCGTCGCCCGCCGCACCATCGCAAAATACCGCGAATCTCTCGGCATCGGTGCCGTACACCTGCGCAAGTCCCTGTGAAGAGGAGCCATCATGAACCTGAATCTCAGCGGTCGTCACCTCGAAATCACGCCGGCCATCCGCGAATATGTCGCAGGAAAGCTCCGGCGTGTCACCCGGCACTTCGACGATGTCACCAGCGCAGCCGTGGTCCTGTCCGTCGAGAAACTCCGCCAGAAGGCGGAATGCACGTTGCATGTGCGCGGCCGGGACATCTTTGCCGAGAGCGACGATCAAAACCTGTATGCCGCGATCGACGCGCTCGCAGACAAGCTCGATCGCAGCCTGACGAAACACAAAGGCAAAGTGCGTAGCCACGACGGCACGGAAAAAAGCCGGGGCGTCGAGTAAGCCGGAACGATGCCGGAGGTTCGGTGCACAGGCACGCGTATAATCGCCCCGCACCCGCCCGAACAGCCGTGCAGATCCGACTGCATGCCGGTCGATCGACCGCTTAGACCATGAACCTCGTCGCCCAGCTCCTGCCGGTCACGAACATCGTGCTCGGTCTGGATGCAACCAGCAAGAAACGCGTTTTCGAGCAGGCCGGCCTGATCTTCGAGAACAATCATGGGATCGCCCGCGCCGAGGTGTTCGACAGCCTGTTCGCCCGCGAGAAGCTCGGTTCGACGGCACTCGGACAGGGCATTGCCATTCCGCACGGTCGCGTAAAGGGGTTGCGCAATGCGCTCGGTGCGTTCTTCCGCCTGTCGTCCCCGGTCCAGTTCGACGCCCCGGACGGAAACCCGGTCACGCTGGTGTTTTTGCTGCTGGTGCCTGAACAGGCGACCGAACAGCACCTACAGATCCTTTCGGAGCTTGCGCAGATGTTCAGCGACCGGACATTCCGCGAGAAACTGAACGCGACGGCGGACGCCGGCGAGGTCCGGGAGCTGTTCTCGAACTGGCAGCCCCATGCGCCAGATCAGCGTCGCGCAGCTGTTTGAGTATCACCGCGAGCGCCTGCAGCTCACCTGGTGCTGCGGTTCGCGCGAAACGCGCATCGTCTCGCCGGAAGCGTTGATCGTTCCCGGGGATCTGGTCGGTTACCTCAACCTGATCCATCCGGAGCGGATGCAGGTCCTCGGCAAACCCGAGGAGCGATGGGCGAGGCGCCAGAATCCGGCGAAGCTCGAACGCATGTTCGCCGAACTCGTGGCCGCGCACCCTCCTGCGATCATCGTCACGGACGGTTGCGACCTTCACCCGATCGTCGAGCAGGCGTGCGCGGCCGAGGTTCCGGTGCTGTCCACGCCACTGCCGGCGCCGTCAGTCATCGAGTTGTTGCGCATCTACCTTGCTCGCGAGCTGGCCGACACGGCCGAACTGCATGGAGTCCTGATGGACGTGCTGGGCATGGGCGTGCTCATCACCGGCGCTTCCGGCGTTGGCAAGAGCGAGCTGGCACTCGAACTGATCAGCCGCGGCCACGGTCTGGTGGCCGATGATGTCGTCGAAGTCGCCCGGGTCGCGCCCAACACCCTCGAAGGGCGTTGCCCGGAGATGCTCAAGCACTTCCTGGAAGTCCGCGGGCTGGGCATCCTCAATATCCGGACCATCTTCGGCGAGACCGCCTGCCGGCGAAAGATGAAGGTCAACCTGATCGTGCGACTGGAACGCTTGGAGCGCGGTCAGCCCGAGGCGCCGCGCCTGCCGCTGGATGCGCGCACCGAGGAGATCCTGCGCGTCTTCGTGCCCAAGGTGATCATCCCGGTCGCGGCCGGTCGCAATCTGGCGGTATTGATCGAAGCGGCGGTGCGTTCGGCCATCCTCAGGATGCGCGGCATCGACACGACGGTCGAATTCGTCGAGCGCCAGAAGAACGCCCTCAGGACATCGGAGTCGTAGCCCGGGTCAACCGGCGCTGCGGCCCGATCGTTGTTGGCTTTGCGGCGGCCTGCCGCATCCTACAGAAAGAGGAGAACGATCCATGAACAAGCCGTTGCTCACCGCTGTCGCCTCGCTGTTCGCCGCGAATGTCGCGCTCGCCCAGACCCCCGCTGCCGCACCGGCCGCCCCCGCGGCCAAGAAGCCGGTCACGGCCCAGCAGCAGAAGATGAAGGACTGCAATGCCAAGGCCAAGGAAAAGGCCCTCAAGGGTGACGAGCGCAAGAAATTCATGTCCGGATGCCTGAAGGGATGACCGGTTCGCAGGACCCGATTCCCGATGCACGCGCGCTGGCCGCCGGTGATCGATCGACGGCCGGTTCGCGTCTCACCAATCGGCGCCACAACAGTGGCCGCGCGTATACGGATAAGGCAGGCTGCCGTCCGGCAGCGGTTTCCCTGCGAGCATCTGATGGATCGAAATCCATCCGCGCGCAAAGGCGTGGGCAGATCCCGCCATGTAAATGCGCCAGATCCTGAATAGCCTCTCACCGACCAGACTGCGAGCCTGCTGCGCGTTCGCGTCGAGTCGGCCCACCCAGTACCAAAGGGTTCTCGCATAGTGCGGCCGTAACGACTCGACATCGACACATTCGAGCCCCTCGGCGGATGCGGCTTCGATGACCCGGACCAGATGGACCAGTTCGCCACCGGGGAACACGTAATCCTCGACGAACTCGCTGACTCCGCTGCGCAGTCCCGTCGCATGCAGCGAGCCTGCGGTGATGCCATGGTTGAGCACCAGGCCGCCGGGTTCGAGCAGTGCCGCGATCCGTCCGAAATAGGTTCCCAGGTTGCGGCTGCCGACGTGCTCGAACATGCCGATCGAGGCGATCTTGTCGAACCTGTCCCCGGCAGGAAGCTCGCGATAATCGAGCAGGCGGACATCGACGCGATCCGCGAGGCCGCGGATCTCGATCTGTTCGCGTACGTACTCGTATTGCCGCTGCGACAACGTGATGCCCAGGCAGCGCGCACCATAACGTTGCGCCGCCCAGAAGATCAGCCCGCCCCAGCCGCAGCCGATGTCGAGCAGGCGCTCATCCGGCTTGAGCACGAGCTTGCGGCAAATCAGGTCGAGCTTGTGTTCCTGCGCCTCGTCCAGCGTTTCGCCTTCGTTCAGGAAATAGGCACAGGAATACACCCGGTTGCGGTCCAGCCACAGTGCAAAGAAATCGTTCGAAACATCGTAATGAAACGGGATGCTGCGACGCGCCCCGCGGCGGCTCTGTCGCGCCCATCCCACCAGCGAACGCCTGGTACTGTCGCTCTCGCGTCCCGCATCGACCAGCTGCTCGCCGATCCGGAGGATGTCGTGAAGATCGCCGTCGATGTCGATGTCCTGTTCGACATAGGCGCGCGCAAGCCGCCCGAGGGTGGGCGAGGCCAGCGCCCGCAGCGCCCTGCGGCCATTGACGCTGATGCTCACGCGCGCGCCGCCGGGCGGTGTGTACTGTTGCGCGTTCCAGAACCGGGCGCCCACCGGTACCCGGCGCGACTCCAGCATGTTCACGGCGCGGCGGATGAGGCTGTCGTTCCACATGGCTAACGAACCTCGAACTCGGCGGTATCACCGCCCTCCTGGGCGCTGTGGCCGAAACACAAACGGCCGGCGCCTCGAAGCACGATCTCTTCATGGCCGAGCATGATTTCCGGCTCTCCGGCAAAGGTCACGAACGTACCGTTGGTACTGTCGTCGACGAGGTAGAACGCTCCAGGCCTGCGCTCGATCCGCGCATGATTGCGCGAGGCGCGCTTGTCGAGGACGATGACATGGTTCTTCAGATCGCGGCCGAAGGTGATCTCCGTGCAGCGATCGTCCAGAACCGCTTCGGTGCCACGATAGCGAACCAGCACCCAGTCCTGCGCGGCCGGACGCGCTGCGCGGGTGCTTTGGACCGGACCCGATGCACCGTGCCAATCGACTTCGAACAGGAGCCCGTCCTGGGATGGCACTCCCGCTCCGGCCAGATCGCTGACGCGGGTACGAAGCGCCGGCGAAACCACGCTCAACGTGGCGGCAGTCGTCAGGATCTGGCCGGCGTGCGCCGCACCGACCAGCCGCGCTGCGACGGTACACGGCTCGCCGAGAATCTCCTCGCCGTCCTCGAGTACGCGGCCGGACTGCACGCCGACGCGCAGTCCCAGATCGACGCCCGATGCGGGTGGCAGATCGGCCACCCGTCGCTGCATCTCGCACGCCGAGGCAATCGCGGCATCCGCACTCGGAAATACCGCCGCGATTTCCTCCGCGCCTGCCTTGAAAAGGCGACCGCCGTGCGCGGCGACCGAGCGTTCCATGCGGCGGACACAGCGCTCGACGGCATGCAGCGTTTCGGCTCCACCGAGTCGTTGCCGCAGCCGTGCGCCGCCGGAAACGTCGGCGAACAACACACAAGCCTCGCGCAAGGAAGGATTCATGGCATCTGGCAAACTGCCGGCACCGGAGCATCCATCACTTTGTCATACGAACAAGGACCGCCCGCCGTCGACGGCGAGGATCTGGCCGGTCACGAAGGGCGCATCCGCGATCAGGAAACGCACCGCTCGCGCGACATCCTGCGGCTCGCCACAGCGCTTGAGCGGCGTACTGGCGACGATGCGTTCCCGCTCCGTCTCGCCGAACGACGCATCCTCCGGCCACTGGATGGCACCGGGTGCGACACCATTGACGCGTACGCCCGGCGCGAGCTCCAGCGCCAGCGCGCGGGTCAGTCCGGCCAGCGCGGCCTTGGCCGCCGTATAGACCGGGTAGCCCGCCAGCGGCCGTTCGGCGTGAATGTCGATGACATTGACGATCGCCCCGCTCGCGGCCCTGAGCGCGGGTGCCGCGGCCTGCGACAGGAACAACGGCGCCTTCAGGTTGGTTCCGATGAGCTCGGTGAAGTCGGCCTCGGTGATCCGGCCGATGGGCGTGGCGAAGAAGCTCGACGCATTGTTGACGAGCGCATCCAGTCTTCCGAACCGCTGCACCGCCCGCTCGATCAGGCCCGGCAACTCGGCACACGCCAGGAGGTCTGCGCGCACCGACCATGCCGAGCCCCCACGCTGCGCGTTCATCGTCTCGACCAGACGTTGCGCCTGCCCGGCGGCACAGCGGTAATGGACGATCACACGCGCTCCGGAAGCGTGCAAGGTTCTTGCGATCACCGCACCCACCCGCCGCGCCGCGCCGGTCACGAGCACCACCGATCCAGCGAACTCCATCGTGCAGCCCTTCTCGTTTGCACATTCTAGCGGATTCGTCGATCATTCCGCCTTGCGGTCGACACCGAAATGAGCCTTCCTCCGCCCGCTGCCGAAGCCCGATCGCACAGCGAGCGCGTGCGCGAGGCGATCGCGCGTGCGATCCGGGCCGAAGGCGGCTGGATACCGTTCGCGCGCTACATGGAGCTGGCCCTCTATGCACCGGGTCTTGGTTATTACGCCGCGGGGGCTCGCAAGTTCGGTGCATCCGGCGATTTCATCACGGCACCCGAACTCACGCCGCTGTTCGGCCGAGCACTCGCTGCGCAGCTCGTCGAACTGATCAGCCGCTGCGAGCCGAACGTCATCGAGGTCGGCGCGGGGACCGGGATCCTTGCCGCCGATCTGTTGCCCGAACTTCAGGCGCAGGTCAAGCGGCCGGTTTCCTATTGCATCCTCGAAGTCTCGGCCGAGCTCAGACAGCGTCAGGCCGAAACCCTGCGCAGCCGCGACCCGCGCCTCGCCGAACTCGTCCGCTGGATCGATCGGCTGCCCGCGCGCTTCTCCGGCGTCGTACTGGCCAACGAGGTGTTGGACGTGATGCCGGTTCGACTCGTCGCCTGGCGCGACGACGGACCGTACGAACAGGGTGTCGCGCTCGCGGCCGACGGGGGATTTCACTGGGAAGAGCGCCCCGCGCGAGGCGCACTGCTGGAACAGGCGCTACGGATCCGGGCCGCACCGCCCTATCTGTCCGAAATCGGCCTGGCCGCGCGGGCATGGGTGAAGGCATGGGGTGACGTACTGGAGCGCGGTGCGCTGCTGTTGATCGACTATGGTTTTCCGCGACACGAGTATTACCATCCGCAGCGCCGAAGCGGCACGCTACGCTGCCACTACCGGCATCGCGCGCACGACGATCCGTTTTTCCTTCCCGGGCTCAACGACATCACCAGTCACGTCGATTTCACCGCGATCGCCGAAGCGGGCAGCGAGGCCGGACTGGCGCTGCTCGGTTACCGGCCCCAGGCCGAATTCCTGCTCGACTGCGGCGTACTCGACCTCCTGGCCGGCACTGCACAGGATTCGGATGCGCGTTACCTGAGGTCCGCGGCCGACGTCCAGCGGCTTCTCAGTCCCGCCGAGATGGGTGAACTGTTCAAGGTGATGGTGCTCGGCCGCGGGATCGACGCTCCGCTGCTCGGTTTTCGCAGCGGCGAGCGCAGCCACACGCTGTAGGACGAAACCCCTCGCGGCTTCCTGTCATTCGCCGAGCGCATCGAGCAGCTTCTCGTGGATGCCGCCGAATCCGCCGTTGCTCATGACCAGGACACGGTCCGCCGGCCGGGCGGACGCGACGACTGCGGCGACGATCGAATCGATTTCGTCGAACACCGCAGCGCGTTCGCCGAGCGCGGCCAGCGCCGCGCCGACATCCCAGTCGATGCCTGAAGCATAACAGTATACCCGATCCGCGCCGCGCAGGCTCTCCGCCAGCAAGTCCTTCATCACGCCCAGCTTCATCGTGTTGGAACGCGGTTCGAGCACCGCCAGGATCCTGCCCGACCCCGACCGGCTGCGCAGCGCTTCGATGGTCGCCTCGATCGCCGTCGGATGGTGCGCGAAATCGTCATAGACCTCGACCCCCCGTGCGGTTCCGCGCAGCTCCAGCCGGCGCCGGATCCCGGAAAAGCCTGCGAGCGCCTCGGCCGCCGTTGGCAGCGCTACGCCTGCATGATGCGCAGCCGCGATCGCCGCCAGGGCATTGCTGCGGTTGTGCGCCCCCGGCAGCGGAAAGCTCACGCGGTACGGTTCGGCACCACCGTTGCGCAGCAGGAAGCCCCGCGCATCATGCGACGATACGGACCATTGCGCCGGGTCATCGAACCAATCGACCCGGGTCCAGCACCCTCGCGCCAGCACGCGCCGCAACGCCTGCGAGCGGGCGTTCGCGACGATCCGGCCGGATCGCGGGACGATTCGAACGAGATGATGAAATTGCTTCTCGATCGCTGCAAGATCCTGAAAGATGTCTGCATGATCGAACTCGAGATTGTTCAGGATCACCGTTCGCGGCCGATAATGGACGAACTTCGAGCGCTTGTCGCAGAACGCAGTATCGTATTCGTCCGCCTCGATCACGAAAAAGGGCGCGCCGGTGAGCCGGGCGGACACTCCGAAATCGGCCGGAACGCCGCCGATGACGAATCCGGGATTCAGCCCGGCCCGATCGAGTATCCACGCCAGCAGACTGCTGGTGGTCGTCTTGCCATGGGTTCCCGCCACCGCGAGCACCCACTTGTCGCGCAAGATGGTTTCCGCCAGCCACTGCGGGCCGGACGTATAGGGCAAGCCACGATCGAGGATCTCCTCGAGCAGCGGATTGCCCCGGCTGACTGCATTGCCGACGACGAACAGATCCGGCCCGAGGGCGACCTGATCCGACGAATAGCCCTCGATCAGTTCGATCCCCTGCGCCGCGAGCTGACTGCTCATCGGCGGATAGACGTTGGCATCGCAGCCGGTCACGCGATGGCCGGCCGCGCGTGCGAGCAGCGCGATCCCGCCCATGAAGGTGCCGCAGATGCCGAGGATGTGCAGATGCATGCTGGTGTACAATCGTACGCGTTTTAGAGGAATCTGCCGCGAACATGCAGCGATCTATCGGGATGCCATCCGGACGGCGAAACGCGCGCGGGCATCTTCGGCCGCTGCGCCGAAGCATCGCCAGCCTTGCCGCGCAGATGATGGCCAACGACGGCATCGGCGACTACGGTTACGCCAAGCGCAAGGCTGCGCGGAGGCTGGGCGTGCGCCTGGCGGACGCACTGCCCGACGACGGCGAGATCGAAACGGCGCTGCGCGCTTACCAGTCGCTGTATCAGCGCGACGAACAGGCGCAACGGCTACGCGCACTGCGCGCCGTCGCGCTCGAACTCATGCGCATCCTCGAGCCGTTCTCACCCTATCTGGTTGGCCGCGTGCTCGAGGGCACGGCTGGGCGCTACGCCCGGATCGATCTGGAGCTGTTCGCGGATTCGGCGAAGGACGTCGAGATCTTTCTGTTGTCGCACCGCATCGATTACGCCTGCGCGCCGGCACGGGGTGCGTCCGCCCACGAACCGGAGGCCAGGCTCGAACTGCAATGGCAGGCGGTCCCGGTCAGGATCTCGGTCTTCGATGCAGGCGGACGGCACGTTCATGCCCGCGACCGGCGCACCGGGAACCCGTGTGCGCGCGCTTCGGTGAACGCGCTGCAGGCGTTGCTGGCGGGAGAGGCCGGTTGAGCCGCGAATGGCAAATCGCCGTGGTGCTCGTCCTCGCCCTGATCGCCGGGAGCGTAGGACTGGTCATCGGCAACAGGACCTCGCCGGGGGCCGACAGCAGTGCGCGGCTCGGTGCGCTGCTGTCGCTCAGGCTGCCAGATGTCTCGGGACGCGAAGTGTCGCTGGATCGATGGCGCGGCAGGGTGATCGTCGCCAATTTCTGGGCGACCTGGTGCCCGCCTTGCCTGGAAGAAATTCCGGCGTTCGAAAGGGTCAGCCGAAAGTATACTGACGTGCAATTTGTGGGCATCAGCATCGATTCTGCTGACAACGTACGGGATTTCGCTGCCCGTAACGCGGTCACCTATCCCCTGCTGATCGCCTCGGCGGACACGCTCGGCGTGACGTCGAAACTGGGCAATCCGACTCAGGGACTCCCCTTCACCGTGGTCATCGACCGCTCCGGAGCGGCGCGTAAGGTCAAGCTCGGACGGCTCAGCGAAGCCGAACTGGACGCGACGCTGGCCGGGTTGCGTTGACATCCGATCGAAGTCTCTTTCATGGACGACCGATGATGACGCAGGCAAGGCGAAGCGCGCGGGCAGACATGGGCCGCGCCCGCGTTCTGGTACTGCACGGCCCGAATCTCAACCTGCTCGGCACGCGCGAGCCCGACGTGTATGGCCGCACGACGCTCGCGGACATCCATCTCGTGATGGAAGCGCGGGCACGCGCCGCAGGGGTCGCGCTGGAAAGCTTCCAGAGCAACAGCGAAGGCGAGCTGATCAATCGCGTCCAGGCGGCCGCCGCGGAAGGAGTCTCGTTCATCATCCTCAACCCGGGCGGCTACACGCACACCAGCGTCGCGCTGCGCGACGCGCTGACCGGCGTCGCACTTCCCTTCGTCGAAGTTCATCTGTCCAACATCCACGCGCGCGAGCCGTTCCGCAAGCATTCGTATTTTTCCGATGTCGCGGCGGGCGTGATCTGCGGGCTGGGAAGTGTCGGTTACGAACTGGCTCTGGAATACGTCCTGCGCCGCCTGGCCGAGCGACAAGCGCATTGAGTCCGGTCCAGACAAAGCCCGGGAACCCGCCGCGGAGGGCATCATGGATCTGAGGAAGCTGAAGAAGCTCATCGACCTCGTACAGGAATCCGGCATCTCGGAACTGGAGGTCACCGAGGGGGAGGAGCGGGTGCGCATCGCCAAGCACCCGGGTACGGCTCCCGCGACGGTGACTTCGAGCGCATCGCCCGGTTCGCCCGTGCCGGCACCGGCTGCGCCAGAACCGGTATCCGAGGCGGCACCCGCCGCGCCGGAGGAATCGCCCGGCCATGTCGTCAAGTCGCCGATGGTCGGAACCTTCTACCGCTGCCCTGCGCCGGGCGCGAAAGCGTTCGTGGAACTCGGCCAGACGGTGAGCGTGGGCGATCCGCTGTGCATCATCGAAGCGATGAAACTGATGAACGAAATCGAATCGGATGCGGCCGGAACGATCACGTCGATCCTGGTGGAAAACGGCCAGCCGGTCGAGTTCGGCCAGCCCCTGTTCGTGATCGGCTGATCCCGATGCCGCCCCTCGAGGCCGCCGGACACTCGCGGCGCACCGTCGATGTTTGAGAAGATCCTGATCGCAAACCGGGGCGAAATCGCGCTTCGCATCCTGCGGGCGTGCCGGGAGCTCGGCGCCAGGACCGTCGCGGTGCACTCGGAGGCCGACGCGGAGGCGAAGTACGTCAAGCTCGCGGACGAGTCGGTATGCATCGGCCCGGCGCCTTCGGCCGGCTCCTACCTCAACATCCCGGCGATCATCAGCGCCGCGGAGGTGACCGATTCCGAAGCGATCCACCCCGGCTACGGATTCCTGTCGGAAAACGGCGATTTCGCCGAGCGCGTCGAGCGCAGCGGCTTCGTATTCATCGGCCCGCGTGCGGAAACCATCCGCCTGATGGGCGACAAGGTCAGCGCGAAGGAAGCGATGCGGGAAGCCGGCGTGCCGTGCGTGCCCGGCTCCGAAGGCGCGTTGCCGGAGGAGCCCAAGGAGATCGTGAAGATCGCCCGCGCGGTCGGCTACCCGGTCATCGTCAAGGCGGCGGGCGGCGGCGGCGGCCGCGGCATGCGCGTCGTGCACACCGAGGCGGCCCTGCTCAACGCAGTCACCACGACGCGCAGCGAGGCGCTGGCGGCCTTCGGCAATCCGGCGGTCTATCTGGAGAAATACCTCGAAACGCCGCGCCACATCGAGATCCAGATCCTCGCCGATTCGTTCCGCAATGCGGTCCACCTGGGAGAGCGGGACTGCTCGATCCAGCGCCGCCATCAGAAACTGGTCGAGGAGGCTCCGGCGCCCGATGTCAATCGCCGCGTCATCCAGCGCATCGGCGAGCGGTGCGCGGAGGCCGCGCGCCGGATCAACTACCGCGGCGCCGGCACGTTCGAGATACCGATGGTGACGGGCGAGTTCTATTTCATCGAGATGAACACGCGCATCCAGGTCGAGCATCCGGTGACCGAACTGGTCACGGGCATCGATCTGATACAGGAGCAGATCCGCGTCGCCGCGGGAGAGCGGCTGCGGATGCGCCAGCGCGACATCGAGGTCCGCGGCCACGCCATCGAGTGCCGCATCAATGCCGAAGACCCGTTCGACTTCCGGCCCTCGCCGGGGCGCATCCTCGCCTGGCACCCGCCGGGCGGCCCCGGAATCCGCGTCGATTCCCATGTCTATTCGGGCTACACGGTACCTCCGTACTACGATTCGATGATCGGCAAGGTCATCGCGTTCGGCGACACCCGCGACCAGGCGATCCGCAGGATGCGCATCGCGCTGTCCGAGATGGCGGTCGAAGGCATCCGGACCACGGTCCCGCTGCACCAGGAACTGATGCAGGACGCGCGCTACGTGCACGGCGGCCTGAACATCCATTATCTCGAAGAGAAGATCGCCGCGCGCACGCCCCCGGACAACGACTGAACCGGGCACGGATCTCATCGTCATGTGGCTTTCCGTCGCGCTGGTCACCGATGCCGGGCATGCCGACGCGCTCGCCGATGCGCTGCTCGCGCGCGGCGCGCTGTCGGTCACCGTGGAGGACGCGGATTCGGGAACGGCGCGCGAGACGGCGCAATTCGGCGAGCCCGGATCGGCTGCGCCGTCGCCCTGGCCTGCGAGCCGGCTGAGCATCCTCGTGGAGCCGGCCGCAGAGCTCGGACGCATGATCGCCGAGGCCGCGGCGCAGGCCGGCCTCGGCGTCGTGCCCGAGTATGCGGTGGAAGAGCTCGCCGAACAGGACTGGGTCCGCGTCTCCCGCGCGCAGTTCGTTCCCGCCCGCATCGGCGAACGGCTGTGGATCGTGCCTTCGTGGCTCGCGCCGCCGGATCCTTCCGCCATCAACGTCGTGCTCGACCCCGGCATGGCCTTCGGCACGGGCAGCCACGCGACGACGCGACTGTGCCTGGAATGGCTCCTCGCGCAGGTCGGCCGCGGGGCGAGCGTGCTCGATTATGGTTGCGGTTCGGGTATATTGGCCGTCGCCGCGGCGAAACTCGGCGCGGCGAGGGTCGTCGCCGTGGACATCGACGAGCAGGCGTTGCGCGCCGCGGCGGACAACGCCGCGCGCAACGCGGCTCGCATCGAATTCGTCCGTCCGCACGCCCGCATCGCGGAATCCTTCGATCTGGTCGTGGCCAACATACTGACGAAGCCTCTGCAACTGCTCGCGCCGGTGCTGTGCGCCCGCCTCGCTCCCGGCGGTCGCCTCGCGCTGTCCGGCGTGCTCGAGTCCCAGGCCGCATCGGTGCAGGAAAGCTACCGGCCGTGGATCGCGCTGGCCGTCGGCGCGGTCGATGACGGCTGGGTCAGGCTGGAAGGCCGTCTTTCGTGATCCTGGTACGTTGCCCCGCTTGTGGCACGCGATTCCGGGCGGCCGCCGGGCAATTGCGCATGCACGCCGGTCGGGTGCGCTGCGGCCGCTGCCGCAAGCCGTTCAGCGCGCTGGATGCGCTCGACGAGGCGATGCGCGCGGCGGTACCGGGGGCGCCACCCCAGGAGGCAACGCTACGGGATGCACTGCCCGCATCGCCGGAATGCGCGCCGCGGTTCGATCAGCCGATCGACGGGCAACCCGGTTCGAGCGAACCCGCCGCGCAACCCGCGGCGCAGTCCGACACGCTTGCCGCCCGGCCGCCGCTTTCCGCGCCCGAAGAAGGACGAACGCCATCGGCCGCGTACGAACCGTACGCCGTTGCCGCGCCCGTACGGCAGCCTCGTCGCCGCGGGCTTCGAGACGCATGGCCGTGGGGTCTGGCCGCACTCGTCCTGCTCGGCCTCGCGGCCGCGCAGGCGGCGTATTTCCTGCGCAGCGAACTTGCGGTCGCCTTCCCGGCCGCGAAACCCTGGCTGATCCGGGCCTGTGCGCTCGCCGGCTGCGAGGTCGAATTGCCGCGGCGTGCCGAACGGCTCGGCGTCGAAGCCTCCGACCTGCGCGCGCACCCGAGCCGCAAGGATCAACTGCTGCTGTCCGCGACGCTGAGGAACCGCGCCCCCTTCGCGATGGCGTATCCGCACGTCGAGCTGACGCTGACCGACACCGCCGACCGGGCCCTCGCGCGCCGGGTCCTGGCGCCGCGCGAATATCTGCGATTCGGTGAGGACGCCTCGGCAGGCATCGCGGCACAGTCGGAGTTTCAGCTCGCGCTCGCGATCGATGCCGACGGTCTCGCCGCGGCGGGTTATCGGCTCTACGTCTTCTATCCGTGACCGGAGGCTTTGCGCTATCCTTCGCCGCTCCAACCCAAGGAGGACCAAGCGATGACGACCATTACCCTCGCCGGCAATCCGATCCAGGTCGGCGGCCGGTTCCCGCAGGTGGGCGACAAGGCGCCGGCCTTTACCCTCGTCGCCGCCGATCTGCGCAATGTCGGGCTTTCCGATTTTCCGGGCAAGCGCAAGGTGCTCAACATCGTGCCCAGCCTGGACACGCCGACCTGCGCGATGTCGACACGCAAGTTCAACGAGCGCGCAAGCAGCCTCCCGGACACCGTGGTGTTGATCGTGTCCGCGGACCTTCCGTTCGCGTCCAAGCGCTTCTGCGAGGCGGAGGGGCTGAAGCACGTGATTCCGCTGTCGACCTTTCGCGGGCGCGGCTTCCTGCGCGATTTCGGCGTGGAGATCGAGGACGGACCGCTCGCCGGACTGACCGCGCGTGCGGTGGTCGTGCTCGATGCGTCCGACCGCGTGATCCATTCGCAACTGGTTCCGGAGATCAAGCAGGAACCCGATTACGATGCCGCGCTCGCCGCACTGAAGCAACGGTAACGCTACGCCCGGCCGGCCCGCGCCGCGACGGGCGGGCCTGTCCGGGCGCGTACGCATCCCGATTCGCCGCGTCGCCTCCAGCCGAAGAAAGACCCGCTCCATGACGATCCTCGTGTGCGGCTCCATCGCCTACGACAACATCATGGTGTTTCACGACCGCTTCAAGAACCACATCCTGCCCGAGCAGATCCACATCCTCAACGTCGCGTTCCTCGTGCCCGACATGCGCCGCGAGTTCGGCGGCTGCGCAGGCAACATCGCCTACAGCCTCAAGCTGCTCGGCGCCGATCCGCTGGTGATGGCGACCATCGGCATGGACGGCGCGCCCTACGTCGAACGCTTCGACCGGCTGGGTCTGTCGCGGGCTCACGTGCGCCAGGTGCCCGACACCTTCACCGCGCAGGCTTTCATCACGACCGATCTGGACGACAACCAGATCACCGCCTTCCATCCCGGCGCGATGAATCATTCCCAGCTCAACGGCGTCGCCGACGCACAGGGTGTGCGGCTCGGAATCGTCGCGCCGGACGGCCGCGAGGGCATGCTCCGGCACGCGCGCGAGTTTCATCAAGCGGGCATCCCCTTCGTCTTCGATCCCGGCCAGGGCCTGCCGATGTTCGACGGCCCGCAGCTGCTGGCCTTCCTGCAACTCGCGAGCTATTGCACGGTCAATGACTACGAAGCGAGGATGCTGGTGGAACGTACCGGCCGCAGCCTGGAGGACCTCGCCGGGCTCGTCGAAGCGCTGGTCGTCACCAAGGGTGCCAGCGGATCGGCGATCCTCAGCGGCGGTCAACGGCTGGACATCCCCTGCGTTGAGCCCGATGAACTGATCGATCCGACCGGCTGCGGGGATGCCTATCGAGCCGGTCTGCTGTATGGCCTCGCGAACGGTTTCGACTGGCTGCGTACGGGGAGGCTGGCTTCGCTGATGGGCTCGATCAAGATCGCCAGCCGCGGCGGGCAGAATCATGCGGTCACGCGCGACGAGATCGCGAGCCGCTATCGCCGGGCGTTCGGCGAGACACTGTGGTAAGGAGACCAGCATGCTGAAAACGATTTTCGCCGCCCTCGCCATAGGGGTGATCGCCGCCGGTTGCGCGTCGGGGCGAGGCGGTGCCGATTACACCCGCAATCAGGCACGCCAGGAGATGGTGGTACGCCAGGGCGTCGTCGAGAGCGTGCGCAGCGTGCGCATCGAAGGCACCAAGACGCCGATCGGAGCGGGAGCCGGCGCGGTCGTCGGCGGGGTGGCCGGCAGCGGAGTGGGCGGCGGCAGGGGATCGACGATCGGCGCGGTGGTCGGCGCCGTGGCCGGCGGCCTGGCCGGCTCCGCGGTGGAGGAAAGCGTCACCCGCAGCGAGGGCGTCGAGATCACGGTGCGCCTCGACAGCGGTCGCTTGCTCGCGATCGTACAGGCCGCCGACGAAACCTTCCGTGCGGGCGATCGGGTGCGGGTGCTGAGCGGCGGCGGCGCCACCCGCGTCACGCACTGACGCGCAGCGCGCGACAGCGGTACTGATAGACCCGCCGGTCCTCGAGCCGGACCGCGGTCAGCGCGCCGCCCCACAGGCAGCCCGAGTCGAGCGCGAGCAGCCCTCCCTCCTGCCGGAAGCCGAGCGCCGACCAGTGCCCGCAGATCACGGTGTGGTCGGCACTGCGCCGGCCCGGCACCCGGAACCACGGCATGAAACCGGGCGGTGCCGATTCGAGCGGTCCCTTCTCGTGGAATTCCATCACGCCCTCCGCGGTACAAAAGCGCATGCGCGTCATCGCATTGACGATGACGCGAAAGCGCTCCGCCGCGCGCAGGTCGTCTCGCCACCGTGCCGGTTCGCTGCCCCAAAGCTGCGCGAGCACACCGCGATAATCGTTACCGGAAAGCGCCCGACCGAATTCCTCCGACAGCTCGATCGCGCGGCGCACGTCCCAGGCCGGCAGCAGGCCGGCATGCACCATCGCGTAATCGTCCTCGCTGTGGAACAGCGGCTGGCGGCGCAGCCAGGCGAGCAGCTCGTCGCGATCGGGCGCTTCCAGCACCTGCGCCAGCGTGTCCTCGGCATGCGGCCGGCTGTAGCCTTCCGCGAGCATCACCAGATGAAGGTCGTGATTGCCGAGCACCGTCACCGCGGCCTCTCCCAGTCCCTTGACGAAGCGCAGCACATCGACGGATCGCGGCCCGCGATTGACCAGATCGCCGACGAACCAGAGCCGGTCGCGCGAGGCCGAGAAGCCGATCTCGCCCAGCAGCGCATCGAGGGCGCCTTGGCATCCCTGGATGTCGCCGATCGCATAGGTCGCCATGCGCGCGCTTCAGCATGAGGCGCCGGCGGCGTCGCGCGCGGCGTAATAGCCGCGATACCATTCGACGAAGCGCGCCACCCCGATCGCCACGGGGGTCGCGGGCGCGAACCCCACGGCGGCGCGCAGCCGCGCGGTATCGGCCCAGGTCGCGGGGACGTCTCCCGGCTGCATCGGCAGCAGCTTCTTCACGGCCCTGATGCCCAGCGCGGTCTCGAGCGTATCGATGTAGGCCGTCAATTCCAGCGGCCGATCGTTGCCGATGTTGTAGATGCGATAGGGCGCGCAACTCGTCGCCGGATCGGGTTCGAGCGCATCGAAGTTCGGATCGGCGCTCGCAGGCTGGTCGGCCACCCGCAGCACGCCTTCGACGATGTCATCGATGTAGGTGAAGTCGCGCTGCATGGCCCCGCGGTTGAACACGTCGATCGGCCGTCCCTCGAGGATCGCTCGGGTGAAGAGAAACAGCGCCATGTCCGGCCGGCCCCACGGCCCGTACACGGTGAAGAAGCGCAGCCCCGTGGCCGGCAGCCGATAGAGGTGACTGTAGGTGTGGGCCATCAGCTCGTTGGCCTTCTTCGTCGCCGCATACAGGCTCAACGGATGATCGACGTTGTCCCGTTCGGAAAACGGCATCCGGGCATTGCCCCCGTAGACGCTGGAGCTGCTCGCATAGACCAGGTGTTCCACGCCGGCGTGACGGCAACCCTCCAGAACATGGGCGAAGCCCACCAGGTTGGAGTCGACATAGGCGAGCGGATTGGTCAGCGAGTAGCGCACGCCGGCCTGCGCCGCGAGGTGGATCACACGCCGGAAGCCCTCTGTCGCAAACAGTTGCGCGACGCCGGCGCGGTCGGCCAGATCCAGCCTGACGAAACGGAAACCGCCAAACGCATCGAGCAGCGCGATCCGGTCACGCTTGAGCCGCACGTCGTAGTAGTCGTTGAGGTTGTCGACACCGACGACCTCGTCGCCGCGCGCGAGCAGTGCCCGCGCCGTGTGCATGCCGATGAACCCGGCCGCGCCGGTCACGAGGATTTTCATCTGTCATCGCCCCGTCGCTGGAAGTCGGCGATTTTCGCATACTTGGCGAAGCTCGCCAGACAGCCGATCAGGATGTGTACGAGTCCCGGCAGCCCGTCGAGCAGGCCCAGGCGCAGGAAGTAGAACCGGACGAAGCGCACGAGCGGCGAAACGACGATGCGCAAGGCACTCGCGCGCACGCCCGCGCGAAATGCATCCTGCGCCGCGAGCGTGCTGTAGCGGTTCTGCTTCGCGATGTACGACTCCAGCGACTCGGCCGATTCGTGCAGCAGGTCGCCTGCGAGCCGGCCCACCTCGCCCTCGCCCAGCACCTTCTCGTGCACGGCATCCTCCGACCAGCGGAAGCGTCGCCGGTCGAACAACCTCAGGCTCCAGTCCGGGTAGCCCTCGCCGTGGCGCAGCGCGCGCCCCATGAAGCGGTTGCGACGCGCGCACCGGTAGGCTGCGTGGCGCGGATTCGCGAGCGCCGATTCGATCGCGCTCCTCAGCGCGTCGCTGACCCGCTCGTCCGCGTCGATGCACAGCACCCAGTCATGAGCCGCGTGCTCGACCGCGAAGCGCCGCTGCGCTCCGTAGCCCAGCCAGGACTGCGACAGCACGCGGGCGCCGCGCGCGGCAGCCAGCATGACGGTGTCGTCAGCGCTGCCGGAATCCACGACCAGGACCTCGTCGCAGAACGCGACGCTGTCCAGTGCAGCGCCGAGCTGTGCCGCGGCGTCGCGGGTGATCAACACCGCCGACACGGGCGCGCGGGGGGAGGTCACGGGCTATAATCCATGCGGTCGAGGTCGCCCGATTCTATTCGCAAACCGCGCGCGCCGCGCCGGCCTGATGCCCTCCATCCTCCTCGTCAAGACCTCGTCGCTGGGCGACGTCATCCACAACCTGCCGGTCGTCTCCGACATCCGGGCGAAATCGCCGGGCAGCGACATCGACTGGGTCGTCGAGGAGGCGTACGCCGACCTCTGCCGCCTGCATCCGGGCGTACGCGAGGTGATACCGGTGGCGCTTCGTCGCTGGCGCTCGCGCGTGCTGAACCCGTCGAGCTGGCGCGAGCTGAACGAATTCGGCCGGCGGCTGCGGCGCACCGGCTATGACTTCGTGCTGGACACGCAGGGACTGGTCAAGAGCGCACTGATCGCGCGCGCGGCCCGCGGATTGCGCTTCGGCTACACGCCCGAAACGGCGCGCGAGCCGCTGGCCGGGCGGTTCTATGACGCCACGTTCGCGATTGCCCGCGGCATCCATGCGATCGAGCGCAACCGCCGGCTCGCCGCCGCCGCGCTGGGCTATGCGATCGACCGGCCGGCCGAGTACGGCATCCATGCCGCAGCCCGGTCGGCACACTGGCTCGTGCGCGCCGGCTATGCGGTACTGCTGACGGCGGCGAGCCGGTCCGCGAAGCTGTGGGCCGACGCGGATTGGCTCGCGCTGGGCGCCTGGCTGCGCGCGCACGACATGGCTGCCGTGCTGCCCGCGGGCTCGCCGCAGGAGCGCCGGCGCGCGTCCCGGCTCGCGTGCAACCTGCGCGAGGCCGTCGCGGCGCCACCGCTCACGCTGTCCGAGCTCGCCGGCGTACTGGCCGGGGCGCGCATCGTGATCGGCGTCGATACCGGCCTGACCCATCTCGCGGCGGCGCTCGGGCGGCCGGTCATCGCGCTGTTCGCCGGGTCCGATCCGGCGCTGACCGGCGTCGCCTCGGCCGCGGGGCGCGCGGTGAATCTCGGCGCAGCCGGCAGGCCGCCGGCGGCCCGCGACGTGATCGCGGCGGCCGAACGCCTGCTCGAATCGTGATGGCCCGCGCGCTCTACACGCTTGCGCTGTGTCTGGCTGCACCGGTGCTGTTCGCGCGGCTGCTGTGGCGGGCGCGTCGCCAGCCGGAATATCTCCGGCACTGGAGCGAGCGCCTCGGCGTCTTTCGTGGCGCCCCACCCGAAGGGCCGCTGATCTGGGTGCATGCGGTGTCTCTGGGAGAGACGCGCGCCGCACGCCCACTGGTCGAGGCGCTGCGCGGCCGCCACCCCGACATGCACATCCTGATCACCCACATGACGCCCACGGGACGCGCCGCCTCGCGCGCGCTGTTCGGCGCGGGCGTCACGATCGGCTACCTTCCGTACGACTATCCGTTTGCGCTCGCCCGGTTCCTGGACCGCTTCCGGCCGTGCCTGGGATTGATCATGGAGACGGAGATCTGGCCCAATCTGTTCGCCGCCTGCGCGAGGCGTGCGATTCCGCTCGCCCTCGTCAATGCGCGATGCTCGCGCCGCAGCGCACGCGCGCATGCGCGCTTGCCCCGGCTCTCGCGTGAGGCGCTCGGCGCCCTGAGCCTCGTGTGCGCGCAATCGACCGCAGACGCGCAGCGGTTCGCCGCACTCGGCGCACCGCGCGTCGAGGTCACCGGCAACCTGAAGTTCGACTTCGAGCCGCCCGAAGCGCAGTTGCGCGCCGGCGAGGCCTTGCGTGCCTCGATCGGCGATCGTCCGGTTCTGCTGTTCGCGAGCACCCGCGAGGGCGAGGAGGCGCTGATCCTCGATGCGCTGGCACGCGCCGCGCTTCCCGCGCAAGTGCTGCTGGTGTTCGTGCCGCGGCATCCGCAGCGCTTCGACGAGGTCGAAAAGCTGATCCGCGCGCGCGGGCTCGCCATCGAGCGGCGCAGCCTGGCGAGGCAGGTCGCCCGGGACACGAAAGTGCTGCTGGGCGATTCGATGGGGGAGCTGTTCGCGTACTACGCGGCGGCCGATGTCGCGTTCGTCGGCGGCAGCCTTCTGCCGCTGGGCGGGCAGAACCTGATCGAGGCGTGCGCCACCGCAACGCCGGTCCTGGTCGGCCCGCACACAGACAACTTCGAAGAGGCCGTGCGGCAGGCGATCGGTTGCGATGCCGCACGCCGTGCCCGCGATGCGGCAGACCTCCTCGAACAGGCGGCCGGGCTGCTCGCCGACGAAGCCGCACGGCGCGCGATGGGTGAGGCGGGTCGCGCCTTCGCCGCCCGCCACCGCGGCGCGACGCGGCGCACGCTGGCGCTGATCGAGCCGCTCGCCCGGCGGGAGGTCACTTCTCCAGCAGCGCGTTGACCGCTTCCACGTCGGCTTCGCCCAGCGTACCGGTCGCCGCCTTCAGGCGAAGCTGGGCGAGCAGCGTGTCATAGTTGGCCTTGGCGAGGTCGCGCCGGGTCACCGCAACCTGCTGCTGCGCGTTGAGCACGTCGATGTTGATCCGCACACCGACCTCATAGCCCAGATTGTTCGATTCCAGCGCCAGGCGCGAGGACAGCAGCGCCTGTTCGAGCGCTTTCACCTGCGCCAGGCCGCTGGTGACACCGAGATACGACTGGCGCGCCGCGAGCGCCGCACCGCGCCGCGCGGCCTCGAGATCGGACAGCGCCTTGTCCTTCAGCGCGGCGGCCTCGCGTTCGCGCGAGACGATGGCCCCGCCCTGGTAGATCGGAATCGCCAGTTGCAGACCGAGGGTGCCCGAAGTCACGCTCGAACCGCCCGCCGCAAGGGCTCCCGAGTGGCTCTTGCCGTAGCTCGCGACGAGGTCCAGCGTCGGGTAATGGCCTGCGTGCGCCTTCTCCCGCTCCCGGCTCGCGATCTCCAGTGCGGCTTGCTGCACCTGGACCGCAAGGGCGCCTTGCTCGGCCGCCTGCGCCCATTGCTGGATGTCATCCGGCTGGGGCGCCTGAAGCCGGGCTGCCGGACGCAGCGTGGCCAGCGTGTCGGGTTCGTTGCCGATGATCTGGCGCAGCGCATGGCGCTTGACCTCGAGATCGCTCCGCGCCGCGATCTCCTGCGCGACGACGAGGTCGTAGCGCGCCTGCGCTTCGTGCGTATCGGTGATCGTCGCGGTGCCGACCTCGAAGTTCTTCTTCGCCGATTCGAGCTGCTCGCTGACGGCGCTCTTCTGGGCCAAGAGCGCGGCGAGCGTATCGCGTGCGAACAGCACGTCGAAATACGCCTGGCTCAGGCGCAGGATCAGATCCTGGCGGGCGAGGGCGTACTGGGCTTCGGCCTGGGTCACCTGAAGCCTGGCCTGATCGTACTGGATCAGGTTCTGGCGGCGATACAGCGGCTGCGTGAGCTGCACCGAATACGCATGGCTGCCATACTGGCTGCGCCCGCCGCCGCTCGAATCGACGTCGTTCCAGTTCGCGTTGGCCGAGCCGCTCGCGCTCGGCAGCAATCCCGCACGCCCCTGGGGTATCCGCTCCCGGGTCGCATCGAGCTGCGACTTCGCCGCCGCGAACTGCGCGTCGTTCGCGACGGCGGCGCGATAACACTCGAGCAGGCCGGCCGCGCTCGCGGCATCCGCGAGCGCCGCACAGGCCAGCAGCGCGATGGACAATCGCACGTCGTTTTTCCGTCGGCCGCCGTGCTCAGAACCTGAACCGGTTCTCGTGCCGGGCGTTGCGCAACGGCGCGACGTCGGTCTCGAACAGGTTCACCGTGCGCAGGCTTCCGTCCGCCGCGCGGGTCACCAGCCGGGCTTCCATGACGGGCGACTCGCCGACGAAAGCGACGAGCCGGCCGCCGACCTTGAGCTGGTCGAGCAGTTCCGCCGGCAGTACCGGCAGCGAGCCCGAAACGGCGATGACGTCGTAGGGCGCATGGGCGGGCCAGCCGGTCGCACCGTCGCCCGTTTCGACGGTCACGTTCGCGATCCCGGCACGCGCCAGACTGGCGCTCGCGCGCTGCGCGAGTTCCGGAACGATCTCGACCGAATGGACGTGATCCGACCGGGCGGCGAGCAGCGCCGCCATGTAGCCCGAGCCGGTGCCGATCTCCAGCACCTTGTCCGACTTGCGCGTCTTCAATTCCTGCAGCAGTTTCGCCTCGATCTTGGGCTGAAGCATCACCTCGCCGTGTCCGAGCGGAATCTCCAGATCCGCAAACGCGAGCGCCCGATAGGCCGGTGGCACGAAGTCCTCCCGTTTCACCGCGAAGAGCAGGTCGAGGACTTCCTGATCGAGCACCTCCCACGGCCGGATCTGCTGCTCGACCATGTTGAAGCGCGCCTGTTCGATGTCCATGCCGGAATCTCCAAAAACCAGACTGCCGCGCGATCCGGCCGCGGCGCCATTCGTCGAAAAGACGCTTAGTCTAGCAGTCCGCCACGGTTTTCGCGCGCCGCGCATCCCGAGCTTGCCTTGCCCGATCGATTCGGTTAGTGTCCGCTGGTCAGTCCGCCGGACCTCTGGCCCGACGACCGGCACCGTCTGTCGCGGGGGTCCTCCCGGTTGCGCAACGCACCGATCGCCCGGGGGGTGAGAGACACCCTTGGAACCTGATCCGGACAATTCCGGCGGAGGGATGCGAACGATGAACGATCGTCCTGAAGCGCGACCTCGCGTGCGAATGCTCGCATGAGCGCCGGCGCGATCGAAGCGGGCAAGCGCATCCCGCGCGTACTGTCCATCGCCGGTCTCGACCCGGCCGGCGGTGCCGGTGTACTCGCCGACATCAAGACCTTCTGCGCGCTAGGCGCCTATGGCTGCGGCGTGCTCACCGCACTCACCGCGCAGAACACGCGCGGCCTGACCGGCATTCGCGCCGTGCCGGCCGAATTCCTCCGGCTGCAGATCGACACGCTGTTCGACGACGTCGCGCTCGATGCGCTCAAGATCGGCATGGCGGGCGAGCGCGCATCGATCGCGGCGCTGGCCGATTGCCTGGCCGCGCGCCGTCCGGCGCACGTCGTGCTCGACCCGGTGCTGGCGGCGAAGAGCGGCGTCGCGCTGCTCGATGCGCGCGACCTGCCGCTGCTGCGCGAAGCGCTCGTGCCGCTCGCGACGGTGCTCACGCCCAACCTGCCCGAGGCCGGCGCGCTGCTCGCCTCGCGCGCTCCCGAGACGCCTGGCGATCCCCGCCGTGCGGCCGAGCGGCTGCGCCGGCTGCTGCCCGACGACCCCGGGCGCTGGGTGCTGCTCAAGGGCGGGCACCTCCCGGGCAATGAACTGACCGACCTGCTGTTCGACGGGGATGCGATGATCGAGCTTCGCGCGAGGCGCATCGACACGCGAAATCATCACGGTACCGGCTGTACGCTGTCGGCCGCGGTGTGCGCGCTGCTGCCGCAACGCGCATCGGTGCCGATCGCCGTCTCCGAGGCCAAGGATTATCTCGGCCGGGCGCTGGCCGCCGCCGACGTGCTGGACATCGGCGGCGGCTGCGGTCCGGTACATCATTTCCACCACTGGTGGGCCGCCGAGACGCACTCGCCTTCCCCCAGCCTCGTCACGGAGTAGCCGATGAATGCACCCTTCGTAGCCACCGACGCCCGGGTCGATCGCGCCGCGATCGCGCCGCTGCCCCATTCGCGCAAAGTGTATGTCGAAGGCTCGCGGCCCGACCTGCGCGTTCCGATGCGCGAGATCAGCCAGTCCGACACGCCCTCGGAAACGGGGGCGGAGAAAAACCCGCCGATCTTCGTCTATGACTGCTCCGGGCTCTACACCGACCCGGCCGCCGCGATCGACATCCGCGCCGGACTGCCCGCCGTGCGCGCGCGCTGGATCGAGGAGCGCGGCGACACCGAAACGCTCGACCGGGCGCAACCGCATGACCCCGCCGGGACGCGCTTCGCGGCGCGGCCGGTCAGGCGGGCCAAGCCCGGCGCGAACGTCACGCAGATGCATTACGCGCGCCGCGGCATCGTCACCCCGGAGATGGAATTCGTCGCGATCCGGGAAAACGGGCGCCTGGACGCCGCCAGCGAGCTGCTGCGCACCCAGCATGCGGGCGAAGCCTTCGGCGCGGCGATCCCGCGCACGATCACGCCGGAATTCGTCCGCGACGAGATTGCGCGCGGGCGCGCGATCCTGCCGGCCAACATCAACCATCCGGAAGCCGAGCCGATGGTGATCGGCCGCAACTTCCTGGTGAAGATCAACTGCAACATCGGCAACTCGCCGCTCGCCTCCTCGATCCAGGAAGAGGTCGACAAGATGACCTGGGCGATCCGCTGGGGCGGCGACACCGTCATGGACCTGTCGACCGGCAGGAACATCCACGAGACGCGCGAATGGATCCTGCGCAACTCGCCGGTGCCGATCGGCACCGTGCCGATCTACCAGGCGCTCGAAAAGGTCGACGGGAAGGCCGAGGAACTCACCTGGGAGATCTTCCGAGACACGCTGATCGAGCAGGCCGAACAGGGTGTCGATTACTTCACGATCCACGCCGGCGTGCGGCTCGCCTACGTGCCGATGACGGCGCGCCGGCTCACCGGCATCGTCTCGCGCGGCGGCTCGATCCTGGCGAAATGGTGTCTCGCGCATCACCGGGAGAGCTTCCTCTACACGCATTTCGAGGAGATCTGCGAGATCATGAGGGCCTACGACGTCGCCTTTTCCCTGGGAGACGGCCTGCGTCCGGGTTCGATCCACGATGCCAACGACCAGGCCCAGCTCGCCGAGCTGAAGACCCTCGGGGAGCTCACCCGGGTCGCCTGGGAGCACGACTGCCAGGTCATGATCGAGGGGCCCGGACACGTGCCCATGCACCTGATCCGCGAGAACATGGAGCTCCAGCTGCGTTACTGCGACGAGGCGCCCTTCTACACCCTCGGCCCGCTCGTGACCGACATCTCGCCGGGCTACGACCACCTGTCCTCGGCGATCGGCGCGGCGATGATAGGCTGGTTCGGCACCGCGATGCTGTGCTACGTCACGCCGAAGGAACACCTCGGCCTGCCGGACAAGGACGACGTCAAGGAGGGCATCATCGCCTACAAGATCGCCGCGCATGCCGCCGATCTGGCCAAGGGCCACCCCGGCGCCCAGGTTCGCGACAACGCGCTGTCCAAGGCGCGCTTCGAATTCCGCTGGGAGGACCAGTTCAACCTGAGCCTCGATCCGGACCGCGCGCGCGCCTTCCACGACGAGACGCTGCCGCAGGAAGGGGCGAAGCTCGCGCATTTCTGCTCGATGTGCGGGCCGCATTTCTGCTCGATGAAGATCACGCAGGACGTGCGCGAGTACGCCGCGCGGCACGGCATCGGCGAGCAGGCCGCGATCGAGCAGGCGATGGAAGCCAAGGCGGTGGAATTCGTGCGCTCCGGCGGCGAAGTGTACCGGCGCGCATGATGCGGCCCGACGTCCGATCATGGCTGGTGCCGCTGGCACTCGCGCTGTCGCTGGCGGGCTGCGCGGCGCTCGCGCCCAGCCGCGAGATCACCGTCAGCGAAGCGCAGCTGCAGGAGATCGTCGCCCGCCGCTACGGCGGCGTGCGCAGCTTCCTCGCCGTGTTCGAGGTCGCGCTGTCGGAGCCGAAGATCACACTCGAACCGGCGACCCACCGCGTGCGCACGGCGATGCAGGTCTCGCTCGGCGGACCGATGATGGGCGGCGCGCTCAAGGGCTCGGCGGTCCTCTCGGGACGGCTCGCGTTCGACCCCGCCACCCGTGCGATCGTGCTGCGCGAGCCGAAGGCGGACAGCGTCAGCCTCGAGGGCGTTCCCGAGCGCTATGCCGGCACGGTCTCGCGCATCGGCGGCTGGCTGACCGAGCAGGTGCTGGGGGAATTCCCCGTCTACACGCTCACCGAACAGGACTTGCGCGTCGGCGGCATTGCCTACGAGCCACGCGAGCTGAAGGTCGGCAGCCGCGCACTGACCTTGATCCTCGCCCCGTCCTCTGCGCGCTAGCGGTTTGGGCGGCGGCGCACCGTATAATCCGCCATTTTTGCACGGGTCATGGATCCCATCCTTCTCATCAAGGCGCTGGCGCTGGGCATCGTCGAAGGGCTGACCGAGTTCCTGCCGGTGTCGAGCACCGGACACCTGATCATCGCCGGCGACCTGCTCGACTTCAACGACGAGAAGGGCACGATCTTCGAGATCGTGATCCAGACCGGCGCGATGCTGGCCATCGTCTGGGAGTACCGCGCGAGGTTCGCACATGCCATCGCCGGCATCGGGCGCGACCCGGCGGCGCGGCGTTTCGCGCTCAATCTGGCGATCGCCTTCCTGCCCGCCGCGCTGCTGGGACTGGTGTTCGGAAAATTGATCAAGGCGGCGCTGTTCCGGCCGCTGCCGGTGGCGATCGCCTTCATCGCCGGCGCCTTCGTGATCCTGTGGGCCGAGCGGCGCGACCATCGCATCCGCGTCGATTCGGTCGATGACATGCGCTGGAGCGACGCGCTCAAGGTCGGCATCGCGCAGGCGTTCGCGCTGATTCCGGGCACCTCGCGTTCCGGTGCGACGATCATCGGCGGCATGCTGTTCGGGCTGTCGCGGCGCACCGCGACCGAGTTCTCCTTCTTCCTCGCGGTGCCCACGCTGGTGGCCGCGGGCGTGTGGGATTTCTACAAGCACCGCGCGCTGTTCGATCCGGCCGATCTGGGCACGTTCGCCGCCGGATCGGCTGCCGCCTTCGTGTCGGCCTTCCTGTGCGTGCGCTGGTTGCTGCGCTACATCGCGAACCACGACTTCACGCCGTTCGCGTGGTATCGCATCGCCTTCGGCCTGATCGTGCTCGCGACCGCCTACACCGGCCTCGTGCGCTGGACGTCACCATGATCGTGTACCTGCACGGTTTCGGTTCGTCTCCCGCCTCGCACAAGGCGGTGGCGCTGCGTGCGTACCTGGAGCGGCGCGGCCTCGGCGCATCGTTGCGCTGCCCGCAACTACCGGTGTCGCCGCGCGAGGCGATTCGCACCGCCGAGCGCGAGATCGAGGCAAGCGGCACGCCGGTCACACTGATCGGCAGTTCGCTCGGCGGGTGCTACGCGACCTATCTCGCCGAGCGCCACGGGCTGCGCGCGGTGCTCGTCAACCCGGCCGTGATCGGAATCACCCCGCTCGCCGGGCTCGTCGGAACACAGACGAACTACCACACCGGAGAGCGCTTCGAATTCACCCGCGGGCACGTCGCCGAACTCGAGGCGCTGGAGGTGCCCCGCATCACGCGGCCGGAACGCTACTGGCTGATGGTCGAGACCGGCGACGAGGTGCTCGATTACCGTGTCGCGGTGGCGAAATACGCCGGTGCGCGCCAGACCGTCATCGAGGGCGGCGAGCACGGTTTCGCGCACTGGGCCGAGTACCTCGACGAGATCGTGCGCTTCGCGGGACCGTGAGCGCCGTGCCGCAACAGCGTGCGGCCGCAGATGCCAGGATCGCCGGCATCGAACGGGCGGGCTACAACCTGATCGCGGCCCGCTATGCCGACGCGGCGCACACGCGTACCGCGGCCGGCGATGCGCTGCTCGACGCAGCGCAACTGCGCAGCGGCCAGTGCGTGCTCGACGTCGCCAGCGGCCCCGGCACGCTGACCGCGGAGGCTGCGCGGCGCGTCGGCCCCGCTGGGCTCGCCGTGGCAGCCGATCTCGCCGACGCATCGCTCGCGCTGTGCCTCGCGCGCACTCGCGCGACGAACGATCCCGCACCGGCCTGTGTCGCCGCCGACGCGCAGCACCTCCCGTTTCGCGTATCGAGCTTCGATCGCGTGTTGTGCGGGCTCGGGCTGATGTTCTTCCCGGACGCCGCAGCTGCCGCGGCGCAGATGTTCGACGTGCTCCGGCCCGGCGGCAGTGCGGCACTGTCCGTCTGGGGCGAGGCTCACGAGGTGCCGCTCGTGGCCTGCGCGCTCGCCTGCCTGCGCCGGCGGCTGCCCCCGCCCAGGCTCGGCCGTCCCTCGGTGTTCCGCTTCGGCGATCCGGCCGTGCTGCAGGCGACGCTCACGGCCGCGGGCTTCGCGGACGTGCGCATCGAACGCTTCGTTCTGGAAAGCCGCTTCCCGGATGCCGCCGCCTACTGGCAGGGCTTCCTCGATCTCGCCGGTGGCGCCGCATGGTCGCTGGCGAGGCTGCCGGAGGAAACCCGGGCGGGGCTCGCAACCGCGGTGCAGGAGGATCTCGCACCCTACCGGCGCGCGCAGGGCTACGTCATGGACAACACCCTGCGCATCGCCCGCGCCCGCCGGCCGGATTCGCCTCGTCTGCGACGATGAACGTCCTGTACGAGGAGGATGGCGCATTTCGCTGCGCCGCCGTGCTCGCGGACAACGACACGTCGCTGCAGGTCGAACTGGCCTCGGGCAAGCGCGCGAAGGTCAAGGCCGCGAACGTGCTGCTGCGCTTCGAGCACCCGGGCATCGAAGGTCTGCTCGAGGGCGCCGAAGCGCAGGCCGAGTCGATCGACATCGATTTCCTGTGGGAAGCCTGCGCCGATGGGGAGTTCGGATTCCTCGAACTGGCGCGCGAATACTATGGGCACGAGCCCGGCACGCCGGAGGCGGCGGCGATCCTGCTGCGCGTGCATGGCGCGCCCATCCATTTCCACCGCAAGGGCCGCGGGCGCTTCCGCAAGGCTCCGCCCGAGATCCTGCAGGCCGCGCTCGCCGGGCTGGAGCGCAAGCGGCGGGCGGTGCTGGCGATCGAGCGGATGGCTGCCGAACTCGCCGCGCGGCGGCTGCCGCAGGAATTCGAGCCGATGCTGCCGGCATTGCTGTACCGGCCGGACCGCAACCGCATCGAGACCAAGGCGCTGGAGCTGGCCTGCGCGCAAACCGGGCTGCACGCCGCAAGGCTGCTCGAACGATGCGGCGCCATCGCGTCGATCCACGATTTCCACCTGGGCCGCTTCCTGTTCGAATATTTTCCGGCCGGCACCGGCTTCGCTGCGTATGACGAGCCGGTCGTGCCCGACGGGCTGCCGCTCGCCGAGCCGCACGCCTTCAGCGTCGATGACGCCGCGACGACCGAGATCGACGATGCGTTTTCCGTGTCCGCGTCGCCGGCAGGAGGCTGGCGCATCGGCATCCACATCGCCGCGCCCGGCCTGGGCTTCGCTCCCGGCTCCAGCCTCGACGCGATCGCGCGCGGCCGGCTGTCGACGGTCTACATCCCCGGCCGCAAATTCACGATGCTGCCCGAAGAAGTCGTGGATCGCTTCACGCTGGCCGCCGGGCGCGAATGCCCGGCGCTGTCGCTGTACCTGGAGGTCGGACCCGACCTCGCCGTGCGTTCCCGGCACACCTGCGTCGAGCGGGTGCGCATCGCCGCCAATCTGCGCCACCACGACGTCGAACCGCTGTTCAGCGAAGATGCGCTCGCCGCGGGAGCGCTCGACTTCCCGTTCGGCGCGGAACTCGCACGGCTGTGGGAGCTGGCGGTGGTGCTCGAGGCCGGCCGCGGCAAGCCGGCCGCGGGTGCAGCGGCCCTCGAGTACACCTTTTCGGTGGACTGGAGCGTGCCGGAGGGCCGCGTCACGATCACGCCGCGCCGGCGGGGCTCTCCGCTCGACAAGCTGGTCGCGGAGCTGATGATCGTCGCCAACAGTACCTGGGGTGCGGCGCTCGACCGGGCCGGCGTCCCGGCGATCTACCGCGCGCAGAGCGCGGGCAAGGTGCGCATGACCACGGTGGCCGCGGCCCACGACGGGCTCGGCGTGGATCAATACGCCTGGTCCAGCTCGCCGCTGCGCCGTTATGTGGATCTGGTCAATCAGTGGCAACTGCTCGCGCACGTGCGCGGCGAGGCGCCGCCATTTCCCGCGCGCTCCGAAGCACTGCTGGCCGCGATGCGAGATTTCGAGCTGACCTATGCGGCCTACGCGGAATTCCAGCGCAGCATGGAGCGCTACTGGTGCCTGCGCTGGCTCGAGCAGGAAGGCGAACTCCGGCCGGAGGGCCGCGTACTGCGCGGCCAGCTGGTGCGCCTCGAGCGCGCGCCCCTGGTGCTGCGGGTGCCTTCGCTTCCCGCGCTCGAGCCGGGCACGCGCGTGCGCGTGGCGATCGAGGACATCGATCCGCTCGCGCTCGAGGCGCGCGCGCGTTTCCTCGAGGCGTCACCCGAGCGCCCGCCCGCCGGAGTCATCGATCGCACCGGCGCAGCGGGGTAAGATCGCGGCCGATGCCGAAGATCCGCATGGTGCTGCGACGCACACCGGCCTGCGCGACACGCTCGCTGCCGGATGTCGCGAGCGTGCCCGTGACGCGCCGCCAGGCTCGCGCGCTGAAGATCGCGCTGCTCGCCTCGCTGACGCTGCATGCCATCGTGCTGTCGATCCGGTTCCGGCTGCCCGAGATCGCGCTCAACAAGATGCGTGACACGCAGCTCGAGGTCGTGCTCGTCAATAGCAAGAGCGCGACCCGCCCGGCCAGGCCGCAGGCGCGCGCCCAGGCGAACCTCGACGCGGGCGGCAACACCGATGAGAAGCGCCGCCCGAAGAGCCCGCTGCCGGCGCTGCCCGCACCGCCCGAAGGCACGGCGCTCGTCGAGGCGCGACAGCCGCAGCGCACGGCGCAAGCGAGCCGGCCGGTGCTCGCCGCACAAGCGCCCTCGCCCGTATCTGCCGCGCCCGCGCCGCGCAGCCCCGAACAGCCCGAACCCGCCCAGGTCGCCAGCGGTGCGGATCTCGCGCGCACCGCGCTCGCGATGGCGCGCATGGAAGCCGAAATCTCGCGCCGCACGGAAGAGTACGGAAAGCGTCCGCGCAAGAAATTCGTCGGCGCGCGGGTCGCCGAAGCGGTCGAAGCGCAGTACGTCGAGGACTGGCGCCAGAAGGTCGAGCGCATCGGCAACCTGAACTACCCGGACTCTGCGCGCGGCAAGCTCTACGGCAGCCTGGTGATGAGCGTGGCGCTGCGTGCCGACGGCGAGATCGACACCATCGAGATCAACCGTTCGTCCGGTCACCCGGTGCTCGACGACGCCGCGCGGCGCATCGTGCGCCTGGGCGCGCCCTACGGCAGTTTCCCGTCGAAACTGCGCCGCGACGTCGACATCCTGGTCATCACTCGCACCTGGACCTTCACCAGCGCCGACCGGCTGTCCTCGGACTGAGCGACATGACGAAGACATGCGCACATGAGTGATCGCTACGCGGTGTTCGGCAATCCGGTCGCGCACTCCCGGTCGCCGGCGATCCACGCCGCGTTCGCGCGCCAGACCGGGCAGGACATCGTCTACGAGGCGCTGGCCGCACCGCTCGACGGGTTCGCCGCCGCGCTGCATGCCTTTGCCGCCGCCGGCGGCAGGGGCGCCAACGTGACCGTGCCGTTCAAGCGGGAAGCGTGGCGTCTGGCCGACCGGCGCTCGGCGCGCGCGCAGGCGGCCGGCGCCGTCAACACCCTGCGCTTCGATGCGCAGGGCCTGTTCGGGGACAACACCGACGGCGCCGGGCTGATCGCGGACATCTGCGGCAACCTGGGCTACTCGATCGCGGGCCGGCGCGTGCTGCTGCTCGGGGCGGGCGGTGCCGCGCGCGGCGTGCTGCTGCCGCTGCTCGCGGCCGCGCCGCGCCGGCTGGTCCTCGCGAATCGCAGCGAGGACCGCGCGCAGGCGCTGCGCGAGGAATTCGCGGCGGCCGCCGCTGCGCTCGCCGTCGAGCTGCCCGAGGACGGTTTCGAAGCGCTGGGCCTGCCCGCGCTCGCGGGAGGCCGCTTCGAGCTGGTGATCGACGCGACCTCCGCGGGGCTCGCCGGCGCGCCGCCGCAGCTTCCCGAAGCCGTGTTCGATCCCGCCGGCCTCGCCTACGACCTGGTGTATGGGCCGGCCGCGCGTGCGTTCCTCGACCTCGCCCGCAGGCAGGGCGTCGCGAAACGGGCCGACGGGCTGGGCATGCTGGTCGAGCAGGCCGCCGAATCCTTCCTGCTGTGGCGCGGCGTGCGCCCGCAGACCGCGCCCGTGCTCGCATGGCTGCGCGCGAGCGGCTAGCGCCCCGCGGCGCGGCGCGCCGCCGCAGCCTCGCAAGCGTCGCAGCGGGCGGGCAGCGCGCATGCTGATGCGTGCGATCTGGCGCTGGCTGCGGCGTGTCGCGATCGCGCTGGTGCTGGGGCTCGCCGCCTACCAGGGCTGGTTCTTCGCGCACATCGTCTGGTGGCGCTACCATGATCCCGGCATGACCCGGTTCATGCAGATCCGGCTCGACGAGCTGCGCGCCGCAAACGCCCGCGCACGGCTGTCGCAGCAATGGGTGCCCTACGGCCGCATCTCGATCCACCTCAAGCGCGCCGTGGTCGCGGCCGAGGATGACCGCTTCGTCGAACACGAAGGCTTCGACTGGGAGTCCATGCAGCAGGCGCTGGAAAAGAACCGGCGCAGGGGACGCGTGGTGGCCGGCGGCTCCACGATCTCGCAGCAGCTCGCCAAGAACCTGTTCCTGAGCCCGGCCAAGACGCCCTGGCGCAAGGCGCAGGAAGCGGTCATCACGCTGATGCTCGAGACGGTGCTCGGGAAGCGCCGCATCCTCGAGATCTACCTCAACGTCGTGGAATGGGGCGACGGCGTGTTCGGCGCCGAGGCCGCCGCGCGGCACTACTACGGGGTGCCCGCCGCGCAGCTCGGCCCCGAGCAGGCGGCCCGGCTCGCGGTCATGCTGCCGAATCCGCGCAGGTACGAGCGGCTGTCCGGCTCGGCCTTCCTCGCCCGCCACGCCGCGTCGGTGCGCGCGCGCATGCACCGCTCGGAGGTGCCGTGAGCGGCTGCTGCGCGGCGATCACGGCGGCGAATAGCTCGCCGTACCGCCCGCCGAGCGGGTCACGATGAAATTGGACGAGGTCGCACCGCCCGTCAAGGACGGAATGTCGTACCGGCGCGAGGTCACGCCCGAATCCCCCGTGACCAGCAGCACGGGCGCCGTCGTCGCGCCGGAGAAGTTCCGGACGAAGAAGGTGTAGTTGCCGGCCGGCACCGACGTACCGGTCACCTGGATGTTCTCCACCGCATGCAGGGTGCCGTCGAAAGTGGTGACCGCCGTCGGGTGAGCGATGCCTGCCGTGTTGTCGACGTCGAGCGTCGCGGTCGCAGTCGCTGCGCCGGTCGGGAAATGGACCACGGTGTTGCCGAAATACACTTCCTGGGCGTCAGGCGTGAACATGTGCAGATCCATGTCCGCGGTCGTGGTCCAGAGCATCTGGCCACGCACCACGCCGGTCCCGCCGATCGCGACGAAACCGCCTCCGCTGACCGGCGGCAACGCGAGCGGGATGCCGCTGCCGCT